>NZ_BAABFC010000011.1:0-60966 GCF_039540575.1 Pseudaeromonas paramecii
CAGATCGCACAAACGACGCCGAGTTCCCTTCTTCCCCGGACAAGTGATCTACATTTCGGAACGGTTATTTAGCGATGAGCCCCCTTGGAGGCGTACTTGGGCCGGGCGTTCATGATGTACTCGATCTGCTCGTCGCTCATCTTGCCCTTGCTCAGACCCAGCACTCGATAGGTGATGTAGGGGCGCGCCGGCAAGGCGATCATCAGGGCCTTGATCTGGATGTCGTCCTCCAGATGCGGATTACCGTAGGCATAGGTCAGCACACCGGCATCCAACAGATTTTTGACGGCCGGCTCGGTGACCGGCAAATTGATGACGCTCTTGCGCTGAAAGATGAACTCCCGTAGCACCGCCTTCTCGTTAAAGTCCAGGCAGGCGATCATCTTCTCCAGCCGGGCCTGCTGATAGTGGCTGCGCAGGCGCCCAATCAGCCAGTCCCAGCCGATGAGCAGCCCCTGGCTGACAAAGTAGGAGAGCGCCACCAGCATGCCGGCCCACAACAGTAGGGTCACTTGGGCCTGCCAGACATCGAACGGCTCACCCAGCTGCTCCAGGGGCAGCAGCAACAAGGCGCCGCTGCAAAGCAGCAACCAGATCATCAGCCAGTTGAGTGAACGAAATTGGCCAAAGTAGGTGTTCCACTGTTTCATGATGTTTCCCTGACGGTTAGGAGCCTAGTGATCAGGGAATTGCAAAGGGTGTGCCAGCCTCGGCCGGCACACCCGACTCAGCGCTGGAACTGCTGGATCAAGCGGGCCAGGCCCTCCAGCCGATGCACCAGCAGACTGATCTGATCCACCGCCTTGTGGCTGTTGCGGGTGGTATCGCCGGCCAGGCCGCGGATGTTGTGGACGTTGCGGTTGATCTCTTCGGTCACATCGGCCTGCTGGGCCACGGCACTGGCGATCTGGTGGCTGGTATCGGTGACCTGATCCAGCATCACGTTGATCTCTTCGAGCACCTTGCCGGTGGCCACCGCCTGATCCCGACACACCTCGGAGCGCTCGGCCCCCTGCTCCATGCTGGCCACCGCCACCCCGGCAGACTGTTGCAGCTGGCGGATCATCTGCTGTATCTCCTCGGTGGAGCGCTGGGTCTTCAGCGCCAGCGAGCGGATCTCGTCCGCCACCACCGCAAAGCCGCGCCCGGCCTCGCCGGCCCGGGCCGCCTCGATGGCCGCATTGAGCGCCAGCAGGTTGGTCTGACCGGCGATGCTGTCGATCACCTCCAGGATACCGTCGATGCGCCGGCTGTTGGTGGCCAGCTCGTTGATCACCTGCTTGGACTGCTCCAGCTCATCATGCAGCCGGTTGACCGAGGCAATGGTGGTATCCACACTCTGCCGCCCCTGGGCCGAGGTCTGGCGGGCCAGCTCCACCAGCTCGGAGGCCGAGGTGGCGTTGCCCGCCACCTCGCGGATGGAGGAACTCATCTCATTGATGGCGGTGGCCAGCTGATCCGTCTCCGCCAACTGGCTCTCCAGCTTCTCTGTGATGCCGCGAATGTTGGCTCTGTCGTCCTCGGCCTCCTGCAGTATCAGCTCGCTGGTATCGCCGGTGCGGCCCACCACGGCCCGCAGCTCGGCCTGCTTCATGCGCAGCGCCAGCTCGATGGCCGCCAGCTCGTCCCGCCGTCCGGTGTAGATGACCTGGGTCAGCTCGGTATCAAACCCTTCCCGGGCCACCAGGGCCAAGCGGTTAAGCTTGCGGGACCACCAGGCGCCAAAGCCCAGCTGCAGCAGCAGGATTGCCAGCACGCCACACAGCAGGGGCCACTGCTGGGGTAACCAGAGGGCCAGCCCGGTAAGCAGCATGGCACTCAGCCCCATTATCTGGTTCAGCCAGCCCACCCTGAGGGCCGGCCAGCGCAGGGCGCGGGGCAGCTTGCCCTGCTGTATGCCCTGATACAGCCGCTCGGCTTGCGCCACCTCGTCGCGGGAGGGACGGCTGCGCACCGACTGGTACTCGCGCACCTGACCATCGGCATCCAGGATGGGGGTGACATAGGCATTGACCCAGTAGTAGTCGCCGTTCTTGCAGCGGTTCTTCACCAGCCCCATCCAGCTCTTCTTGGCCTTCATATGGGCCCAGAGATCGCTGAAGGCGGCGGCGGGCATGTCCCCGTGGCGCACTATGTTGTGCAGAGCCCCTTCCAGCTCGTCGGCCTGATAACCGGCGATATCGCAGAAGTGAGGATTGGCGTAGGTGATGCGGCTCTGCAGGTCCGTGGTGGAGATGAGATTATGCTGATCCGAGAAGTGTCGTTCCTGTCCCGACTGCGTTTGGGATGTCATGCCGTTGCTCCTGCCCCTGGCCAATAAACATTCAGTCCTCGGACATCTTAGCAGAGCGAGTCCCGCTCAAAAAAGCATGCCAACGGGCTCAAACAGAGATAAAAATCGAACGTTCCCAGCGATGTAACCGGCAGAAAATGCTGATATAACAATTTGATAAAAAATCTAACAGGTCAGCTGCAATCTACCAGCTGCCGCATCACCCCCTTGAGCCAGCGCAGGGCCGGCTGAGCATCCTGCACCGGGTGCCAGACACAGTTGAGGTGATAGCTGGGCATGGCGCTGGGCAGCGCCACCTGGCGCAGCGGCCAGGCCGCCGCCAGCAGGCTGGCCACCTTGGCCGGCAACACCAGCAGGTAGTCGGTCTGGCTGACGATGGCCGCCGCCGACATATAACTCTGACTGTTCACCGAGATGCGGCGGCTCAAGCCCTGGCTGGCCAGAAACTGATCGACGATGGACTCCCGGGTGCCCAGGGGCGAGTGAAAGACGTGGGGCGCCTCGATGAGCGCGTCCAGGCTCAACGCCGCCCCTATCTGCGGGTGATCCCGCCGCACCAGGCCGCTCAAGGGCTCGGTCAGCCAGGTTTCGCGGCTCAGGTGGGGCGGCACCTGCATGTACTCATCAAACCCCAGCACCAGATCGATACTCCCCTCGGCCAGCTCGGCCTCCGGCAGGCGATCCCGCAAGATCTCGATCTCGATATGCACCCCGGGCGCCAGTTGCCGCAGCCGGGCGATGAGTGGCGGGATCAGCACACACTCCACATAGTCGGTGGTGCTGATGACGAAGCGCCGCTGGCTGGTTTGCGGATCGAACACCTCCGGCGTGGTCAGCTGCTGCTCCAGCAGCAGCAGGGCCTGGCGTACCCCCTGATGCAACCCCTGGGCCCGCGGTGTGGGCAGCATGCCCTGGGGGGTGCGCACCAGCAGAGGATCGTCGAAGAAGCGCCGCAACCGGTTCAAGGCATGGCTCATGGCCGGCTGGCTGATAAAGAGGCGCGCCGCCGCCCGGGTAACGTTGCGCTCCTGCATCAAGGCGTCAAAGGCCAGCAGCAAATTCAGATCGAGCTGGTGCAGCTTCATCATCATTCCATAGGTGAATAAGGCAATTAATAATATTCATTTGATGGATGATGGCACAAGTTTCTACACTGCAGATCACTGATGCATACCGGTTCTGACCCTCGCCCAGTCGCACTCGGCCTGGGGTTGCCGATCGTCCGTCAAGGTATCGCTCTCGAACGCCACTGGTTGAGTTAAGCCAGTCCATCTAACCCAGTGGTGGGCCCAGGCCCGCCCGTTACCGCTGTTCTGGCAGCCCGTCTGCCAGCGCGAGGAGTCTGTAATGAGCAAACTTTTGAGCAGCCTGCCTGCCGCCGATGGTTTCTTTATGCCCGCCGAGTGGGCGCCGCAACAGGCGGTGTGGATGATTTGGCCGTACCGCCCGGACAACTGGCGGGAGGCCGGCCGTTACGCCCAGGCCACCTTCGCCCAGCTGGCCAAGGCCATCGGTGGAGCCACCCCGGTGTTTATGGGCGTCCCCGCCCGGTTTATGGAGCAGGCCCGGGAGATCATGCCCGCCGCCGTCACCCTGGTGGAGATGAACAGCGACGACTGCTGGGCCCGGGATACAGGCCCGACCGTGCTGATCAACGCCGCCGGTGAACGCCGTGGCGTGGACTGGGGCTTCAATGCCTGGGGCGGCCACAACGGCGGCCTCTACTTCCCCTGGGATCAGGACGAGCTGGTGGCCCGCCAGATGTTGGCGACCCACGGTTTCGACCGCTACCAGGCGCCGCTCATCCTCGAAGGCGGCTCCATCCACGTGGACGGTGAAGGCACCTGCCTGACCACCGCCGAGTGCCTGCTCAACGTCAACCGCAATCCGCACCTGAGCAAGGCGCAGATCGAGCAGCACCTGCAGGATTACCTGGGCATCCGCAAGGTGATCTGGCTGCAGGACGGCACCTACCTGGACGAGACCGACGGCCACATCGACAACATGGCCTGCTTCGTGCGCCCCGGCGAGGTGCTGCTGACCTGGACCGATGACGAGCAGGATCCCCAGTACCCCCGCTCCAAGGCGGCACTGGAGGTGTTGCAGAACGCCACCGACGCCCAGGGCCGCAAGCTCAAGATCTGGCTCATTCCGCAACCGGGTCCCCTGTACTGCAGCGAGGAAGAGGCGCAAGGCGTGATCGACGGCAGCGGCGTGCCCCGCGAGTCCGGTCACCGGCTGGCGGGCTCCTATGTCAACTTCCTCATCACCAACGACCGCATCATCTACCCGTTGCTGGATCCCAAGACGGACGCGCTGGCCCAGGCCAAGCTCGAGGAGATCTTCCCCGACCATACCGTCGTGGGCATCCCGGGCCGGGAAATCCTGCTGGGCGGCGGCAACATCCACTGCATCACCCAGCAGATCCCCAGCGGCCAGTAAGCCACGGCGGCTAACCCCGTTGGAGGGGTATCGCTGCACGGCCGGGAGAGAGCGTCCCTAAGCGCGCTCCCCGGCCCCGCCATCACGGCGAGGCTTGCCCTGTGGCACGGCCATCGCCAAACCGTCACCGTTTTTTGGAGGTCCAGCATGATCGAAGTGACCGAAGTATCCATCGCCGAGCTGCGTGCCGCGCTCGAATCCGGCCGCACCACGGCGGTCGAACTGGTGCAGGCCTATCAGGCCCGCATCGCGGCCTATGATGGCCCCGCGACCGCCACCAAACTCAACGCGGTCGTGGTGCCCAATCCCGATGCGCTGAAAGAGGCCGAAGCCTCCGATGCGCGCCGCGCCCGCGGCGAGACCCTGGGGCCGCTGGACGGCATCCCCTACACCGCCAAGGACAGCTACCTGGTCAAGGGGCTGACCGCCGCCTCCGGCAGCCCGGCCTTCAAGGATCTGGTGGCCCAGCGCGATGCCTTCACCATAGAACGGCTGCGGGCCGCCGGCGCCATCTGCCTGGGCAAGACCAACATGCCGCCCATGGCCAACGGCGGCATGCAGCGCGGCGTCTATGGCCGGGCCGAGAGCCCCTATAACGCCGACTACCTGACCGCCCCCTTTGCCTCCGGCTCCTCCAACGGCGCCGGCACCGCCACCGCCGCCAGCTTCTGCGCCTTCGGCCTGGCCGAAGAGACCTGGTCCAGCGGCCGGGGCCCGGCCTCCAACAACGGCCTGTGCGCCTACACCCCCTCCCGCGGTGTCATCTCGGTACGCGGCAACTGGCCCCTGACCCCCACCATGGACGTGGTGGTGCCCTACGCCCGCACCATGGCCGACCTGTTGGAGGTGCTGGATGTGGTGGTGGCCGACGACGTCGAGACCCGCGGCGATCTCTGGCGCATGCAGCCCTGGGTGCCGATCCCCAAGGCTTCCGAGGTGCGTCCGGCCTCCTATCTGGAACTGGCAGCCAACGCAGAGAGCCTGAAGGGCAAGCGCTTCGGCGTGCCACGCATGTTCATCAACCAGGATGAACTGGCCGGCACCAGCGAGCATCCCGGCATCGGCGGCCCCACCGGTCAGCGCATCCAGACCCGCGCCTCGGTGATCGCCCTGTGGGAGCAAGCCCGCCAGGCCCTGGAAGCCGCCGGCGCCGAGGTCATCGAGGTGGACTTCCCCCTGGTCTCCAACTGCGAAGGGGACAGACCCGGCGCCCCCACGGTATTTAACCGCGGCATCGTCTCGCCTGAGTTTTTGCAGGACGAGCTGTGGGAGCTCTCCGGCTGGGCGTTCGACGACTTCCTGCGGGCCAACGGCGATCCCAAGCTCAACAAGCTTGAGGATGTGGACGGGCCGCAGATCTTCCCCCACGACCCCGGCACCTTGCCGAACCGCGAGGGGGATCTGGCCGCCGGCATGGACGAATACGTCAAGATGGCCCAGCGCGGCCTCACGCCGTGGAACGAGATTGCCAGCGTGCCGGACGGCCTGCGGGGCCTGGAGCAGACCCGCAAGCTGGACTTGGAGGAGTGGATGGATGAGCTGAGGCTCGACGCCGTGCTGTTCCCCACGGTGGCCGACGTCGCCCCGGCCGATGCGGATGTGAACCCCGCCTCCGCCGATATCGCCTGGAGCAACGGCGTCTGGGTGGCCAACGGCAACCTGGCCATCCGCCATCTCGGCGTACCGACCGTCACAGTCCCCATGGGGGTGATGGCCGATATCGGCATGCCGGTGGGCCTGACCTTCGCCGGCCGCGCCTATGACGACAACAACCTGCTGCGCTTTGGCGCGGCCTTCGAGGCCACCGGCAGCAAGCGGCTGGTGCCGCCACGGACACCGGCGCTGGGCTGAGGCCAATCCGGCGTTCGCTATGCCGGATTGGCGCTATCAGCACATTAAAAACCACCTGAAAGCAGGTGGTTTTTTATCTGGCGCGGTCGGGTGACGCCGGCGCCGTTGCGCCATTGGTCAGCCGCTTAGCGGGGAAACAGCATGTAGGGGCGATTGGCGCAGCGTAATCGCCCGCACAGCAGGCGAAACAATAGTTAGACGAGCCTTGTTGGCGTGAGCGTGTGGATAGGCAGGTGCGATTTAAAACAGATCCCATCATTGGCTTTGTATTTATATGGGCGATTACGCTCTGCTAATCGCCCCTACGATCCTTGGCACACTCCTGCATACACCAAAGCCAAACCACCTGCTTGGCAGGTGGCTTGGTAGGGGCAGGTTACAGGAACATGCCGCCGGAGGCTTCGATGCGCTGGCCGGTGATCCAGTGGTTGTCATCGGCCAGCAGGGCGGCCACCACGGGGCCGATGTCCTCCGGCAGGCCGGCCCGGCCCAGGGCCGTCTGGGCGGCGACAAACTGGTTCACCGCCGGATTATCCCGCACCAGGCCATTGCCAAAATCGGTGGCGATGGCGCCCGGCGCCAGTGTGTTGACCGAGATGCCCCGCGCCCCCAGCTCCCGAGCCAGATAACGGCTCAGCACCTCCACACCACCCTTCATCACCGCGTAGGCGGAGGATCCCGGCAGGGAGAAGCGCGCCAGCCCGCTGGAGATATTCAGAATACGGCCACCGTCGGCCAGTTGCGGTAGCAGGGCCTGGGTCAGGAAATAGGGCGCCTTCAGGTGGATGCGGAACAGCTCGTCAAACTGCGCCTCCATGGTGTCGACGAAGGGCGCATGCAGACCGACGCCGGCGTTGTTCACCAGGGCATCGAAGCGCTGGCGCTGCCATTGATCCGCCAGCAGGGCGCGCACCGCGGCGGCGAACTCGACAAAGCGGCGGCTGTCGCCCACATCCAGTGGCAGCACGGCCACCTGGGCGCCCAGAGCCCGGGCCTCGGCGGCGGTCGATTCGGCCTCGTCGCGGCGGCTATGGTAGGTGAGTATCAGGTCCCGGCCGCCTTGCGCCAGCCGCAGCGCCATGCTACGCCCCAGGCCACGGCCGCCGCCGGTGATCAGAACAATCTTGCGCTTGCTATCCATCATCAGGTTCCTCGCGGTAGTTCGGGAGCCCTCTCCCGTTACCCCAAGTCTATTGATTTCAGGTTGGCGATAAATCCGTCTAACTTTGTTAGATTGTTCACCAGCTTTTGACAGTTGGAGTCATCATGGATCAGTTGCAGGCCATGCGTGTCTATGTGCAGGTGGCGAAACTCGGCAGCTTCACCCAGGCCGCCGACAACCTCGGCATGCTCAAGGCCAGTGTCTCGAATGCGGTACGCCAATTGGAGGAGCAGCTGGGCACCCGTCTGCTGCACCGCACCACCCGCAAGGTACAGATGACGCAGGACGGCCAGCTGTTTTACGAGCGCTGCCAGGATCTGCTGGCAGACATGGAGGAGCTGACCACCTGGTTCAGCCGCGAGGAGGATCAGCCGCTGCGCGGCCGGCTCAGGGTGGACATGCCGTTGGCCCTGGCCCGCACCCTGGTGATCCCCGCCCTGCCGGCGTTTTTGCGGCGTCACCCCCAGCTGGAGATGGAGCTGAGCAGCACAGACCGCCGGGTGGACATGGTGCGCGAGGGCTTTGATTGCGTGGTGCGGGTGGGAAATGTCCATGATCAGGGGATGATTGCCCTGCCCCTCGGCCAGATGGCGCAGATTAATTGTGCCAGCCCGGCCTACCTGGAGCGCCATGGTCTGCCGCAGGGCCCCGAGGAGCTGGCCAGTCACCAGCTGGTGCACTATGCCCAGTCCCTCGGCAGCCGACCGGCCGGCTTTGAATACCAAGACGCCGAGGGGCAGCCGCAGCGACTGACGGTGCCGGGCAGTGTGACGGTGAATAACTCCGATGCCTATCGGCAGGCGGCGCTGGCCGGACTCGGCATCATTCAGGTGCCCAGACGGGGTGTGCAGCGCTGGCTCGATAGCGGCGACCTGGTGGAGATACTGCCGGATCACCTGCCCGCCCCCCTGCCGGTGTCCCTGCTGTACGCCAATCGACGGCATCTGCCGGTGCGGGTGCGCCGCTTCATGACCTGGCTGCAGGCCTTGCTCCAGCCGGCGCTGAGCTGAGTAGCGGCCCCTAGCGCGGCGAACGCGTGCTAGGGCTCAGCACCAGCCAGGTGGCCACGCCGATCACCAGGGCGCCGAACACAAAGCCGGAGTTGAGGCTTTCCCCCAGCACCAGATAACCCCAGAAGATACCGAACGGAGGGATCAGGAAGGTGACGGTCAGGGAGCGCAGCGGGCCTATGTCGTGGAGCAGGCGAAAGTAGAGGATGTAGGCCACCGCCGTACAGAGCAGGCCCACCGCCACGACGCTGAACCAGGCCGCCGGCAGGTTCCAGTCAGGCAGGGGGCTGGTGACCTGGCTGTAGGCAAAGAAGGGCAGCAGGAACAGGCTGGCGCCGATCTGGGTGCCCAGGGCCAGCTGCATGGGATCGAGCCCTCCACGCTGGCCGACCCAGCGGCGGGTTAAGAAGCCGGCCAGGCCATAGCAGGCGGTGGCCAGCAGGCAGGCGAGGATCCCCTGCAAGGTGACCAGCGACAACGCCATTTGTCCCCGGGTGGTGATCAGCATGACCCCCATCAGCCCCAGCACGACGCCGCCGCTCTTTTTCAGGGTCAGCTGCTCACCAAAGAACAGACTGCCGATGGCTACGCCCATCAGGGGGGTGGTGGCATTCAAGATGGCGGAATAGCCGGCAGGCAGCCATTTGGCCGCCAGGCAATACATCAGAAACGGCAGGCCGGAGTTGATGATGCCCAGCAGCAGGGCCACCGGCAGCTTGTCGGCAAAATCGATACGCCGCCGGATCACCAGCACCAGCAGGCTCAGCCCCAGGCTGGCAAACAGCACCCGCAGGAAGGCGGTGTTGATGGCCCCCAGCGCCGGCGCGGCGATGCGCATAAACAGAAAGCTGGCGCCCCATATGGCGGCAAGTAGCAACAGTCGGCAATAATCGGCGGCACGCATCTCTAGACTCCAGCAACAGGGTGACGGCATCAATCAAAGGGAATAGACCATAGCATAGGGCTAGCGGCGGCGTCCCTTGCTCCCCAGAGCCCGCTGCTTGGCGCGCTGCTTCTGTGCCGCCTTGCCGTGGCGGCGTGGCGCGGGAGCGGTGCGGGTCAGATCCGGCTCGAAGCCCGGGCACCACTGCTGGGGCAGCCGGGTATTGAGCACCGCCTCCACCTCTTCGAGCAACACGCTGTCCTCGACGCTGAACAGGGTGATGGCCAGCCCCGCCTTGCCGGCCCGGCCGGTGCGACCGATGCGGTGCACGTAATCCTCCGGCTGGAATGGCAGCTCCAGGTTGATGACATACTGGAGATCCGGAATATCCAGGCCGCGGGCCGCCACATCGGTGGCGATGAGCGCCTGCAACTGACCGTCGCGAAATGCCTGCAGCACCTGCTCCCGGGCGGCCTGGGAGAGATCGCCGTGCAGGGCCTGGGCGGCGATCTGGCGAGCACTCAAGGCCTTGGCCAGCTGATCGCAGCCCTGCCGGGTACGGCTGAAGATCAGCACAGGCCGACAGCCCTGGGTCTGGATCAGGTGGGCGATAAGCTCTGCCTTGCGCTCGGCATCCACCACATAGACCCGCTGCTCGATAGGCGCCGCCGCCGTGTTGGCCGGCGCCGCCTCGATGCGCAGGGGCTCCCGCAGTCGCGCCCGGGCCAGGGCATAGACGGCTTCGCCGAAGGTGGCGGAGAACAGCAGGGTCTGGCGCTCGTCGGGCAGCTGGGCCAGCAGGGCGTTGATCTCGTCGGCAAAGCCCATGTCCAGCATGCGGTCGGCCTCGTCGAACACCAGCACCTCCAGCCCGGCCAGACTGACCACCCCCTGGCGCAGGTGATCCAGCAGGCGCCCCGGGGTGGCGATGATGAGATCCACCCCGGCCTGCAGCACCTCAGACTGGGCGGCGATGCTGACGCCGCCATAGACCAGCGCCGCCCGCATGCCACAGCCGGCGCCATAGCGCTCGACGCTCTGGTGGACCTGCTGGGCCAGCTCGCGGGTGGGCACCAGGATCAGGGCCCGCACCGCCGGCGTGGCGGCCGGGTTCAGCAGCCGCTGCAGGATAGGCAGCACGAAGGCCGCTGTCTTGCCGGTGCCGGTCTGGGCCGCCGCCAGCAGATCCCGCCCCGCCAGGATCGGCGCCATGGCCGCCTGCTGGATGGCCGTCGGCTGCTGGTAGCCCAGGGCCTGCAGGTTGGAAAGCAGACGCGGGTCGAGAGCGAAGTCGGCAAAGGTCATAGGGATCACCATGCTAGAGAAAAGAAGAGGGCCCGGTCAGCAAGAACGGTCAGGGCGCACATGGTAGCAAATCCTGATGTCACCGGTCGCAAATATGCTGCCGAGGCGGTTCGCATGGCCGAAAACGACCCAATAAAAAGCCAGTCAGGCGACTGGCTTGTTACGGCTGATGGACGGACTATTTGCTTTCGGTCCGCGCCTTGAGATAACCCGCATAGTCGGGCACCGCCACTTCGAATGCGCGGTCCATGTGCGGACAGTCCATCAGAAAATCGGCGGTGGCCTCATTGGTGGCCATGGGGATGTTCCACACCGCCGCCAGACGCAGCAACGCCTTGACGTCCGGGTCGTGGGGCACGGCGTTCAGGGGATCCCAGAAGAAGATCAGCACATCGATCTTGCCTTCGGCGATCAGAGCGCCGAGCTGCTGATCGCCGCCCATGGGGCCGGAGAACAGGCAGGTGATGGGCAGGCCCGCTTCCTTGCTCAATATGCTGCCCGTGGTACCGGTGGCATACAGGTGATGCAGCTTGAGCTGCTCGCTGCGCCGCTTGACCCAGCGAACCAGATCCATCTTCTTGTGATCGTGTGCCACCAGCGCCACCCGCTTGTGGGCCGGCATCTCACGATTGACCATCGCTTGCATGTAAGACTCCTTGTGAAAAGCGTGTCATCTTGGTACCAGATTGACCCCGCCCCCGCAATCGCCGGGATAAAAAAAGGGCGGCCTGGGGCCGCCCTTTTTCACTTTCGCGAATCGATATTACTCGATAACGCGAGCAACCACGCCGGCGCCGACGGTACGGCCACCTTCACGGATTGCGAAACGCAGACCTTCGTCCATCGCGATCGGGCAGATCAGGGTTACTACCATCTTGATGTTATCGCCAGGCATAACCATTTCCACGCCTTCCGGCAGCTCGATGGTGCCGGTTACGTCGGTGGTACGGAAGTAGAACTGCGGACGGTAGCCCTTGAAGAACGGGGTGTGACGACCACCTTCTTCCTTGGACAGTACGTACACTTCAGATTCAAACTTGGTGTGCGGGGTGATGGTGTTCGGCTTAGCCAGTACTTGGCCACGCTCTACTTCTTCACGCTTGATACCACGCAGCAGCACGCCTACGTTCTCACCAGCACGGCCTTCGTCCAGCAGCTTGCGGAACATTTCTACGCCGGTACAGGTGGTCTTGGCGGTGTCCTTGATACCTACGATGGCAACTTCTTCACCTACCTTCACGATACCGCGCTCTACACGGCCGGTAACTACGGTACCACGACCAGCGATGGAGAATACGTCTTCGATCGGCATCAGGAACGGCATGTCGATGGCACGCTCCGGCTCGGGGATGTAGCTATCCAGGGCCTCAGCCAGCTCGATAACCTTCTTTTCCCACTCGGCATCGCCTTCCAGCGCCTTCAGCGCGGAACCACGGATCACCGGAGTGTCGTCGCCCGGGAAGTCGTATTCGCTCAGCAGTTCGCGAACTTCCATTTCTACCAGGTCCAGCAGCTCTTCGTCATCAACCATGTCGCACTTGTTCAGGAACACGATGATGTACGGTACGCCTACTTGGCGGCCCAGCAGGATGTGCTCACGGGTTTGCGGCATCGGGCCGTCGGTGGCAGCTACTACCAGGATAGCGCCGTCCATCTGAGCAGCACCGGTGATCATGTTCTTAACGTAGTCGGCGTGGCCCGGGCAGTCTACGTGCGCGTAGTGACGGGTCGGGGTGTCGTATTCTACGTGAGAGGTGTTGATGGTGATACCACGAGCCTTTTCTTCCGGCGCCTTATCGATTTGGTCGAAGGCGAAGGCCTTACCACCGTAGGTCTTAGCCAGTACAGCGGTGATGGCAGCGGTCAGGGTGGTCTTACCGTGGTCAACGTGGCCGATGGTGCCTACGTTGAGGTGGGGTTTTGTACGTTCAAACTTTTCTTTAGACACGACGTTGTCCTTCCTAGGTTAATTACCGCCCACCTTGGGCGGGCGGCATTGATTACTTGGGATTACTTGGCTTTACGCGCTTCAATCACGGTTTGGGCGATGTTGTTAGGCGTTTCAGCGTACTTACCGAACTCCATGGAGTAGGAAGCACGGCCTTGGGTGGCAGAACGCAGATCGGTTGCATAACCGAACATTTCAGCCAACGGCACCATGGCACGAACGATCTTGCCAGAGGGGCCGTCTTCCATGCCTTCTACCATGCCACGACGACGGTTCAAGTCGCCGATTACGTCACCCATGTAGTCTTCCGGAGTTTCCACTTCCACCTTCATCAGCGGCTCGAGCAGCACAGGTTGTGCTTGCATGAAGCCGGCCTTAAAGGCCAGAGAGGCGGCGATCTTAAACGCCAGCTCGGAAGAGTCCACATCGTGGTAAGAACCGAAGTGCAGACGAACACCCAGATCCACCACCGGATAACCGGCCAGCGGACCAGACTTCAGCTGCTCTTGGATACCCTTGTCAACGCCGGGGATGAATTCACCAGGAATCACACCACCCTTGATGTCGTTGACGAATTCGTAGCCCTTGCCTTCTTCCAGCGGGTACATGTCGATCACCACGTGACCGAACTGACCACGACCACCGGATTGCTTGGCGTGCTTACCAGTGATGTCAGCCGCCTTGGCACGGATGGTTTCGCGGTAGGCAACCTGCGGCTTACCGACGTTGGCTTCTACCTTGAACTCACGCTTCATACGGTCAACGATGATTTCCAGGTGCAGCTCGCCCATACCGGCGATGATGGTCTGGCCTGATTCTTCGTCGGTCCATACGCGGAAGGAGGGGTCTTCCTGAGCCAGACGGCCCAGGGCCAGGCCCATCTTCTCTTGGTCAGCCTTGGTCTTGGGCTCAACGGCCACGGAGATTACCGGCTCAGGGAATTCCATCCGTTCCAGGATTATCGGAGAGGATTCGGCACACAGGGTGTCACCGGTGGTGACGTCCTTCAGACCGATAGCCGCGGCGATGTCACCGGCACGAACTTCCTTGATTTCTTCACGCTTGTTGGCGTGCATCTGTACGATACGGCCGATACGATCGCGCTTGCCCTTGACGGAGTTCAGCACGCTGTCGCCGGAGTTAACCACACCGGAGTAGCAGCGGAAGAAGGTCAGGTTACCCACGAACGGGTCGGTAGCGATCTTGAACGCCAGAGCGGAGAAAGGCTCATCATCGCTCGGGTGACGCTCAGCCGGAGTACCATCGTCCAGTTGACCGGCGATAGCAGGTACGTCGATCGGCGCAGGCAGGAACTCGATAACGGCGTCCAGCATCGCCTGAACACCCTTGTTCTTGAACGCAGAACCACAGGTAACCAGGATGATTTCGTTGTTCAGAACGCGTTGACGCAGAGCGCCCTTCAGCTCGACCTCGGTCATCTCTTCACCGCCGAGGTACTTTTCCATCAGCTCTTCAGAGGCTTCGGCAGCGGCTTCAACCAGGTTCTGGTGCCACTCTTCGGCAGCGGCTTGCAGCTCAGCCGGAATGTCTTCGTATTCGAAGGTGGTGCCTTGGTCGGCTTCATTCCAGTTGATGGCCTTCATCTTGATCAGGTCGATGACGCCCTTGAAGTTTTCTTCGGCGCCAATCGGCAGCTGCAGGGGAACGGCGTTACCCTTCAGACGAGTCTTGATCTGTTCAACCGCGCGCAGGAAGTTGGCACCGGTACGGTCCATCTTGTTGATGAAGGCGATACGCGGAACCTTGTACTTGTTGGCCTGACGCCATACGGTTTCGGATTGGGGCTGCACACCACCTACGGCACAGTACACCATGACGGCGCCGTCCAGTACCCGCATGGAACGTTCTACTTCGATGGTGAAGTCAACGTGACCGGGGGTATCGATGATGTTGATGCGGTGCGGTTGGAACTGCTTGCCCATACCACTCCAGAAACAGGTGGTAGCGGCGGAGGTGATGGTAATACCACGCTCTTGCTCTTGCTCCATCCAGTCCATGGTGGCGGCGCCATCATGCACTTCACCGATCTTGTGGTTAACACCGGTGTAGAACAGGATACGTTCGGTAGTGGTAGTCTTACCGGCGTCGATGTGAGCGGAGATACCGATATTACGGTAGCGCTCAATGGGTGTTGAACGAGCCACGATAGCTATCCTCTTACTAAGGTTGTGCCTTAGATAATGAAAATATGTGCAGACCCGAGGGCCTGCACAGCGGGATTACCAGCGGTAGTGAGCGAAGGCCTTGTTCGCTTCCGCCATACGGTGCACGTCTTCACGCTTCTTGACCGCAGCACCCTTGTTGTCAGCGGCGTCCAGCAGTTCGCCGGCCAGGCGCTGAGCCATAGATTTTTCACCACGTTTGCGGGCAGCTTCAACCAACCAGCGCATAGCCAGGGCATTGCGACGTACCGGACGAACTTCGACCGGAACTTGGTAAGTGGAACCACCAACCCGACGAGACTTAACTTCGACGGTCGGACGGATATGATCCAGGGCTTCTTCGAAGGTGGTCAGGTGATCCTTGCCACTCTTCTGGGAAATGATATCCAGGGCGCCATACACGATGGCTTCGGAGACGGACTTCTTGCCGTCTACCATTACGACGTTAATGAACTTAGCCAGCAGTTCAGATCCGAACTTGGGATCCGGCAGGATTTTACGCTGACCAACAACGCGACGTCTTGGCATTTTGAATTCTCCGTAACTTCAGGTTTTACCCAAAACTAGAAATAGATTTCTAACTAAACGAATGATCGTTTGGCCTTACTTAACGGGAATCCATTAAGCCTTAGGCTTCTTCACGCCGTACTTGGAGCGGGATTGCTTGCGGTCTTTCACGCCAGAACAGTCCAGGGCACCACGAACGGTGTGATAACGAACACCGGGAAGGTCCTTAACACGACCACCACGGATCAGCACAACACTGTGCTCTTGCAGGTTGTGGCCTTCGCCACCGATGTAAGAAGTGACTTCGTAACCGTTGGTCAAACGGACACGGCAAACCTTACGCAGCGCTGAGTTCGGCTTCTTCGGAGTGGTGGTGTACACACGGGTACAAACGCCACGCTTCTGAGGGCACGCTTCCAGCGCAGGAACGTTGCTTTTCACAACTTGCTTAACGCGCGGCTTGCGAACCAGCTGGTTAATAGTTGCCATTAAAAAGCTCCTGATATTAGCTTTACAAATTTACAAACATGTGAAAAATCCTCCCCGCAGAGACGGGGACGCGAAATTCTATGCTCCTCAACCCCATGAGTCAAGATTTAGACAACCTGGCTCACAGACAGTGCCTGAACGGAGTGGCAGGGGACTCTAGCGGAGCAAAATGACGCCTTGATGATCTAGCCCCACAGCAGGGGATTGCCCTGCTGGGCCACCAGCTCAACGAAGCCCGCCATGTCGATGACCTCCCCCACCCCGGCATTCAGCCCACGGGCAGCCAGATCCTCCGCCAAAACATAGACGGGAACCGCCAGGGCGGCCAGTTGTGCCTGCCAGTGAGGTGAGGCGGCCGCAATCACGGCATCGCGGCTAAGCAGCAGCCGATCCTGCCCAGGACGCAGCCGTGTCAGGCACTGGGCCAGGGAACACTGTTCGAAGGGGGAATGAATGATGTGATAGAGCATGGCCTCTCCTAAAACATCAGGCGCACCGGATATTGCGCCAGGGTGTCGGCCAGGGCCTTCGCCGCCAAGGGCTGGCCCGGGATCAGCAGGCTATCGGCCGCCAGGCCACGGGCCGTCAGGCTGTCCTGGCAAAAATAGATCTGCTCTATGTCATACAAGGGCAGCAGTTTGAAGGAGGGTGCGTGATCCCGGCTCAGCACCTGAGCCGGCGCCTGCTCCGGCAACAGCTGATAGAGGCCATCCTCGACGAAGAACACCGCCAGATCCTCGCTGAACGCCGAGGTGGCCAGCAGGGCATCCAGCCCCTCCCGCCCCGTGGCGCGGCCATGGGGGGCGGTACGAAACACGAAGGCAATCTTGTTCATCGCCCCTCCTAGAACTGCACCAGACGATCGGCAGACAAGGCCGCCTCGGCCAGCTGCCCCAAGCCGCTCAATACGAAGGGAGCCGACAGATTATGCCCTATCTTGCCGGCCTCCTGGGCCTCTGCGGCATCCAGCACACCACGGCGCTGTGCCGCCGCCACACAGACATCCAGGCAGATCCCCTGCGCCAGTGCCAACGCCCGCCACTGCGCAACCAGATCGACTTCGTCCGAGGCGGGACAGACATAGCCGTTGGCGTTATACACCCCGCCTTGGTAGAAGAACACTTGGCTAAGACGATGGCCACGCGCCAGCAGGGCCTGAGCGAACAGCAAGGCCTGGGCCGAGGCCTCGCAGCCATAAGGGGGCCCCTGCACCAGCAGGGCAAAGCGCAGTGCGGACATGATTTAGGCCAGGTGGGCGATGGCTTCAACTTCTACCAGCACATCCTTGGGTAGTCGGGCCACCTCGACGCAAGAACGCGCCGGTGCCGCTTCACCAAAGTACTGGGCATAGACCTCGTTGAAGGGGCCGAAATCGTTCATGTCCTTGAGGAAGCAGGTGGTCTTGATGACGGTGTCGGCGCTGGCGCCGGCCGCCACCAGGATGGCCAGCAGGTTCTTCATCACCTGTTCAGCCTGGGCACGGATATCCCCTTCCACCAGGGTCATGGTCTCGGGAATCAGCGGGATCTGGCCTGAGGTGAAGATGAGATCGCCAACCCGGGTGGCCTGCACGTAGGGACCGATGGCAGCGGGGGCGGCGGGGGTGTTGATAACCTGCTTTTGCATCCTTGACTCCTTGCATGACGGATGGGGCCCAACGGGCCAAACCCCAGCAAGGTATAAAACCCCCGCCGGGAGCGCAAGGGCTCAAAAACAAAGAACCACCCCGCAGGGTGGTTCTGATGATGCGGGCTGAGGCTTAAACCGAGGTGCGGATCAGGTAGTCGAAGGCCCCCAGCGCTGCCGTCGCACCGCTGCCCATGGAGATGATGATCTGCTTGAAGGGCACCGTGGTGGCGTCCCCGGCAGCAAACACCCCAGGCATGGAGGTGGCGCCCTTGGCATCGATCTCGATCTCGCCAAAGCGGGTCAGGCTGATGTCGCTCTCCTTCAACCATTCGGTGTTGGGCACCAGGCCGATCTGCACGAAGATACCCGCCAGCTCCAGCTGTTTGACCTCGCCGCTGCTGCGGTCCTTATAGGCCAGCCCCACCACCTTGCTGCCATCCCCGATCACTTCCGTGGTCTGGGCATTGAGGATGATGTCAACGTTCGGCAAGGAGCGCGCTTTCTTCTGCAGTACCTCGTCGGCCCGCAGGGTGTCGGCAAACTCCACCACGGTCACATGCTCGACGATGCCGGCCAGATCGATGGCCGCCTCGATGCCGGAGTTACCGCCGCCGATCACCGCGACCTTCTTGCCCTTGAAGAAGGGACCGTCGCAGTGGGGGCAGTAGGCTACGCCCTTGGTACGGTACTCGGCCTCGCCGGGGACGTTCAGCTCCCGCCAGCGGGCGCCGGTGGCCAGCACCACGGCCCGGCTCTTGAGCTTGGCGCCACTCACCAGATCCAGCTCGACCTGATCGGCGCGGGTCAGCTTGGCCACCCGCTGCTCCGTGATGATATCCACGCCATATTGGCGCACATGTTGCTCCAGGCTGGCGGAAAGCTTGGGGCCTTCGGTATAGGGCACCGAGATGAAGTTTTCGATGCCCACGGTATCCATCACCTGACCACCGAAGCGCTCAGCCACCAGGCCGGTGCGGATCCCCTTGCGCGCGGCATAGATGGCGGCAGCCGCGCCGGCCGGGCCGCCACCCACGATCAGCATGTCGTAGGGGGCCTTTTCGCTCAGCTCGGCGGCCTTGCGTTCGGCCGCACCGGTATCCAGCTTGCCGACGATCTCAGGCAGCGTCATGCGGCCTTGACCGAAGGGCTCGCCGTTGAGGTAAACATTGGGCACCGCCATGATCTGACGGGCATTCACCTCGTCCTGGAACAGGGCCCCATCGATCATGGTGTGGGTGATGTTGGGATTCAGGGTCGCCATCAGGTTCAGCGCCTGGACCACGTCCGGGCAATTCTGACAGGACAGCGAGATATAGGTCTCGAAGTGGAACTCGCCCTTGAGCTGACGAATCTGCTCCAGCAGTGCCGGATCGGCCTTGGACGGGTGACCACCACTTTGCAGCAGCGCCAGCACCAGGGAGGTGAACTCGTGGCCCATGGGAATACCGGCAAAGTGCACGCGCGGTGCCTGGCCGGCGGCCGCCACGCTCAGGGTCGGTTGCCGCGGGGCATTACCCACCTTGAGAGAAATTTTGGCTGACATACCGGCAACCTCTTCGGCGAGGGCCTGCAATTCAGCGGACTTGGCTTGATCATTACCGGACACGCTGAGCTCAATCGGGGTCACAATGTAGTTCAGATAGGTATCCAGTTGCTGTTTCAGATTGCTGTCTAACATGGCGTGTCCTTAGATCTGTTGGTAAAAGGCCGGCTTGCGCCGGCCTCGACATGGTTTGGCAGTGGCTTAGATCTTGCCGACCAGGTCCAGAGACGGAGCCAGAGTGGCGTCGCCTTCCTTCCACTTGGCGGGGCACACTTCGCCCGGGTGAGAAGCCACGTATTGAGCCGCCTTCACCTTGCGCAGCAGTTCCAGGGCGTCACGGCCGATCCCGCCGGCATTGATTTCCACGATCTGGATCTTGCCTTCCGGATCGATGACGAAGGTACCGCGGTCAGCCAGACCGGCTTCTTCGATCATCACGCCGAAGTTGCGGGTGATGACGCCAGTCGGGTCACCGATCATGGGGTACTGGATCTTCTTGATGGTGTCAGAGGTGTCGTGCCAAGCCTTGTGGGTGAAGTGGGTGTCGGTGGAGACGGAGTAGATTTCCACGCCCAGCTTCTGGAATTCGGCATAGTTGTCAGCCAGATCGCCCAGTTCGGTGGGGCAAACGAAGGTGAAGTCAGCCGGGTAGAAAAACACGACAGACCACTTGCCCTTCAGGTCAGCGTCGGAAACCTGGATGAATTGACCATTGTGGTAGGCGGTGGCGGTAAAGGGCTTTACTTCAGTGTTGATGTAGGTAGACATGGTTCGCTCCTTGGTAAAGAACCCTCAGACCGTGAGGGATTCGACGGGTTCATAGTAGACTGACCACACACTTATGCATAACGGTAAAAACCGACAGCAACAATCGACTCAACCGATTGCCAGGTCAACACCGCAGGGAGTCAATCTACCCCATTGCCATGGCAAACGCATGAACCCAGATAGCAAAAAGGGCCCCGAAGGGCCCTTTATCTTAGTGTCGGCATGCAACGACGTGCTTATTCGCCGTCGAAGCTGCCGGCGGCGTTGAGCAGATCCGCCAGGTTCTGCTCGGCCTCGTCGGCGGTCACGTGCGGCACAGCCTGTTGCTCCAGGGCAGCCTTGCGTTTCTGATGACGGCTCTGGTGGTAGGCAAAGCCTGTACCCGCCGGGATCAGACGACCCACGATGACGTTCTCCTTCAGACCGCGCAGATCGTCGATCTTGCCGGAAACGGCCGCTTCGGTCAGCACCCGTGTGGTCTCCTGGAATGAGGCCGCAGAGATGAAGGACTCGGTGTTCAGAGACGCCTTGGTGATACCCATCAGCACACGGCGATAGGTGGCCGGACGCTTGCCTTCGGCTTCCAGCTTGCGGTTGGCAATCTTGACCCGGGCCACTTCCACCTGTTCGCTTTCCAGGAACTCGGAATCCCCACCGTCGATGATCTCACCCTTACGCAGCATCTGACGCACGATGACTTCGATGTGCTTGTCGTTGATCTTAACGCCTTGCAGACGGTAAACGTCCTGCACTTCGTTGACGATGTAGTTGGCCACCGGGCTGATGCCGCGCAGGCGCAGGATGTCGTGAGCAGACTCGGGACCGTCCGCCAGCACTTCGCCCTGTTGCACCTTTTCCCCTTCGAATACGTTGAGGTTACGCCACTTGGGGATCATCTCTTCGTAAACGTCGCCACCATCGGTCGGCGTGATCACCAAGCGGCGCTTGCCCTTGGTTTCCTTGCCGAAGGAGATGGTACCGGAGATCTCGGCCAGAATGGCCGGTTCCTTCGGCATACGCGCTTCGAACAGGTCGGCAACGCGGGGCAGACCCCCGGTGATGTCCTTGGTACCGCCGGATTCCTGCGGAATACGTGCCACCGCATCACCCACGTTTACCTGGGCGCCGTCTTCCAGCTGGACGATGGCCTGGCCAGGCAGGAAGTACTGAGCGGCCACTTCGGTGCCCGGGATCAGGATGTCCTTGCCCTGCTCATCCACCAGCTTCACGGTCGGACGCAGTTCCTTACCGGAAGAGCTCCGCTCGTTGACGTCCAGCACCACGATAGAGGACAGACCGGTCAGCTCGTCGGTTTGACGGCTGATGGTGATGCCTTCGATCAGGTCGATGAACTTAATCCGACCGGCCACTTCGGTGATGATCGGGTGGGTGTGCGGATCCCAGTTGGCCACGATCTGGCCGGCAGTGACCGGTTGACCATCCTTCACTTCCAGTACGGAGCCGTAGGGCAGCTTGTGGCTTTCCTTGGTCCGGCCCAAGTCGTCCATGATGGTCAACTCGGAGGAGCGTGAGGTGATAACCAGCTTGTCGGCACTGTTGGTAACAAACTTGGCGTTTTGCAGCTTGATGTTACCTGTGTTCTTGACCTGTACGTTGCTCTCGGCCGCGGCACGGGATGCCGCCCCCCCGATGTGGAAGGTACGCATGGTCAGCTGGGTACCCGGCTCACCGATGGATTGGGCGGCGATGACGCCAACCGCTTCACCGGCGTTGACGATGTGACCACGGGCCAGATCGCGACCGTAACAGTGGGCACAGACACCGAAGTCAGTCTCACAGGTGATGGCGGAACGCACCTTGACGCGGTCGACGGAGTGACGCTCCAGCTCGTTACACCACTTTTCGTCCAGCAGGGTGTTACGGGTGACCAGCACCTCGTCGGAGCCCGGCTTGATGACGTCTTCAGCCACCACACGACCCAGCACGCGCTCACGCAGCGGCTCGACCACATCGCCACCTTCGATCAGCGGGGTCATCCACAGACCTTCTTCGGTACCACAGTCGGACTCGGTGATCACCAGATCCTGGGCCACGTCCACCAGACGACGGGTCAGGTAACCGGAGTTCGCGGTCTTCAGTGCGGTATCCGCCAGACCCTTACGGGCACCGTGGGTGGAGATGAAGTACTGCAGTACGTTCAGACCTTCACGGAAGTTCGCCACGATCGGCGTTTCGATGATGGAGCCGTCCGGCTTGGCCATCAGGCCCCGCATCCCCGCCAGCTGACGGATCTGGGCAGCAGAACCCCGCGCCCCGGAGTCGGCCATCATGAAGATGCTGTTGAAAGAGGCTTGCTCTTCTTCTTCACCGCGGCTGTTGACGGCCTTCTCCTTGGAGAGGTTTTCCATCATCGCCTTGGACACACGCTCGTTGGCGCTAGCCCAGATGTCGATAACCTTGTTGTAGCGTTCGCCCGCAGTCACCAGACCAGACTGGAACTGCTCCTGGATCTCGGCTACTTCGGCCTCGGCGGCCTCGATGATGTCCTTCTTGGCATCCGGGATCACCATGTCGTTGATGCCCACGGAGGAGCCAGACAGGGCGGCGTAGTGGAAACCGGTATACATCAGCTGGTCAGCGAATATGACGGTGTCCTTCAGGCCCAGACGACGGTAGCAGGTGTTCAGCAGCTTGGAGATGGCCTTCTTGCCCAACGCCTTGTTGGAGACATGCTTGAACCAGTTCTCCGGATGGGCAGCCAGGTCGGCCTTCTCGGCGTCAGACAGCACCTTGGGCTCGTCGATCAACGCATAGTCCATGCCCTTGGGCAGGATCAGCGACAGGATGGAGCGACCCACTGTGGTGTTCTTCAGCTCGGTCTTGGCCACCAGCTCACCGGCTTCGTTCTTCACGTACTCGGTGATACGGCACTTGACCCGGGCATGCAGGGAGGCAAGACCGGCACGGTAGACCTTCTCGGCTTCCTTCGCGCTACCCAGCACCATGCCTTCACCCTTGGCACCGACCTTGGCACGGGTCATGTAGTACAGACCCAGTACCACGTCCTGAGACGGCACGATGATAGGCTCACCGGAGGCGGGAGACAGGATGTTGTTGGTGGACATCATCAGCGCACGGGCTTCCAGCTGGGCTTCCAGGGTCAGCGGTACGTGGACCGCCATCTGGTCACCGTCGAAGTCGGCGTTGAATGCGGAACACACCAGCGGGTGCAGCTGAATGGCCTTACCTTCGATCAGGGTCGGCTCGAACGCCTGGATACCCAGACGGTGCAGGGTCGGCGCCCGGTTCAGCATGACGGGGTGTTCGCGGATCACTTCGTCCAGGATATCCCACACCACGGCTTCTTCGCGCTCGACCATCTTCTTGGCCGCCTTGATGGTGGTGGCCAGGCCGCGGGCTTCCAGCTTGCCGTAGATGAAGGGCTTGAACAGCTCCAGCGCCATCTTCTTGGGCAGACCGCACTGATGCAGACGCAGGGTCGGACCTACGGTGATAACGGAACGACCGGAGTAGTCGACCCGCTTACCCAGCAGGTTTTGACGGAAACGACCTTGCTTACCCTTGATCATGTCGGCCAGGGACTTCAGCGGACGCTTGTTGGAGCCGGTGATGGCTCGGCCACGACGGCCGTTATCCAGCAGGGCATCCACGGACTCTTGCAGCATGCGCTTTTCGTTGCGCACGATAATGTCCGGCGCAGCCAGATCCAGCAGGCGCTTCAAACGGTTGTTCCGGTTGATCACGCGGCGGTACAGATCGTTCAGATCGGAGGTGGCGAAACGGCCACCGTCCAGCGGTACCAGCGGACGCAGGTCCGGCGGCAGCACCGGCAGCACCGTCATGATCATCCACTCCGGCTTGTTGCCGGACAGCAGGAAGGCTTCCATCAGCTTCAGGCGCTTGGTGGTCTTCTTGCGCTTGGTTTCGGAGTTGGTCTGTTGCAGCTCCTCGCGCATCTGGGCGATTTCCTGCTCCAGATCCAGGCCACGCAGCAGCTCCAGGATCGCCTCGGCGCCCATCTTGGCTTCGAACTCGTCACCGTACTCTTCCAGGGCATCCAGGTACTGTTCTTCGGACAGCATCTGGCCGCACTCCAGGGCGGTCATGCCGGCTTCGATCACCACGAAGGATTCGAAGTACAGCACGCGCTCGATGTCACGCAGGGTCATGTCCAGCAGCAGACCGATCCGGGACGGCAGGGACTTGAGGAACCAGATGTGAGCCACCGGGGAGGCCAGCTCGATGTGACCCATGCGCTCACGGCGCACCTTGGTCTGAGTGACTTCAACGCCGCACTTCTCACAGATCACGCCACGGTGCTTGAGGCGCTTGTACTTGCCGCACAGACATTCGTAGTCTTTCACCGGGCCGAAGATACGTGCGCAGAACAGACCGTCACGCTCCGGCTTGAAGGTACGGTAGTTGATGGTTTCCGGCTTTTTCACTTCACCGAAAGACCAGGAGCGAATCATGTCCGGAGAGGCCAAGGCAATCTTGATGCCGTCAAACTCTTCGGTTTTGCTCTGTGCTTTCAAAAACTTAAGTAAGTCTTTCACGTGTGTCTCCCGTCAGGAGTTCAATCATGGCGCCCCGCAGGGCGCCCTTTTCTATCACGGCACTAAGGGCTGAACCCTTATTCCTCTTCCAGCTCGATGTTGATCCCCAGGGAGCGGATTTCCTTCAGCAATACGTTGAAGGACTCGGGCATGCCCGGCTCCATGCGGTGGTCGCCATCCACGATGTTCTTGTACATCTTGGTACGACCGTTCACATCATCAGACTTGACGGTGAGCATTTCCTGCAGGGTGTAGGCGGCGCCATAGGCTTCCAGCGCCCACACTTCCATCTCCCCGAAACGCTGACCGCCGAACTGGGCCTTACCACCCAGCGGCTGCTGGGTAACCAGGCTGTAGGAACCGGTGGAACGGGCGTGCATCTTGTCGTCCACCAGGTGGTTCAGCTTGAGCATGTACATGTAGCCCACGGTGACCTGACGCTCGAACGGCATACCGGTACGACCATCGAACAGGGTGATCTGGCCGGACTCCGGCAGATCGGCCAGCTTGAGCAGCGACTTGATTTCGCGCTCCTTGGCCCCGTCGAATACCGGGGTAGCCACGGGCATCCCCTTGCGCAGGTTCTGCGCCAGGGTCCGCACCTCGTCATCAGACAGGCTGTTGATGTCCACCTTCTGCTTGGTCTGCTCGCCCAGGTCATACACTTCCTGGAGGAAACCACGCAGCTTGGCCAGCTCCTGCTGTTCCTTGATCATGCGGTCAATCTTCTCACCGATGCCCTTGGCCGCGAGACCCAGGTGCACTTCGAGAACCTGACCGATGTTCATCCGGGACGGTACGCCCAGCGGGTTCAGCACGATATCCACCGGACGGCCGTACTCGTCGTGCGGCATGTCTTCAATGGGGCAGATCTTGGAGATAACACCCTTGTTACCGTGACGACCGGCCATCTTGTCACCCGGCTGGATGCGACGCTTCACGGCCAGGTACACCTTGACGATCTTCAGCACGCCGGGGGCCAGATCATCGCCTTGGATGATCTTCTGACGCTTGGCTTCGAACTTACGATCGAACTCTTCCTTCAGCGCCACGTACTGCTCGGCGATCTGCTCCAGCTCAACTTGCTTGGCTTCGTCGTCGATGGCCTGCTCCAGCCACTTCTTGCGATCCATGGCGTCGATCTTGTCGGCAGACACCCCGGAGTTCACCAGCAGGGAACGGGCCCGGCCGAAGATACCGTCTTCGAAGATCTTGAACTCTTCGGTCAGGTCCTTCTTGGCATCCCGCAGCTGCATGTCCTCGATTTCCTTGGCACGCTTGTCCTTCTCCACGCCATCGCGGGTAAAGACTTGCACGTCAACCACGGTACCGTAGACACCGTTGGGCACCCGCAGGGAGGAGTCCTTCACGTCGGAGGCCTTCTCACCGAAGATGGCGCGCAGCAGCTTCTCTTCCGGAGTCAGTTGGGTTTCACCCTTCGGCGTCACCTTACCCACCAGGATGTCGCCACCTTGCACTTCGGCACCCACGTAGACGATACCGGACTCGTCCAGCTTGGACAGGGCGGCTTCACCCACGTTGGGGATATCGGCGGTGATCTCTTCCGGGCCAAGCTTGGTGTCCCGGGCGATACAGGCCAGTTCCTGGATGTGGATGGTGGTCAGGCGATCTTCCTGCACCACACGCTCGGAGACCAGGATGGAGTCTTCGAAGTTGTAACCGTTCCAGGGCATGAAGGCGACGCGCAGGTTTTGACCCAGCGCCAGTTCACCCAGGTCGGTGGACGGGCCGTCAGCCAGCACGTCACCGGCCATGACCGGCTCACCCATCATCACGCAGGTACGCTGGTTGATGCAGGTATTCTGGTTGGAGCGGGTGTACTTGGTCAGGTTGTAGATGTCGATGCCTGCTTCGCCGGCAGCCAGCTCATCTTCGTTCACCTTGATCACGATACGGGAGGCGTCGGCATAATCCACCACGCCACCACGACGGGCCACCACGGTCACCCCGGAGTCAACCGCCACGGCACGTTCCATACCGGTACCCACCAGCGGCTTGTCGGCACGCAGGGTCGGCACGGCTTGCCGTTGCATGTTTGACCCCATCAGCGCCCGGTTGGCGTCATCGTGCTCCAGGAAGGGGATCAGGGACGCCGCCACTGAGACCACCTGTTGCGGACTCACATCCATGTACTGGATCTGGTCAACATTCATGAAGGTGGACTCGCCCTTGTGACGGCACGGCACCAGCTCGTCAACCAGCTTGCCGTTTTCATCCACATTGGCGTTAGCCTGGGCGATAACGTAGTTGCCTTCCTCGATGGCGGACAGGTATTCCACCTCGTCGGTGATCACGCTGTCCACGACCTTACGATACGGGGTTTCCAGGAAGCCGTATTCGTTGGTACGGGAGTAGACCGCCAGGGAGTTGATCAGACCGATGTTCGGACCTTCGGGGGTCTCGATGGGGCACAGACGACCGTAGTGGGTCGGGTGTACGTCACGGACTTCGAAGCCGGCGCGCTCACGGGTCAGACCGCCCGGGCCCAACGCGGAGATACGGCGCTTGTGGGTGATCTCGGACAGCGGGTTGTTTTGGTCCATGAACTGGGACAGCTGGCTGGAACCGAAGAACTCCTTCACCGCGGCAGAGATCGGCTTGGCGTTGATCAGGTCCTGCGGCATGACGGCATCCAGATCGCCCAGAGACAGGCGCTCCTTCACGGCACGTTCCACCCGCACCAGACCGACGCGGAACTGGTTCTCGGCCATTTCGCCCACGGAGCGGATACGGCGGTTACCCAGGTGGTCGATGTCGTCCACTTCATCGTTACCGTTACGGATATCGATGAGTTTCTGCATGACTTCGACGATGTCGTCCTTGGTCAGGATGCCCGGGCCAGTTTGATCTTCGCGATGCAGACGGCTGTTGAACTTCATCCGGCCCACGGTGGACAGATCGTAGCGATCTTCGGAGAAGAACAGGTTGTCGAACAGCTGTTCGGCCGCATCCCGTGTCGGCGGCTCACCGGGACGCATCATGCGATAGATTTCCACCAGGGCCTCGAGGCGGTTGGTGGAGGAATCGATGCGCAGCGTCTCGGACATGTAGGCGCCGTGATCCAGTTCGTTGGTGAACAGGACTTCGAATTGCTTGTGTCCGGCCTGAGACAGGTTGGCCATGGTTTCCAGGCTCAACGCCGCGTTGGCGGGGACTACTACCTCACCGGTATCGGCGTTGACATAATCCTTGGCAGACACCTTGCCAACCACATACTCGAGCGGAACCTCGATCTGGCTGACACCGGCTTTTTCCAGTTGGCGAATGTGGCGAGCAGTGACCCGACGGCCCTTCTCGACGACCACGTCCCCACCGGCAATGATGTCGAAGGTGGCGGTTTCGCCGCGCAGGCGTTCCGGCACCAGCTCCATCATCAGCTTGCCTTCTTTGATCTCGAACTTGATGGTCTCGAAGAAGCGCGCCAGGATTTCCTCAGTGGTGAAATCCAGGGCCCGCAAAATGATAGAGGCCGGCAGCTTGCGACGACGGTCGATACGCACAAACAGGTTGTCCTTGGCATCGAACTCGAAGTCCAGCCAGGAACCACGGTAGGGAATGACCCGTGCGTTGTACAGGACCTTACCAGATGAATGGGTTTTGCCCTTATCGTGATCAAAGAAGACACCCGGGCTGCGGTGCAATTGGGAAACAATAACCCGCTCGGTACCATTGACGATAAAGGTACCGTTCTCGGTCATGAGCGGAATTTCGCCCATGTACACTTCTTGTTCCTTGATGTCCTTGACAGTTCCAGGAGCCGCTTCTTTATCGAACAGCACCAGTCGCAACTTCACGCGCAACGGCGCGGAGTAGGTCACACCGCGAATTTGACATTCTTTGACGTCAAAGACTGGCTCACCCAGACGATAGCTCACATACTGCAGCGCGGCCGTACCAGAATAACTGGTGATCGGAAAGACGCTGCGGAAAGCTGCCTCAAGCCCGTAAGCCCCTTCCGGGTCGGCTTCGAGGAACTGTTTAAAGGAGTCCAGCTGAATGGACAACAGATAAGGCGTATCCAGTACCTGATCGCGCTTACCGAAGTCCTTACGAATGCGTTTTTTTTCGGTATAAGAGTAAACCATAGGGTTCCTCAGCTCGCTGATAAGTGACCCACTCTGCTCTGCAAAGAGCAGTTCTGATTTGACACCGCTTTGTGGTAGACGGACCAGTTAACAGTCCGTTACGCTGACCACGGACAAGAGGACGAAACGGTGTGGAAATCCTCTCATCACACAGCGCAAAAGGGCTGGTGAATAAAAATTCACCAGCCCTAGCCTGATTTTTACGTCAGGCCGCGAATCTGTCGTTCAACAGATTACTTGATCTCAACGGAGGCACCGGCAGCTTCCAGCTCTTTCTTCAGAGCTTCAGCTTCGTCCTTGGAGACGCCTTCCTTAACCGGAGTCGGAGCGGCTTCTACCAGGTCCTTGGCTTCCTTCAGACCCAGAGAGGTAGCACCACGGACGGCCTTGATGACGGCAACCTTGTTGGCGCCAGCGGCAGTCAGAACTACGTCGAACTCGGTCTTTTCTTCTACAGCTTCAGCAGCAACAGCCGGGCCAGCGGCAACGGCAGCAGCAGCAGAAACACCGAACTTCTCTTCCATAGCGGAGATCAGTTCAACAACTTCCATTACGGACATGGAAGCAACGGCTTCGATGATTTGGTCTTTAGTGATAGACATGACAAAGGTTCCTGTCGTTGAAGTTTTTTAAGTAACGAGATCCAGTTACAAGAATTAGGCCGCTTCGGCTTCTTTCTTGTCGCGCAGCGCAGCGAACGTACGAACCAGCTTGCCAGCGGCGGCTTCCTTCATGGTAGCCATCAACTTGGCGAGTGCTTCTTCGTAGGTCGGCAGCGTGGCCAGACGGTCGATTTGAGCTGCAGGGATAAATTCACCCTGGAACGCACCACCCTTGATGGAGAACTTATCGTTCCCCTTGGCAAACTCCTTGAACAGGCGAGCAGCAGCGCCCGGGTGTTCGTTGGAGAAAGCGATCAGGGTCGGACCGACAAATACGTCTTTCATGCATTCGAAGTCGGAACCTTCTACTGCGCGGGTCAGCAGAGTGTTACGAACTACGCGCATGTATACGCCTGCTTCACGAGCAGACTTACGCAGAGCGGTCATCTTGGCCACGGTTACGCCGCGAGAATCGGCAGCAACAGCAGACAGTGCGCCTTTGGCAGCTTCGGCGACTTCAGCGACAATTGCCTTTTTGTCTTCGAATCCTAATGCCATTGGCATAACTCCTGGAGATTAAACTGGGCAAGCCCAGCTACTGACATCACCTCCCCTAAATGGGGAGCACTGCGGTGGCAGATTCCAGAAGAAAGTAATCTTTCTCGCTGGGTTCCGGCACCGTCTACGCAGGACATTAAGGCTTGCGCCACCTGCGGTCTTGGACGGGAGTCGAGACCCCCAACCAAACAGAGCGCGAAATTTTAACCAAAACCTCGCGCCCTGTAAACGCTCAATTAGGCAGCGTTGGCATCCAGGGAGGACTGGTCAACAGCCACACCCGCACCCATGGTGGTAGAGATGCTTACCTTCTTGATGTACTGACCCTTGGCAGCAGAAGGCTTGGCCTTCTTCAGGGCGGCCAGCAGAGCTTCCAAGTTTTGCTTCAGTTGCTCTTCGGAGAAGGAAACCTTACCGATGGTGCTGTGGATGATACCGTTCTTATCGTTACGGTAACGGATCTGACCGGCCTTGGCGTTGTTAACGGCTTCGGCAACGTTCGGAGTTACAGTACCAACCTTGGGGTTCGGCATCAGGCCACGGGGACCCAGGATTTGGCCCAGTTGGCCAACAACGCGCATTGCATCCGGAGAGGCGATGACGACGTCGAAGTTCAGCTCGCCCTTCTTGACCTGCTCGGCCAGATCGTCCATGCCCACCAGGTCAGCACCGGCAGCCTTGGCGGCTTCGGCGTTGGCACCTTGGGTGAACACGGCAACGCGAACGGTACGACCGGTGCCGTGCGGCAGCACGGTGGCGCCACGGACGTTTTGGTCGGACTTACGAGCGTCGATGCCCAGGTTTACGGCAACGTCTACGCTCTCAACGAACTTGGCAGTGGCCAGTTCCTTGAGCAGGGCAACGGCTTCAGAGATACCGTATTCCTTGGTACCGTCAACCTTCTCACGAATTACGCGCATGCGCTTGGTCAATTTAGCCATCGTCTTAGTCCTCCACTACCAGGCCCATGGAACGGGCAGAACCCGCGATGCAGCGGGCCATCGCTTCCAGATCGGCACCGGTCATGTCCGGTTCCTTGGTCTTGGCGATTTCCAGCAGTTGAGCTTGGCTTACCTTACCAACCTTGTCCTTGTGCGGCTTGGAAGAGCCGGAGGTGATACCGGCAGCCTTCTTCAGCAGGAAAGAGGCAGGCGGAGTCTTGGTTTCGAAGGTGAAGGAGCGATCGCTGTATACGGTGATCACCACCGGAGTCGGGGCACCCTTCTCCAGCTTTTCTGTACGGGCGTTGAACGCCTTACAGAATTCCATGATGTTCACACCGTGTTGACCGAGCGCCGGACCAACAGGAGGAGACGGGTTGGCCATACCGGCCTTAACTTGCAGCTTGATATAAGCTGTGACTTTCTTAGCCATTTTTCATTTACCTCAAAATGGGTGATAACGCCTCGGAGAAGGTAACTTCCCCTCAAAGGCTCCCCAGTGGAAAAAGGGGCAGCGAATTATAGTGAAGTCCACCGCCCCAGACAAGCTGGTTGGCTAGATTATGCTCAGGACTTTTCCACCTGACCAAAATCCAGCTCGACCGGTGTGGCGCGACCGAAGATCAGCACGGACACCTTGAGGCGGCTCTTCTCGTAGTCCACCTCTTCCACCACACCGCTGAAATCGGCAAAGGGACCATCGCTGACCCGCACCACTTCCCCCGGTTCGAACAGGGTCTTGTGCTTGGGTTTGTCGACAGACTCCTGCAGACGGTTGAGGATGGCATCCGCTTCCTTATCGGAGATGGGGGCCGGACGATCGGAGGTGCCGCCAATGAAGCCCATCACCCGTGGCACATTCCGCACCAGGTGCCAGGTGGCATCGTTCATCAACATCTGTACCAGCACATAACCGGGGAAGAACTTACGCTCACTCTTGCGCTTCTGACCGGCACGCATTTCGACCACCTCTTCGGTAGGCACCAACACCTCACCGAATTGATCTTCCATGCCATGCATCTTGATGTGCTCTTTCAGAGACTTGGCAACGCGGCCCTCATAACCGGAGAAGGCTTGGACCACATACCAACGCATACGTTGTTCTGACATGACTTAACCCTGTACTCCAGTAATAACCCCGACCAGCCAAATCAGCAGGCCATCCAGCAGGAACAGGAACAGACCCACAACCGCGGTGACAGCAAAGATGATCAAGGTTGTCTGAATGGCTTCCTGACGAGTCGGCCACACTACCTTGCGCACTTCCATACGGGATTCGCGGGCAAACGCCAGCACGCCCTTACCGGTACCGGTTTGGAAGGCAATGACGCCTGCCATCACCAGAGTCACGATCACACCGGCAAAGCGAACATATGCCGGCTGCTCGCTGAACAGGTAATTGCCCAATACTGCGGCCGCCAGGAGGATGAAAGTCAGGCACCACAACAGAATGTCTTTCGCCTTGCTGCCGCCCTGGCTCTCAATATTCACACTCATACAACCTACCTGTAAGTTAATAGACGCAAAAGCCCCGCATACGCGAGGTGCAACTGGCAGGGGCGGAGGGACTCGAACCCCCAACCATCGGTTTTGGAGACCGCTGTTCTACCAATTAGAACTACGCCCCTACACAAAATAAAGCCCCTATTATAGGGGCCTTATTCATTTTATGTAAACCTGATTACTCGATAACGCGAGCAACCACGCCGGCGCCGACGGTACGGCCACCTTCACGGATTGCGAAACGCAGACCTTCGTCCATCGCGATCGGGCAGATCAGGGTTACTACCATCTTGATGTTATCGCCAGGCATAACCATTTCCACGCCTTCCGGCAGCTCGATGGTGCCAGTTACGTCGGTGGTACGGAAGTAGAACTGCGGACGGTAGCCCTTGAAGAACGGGGTGTGACGACCACCTTCTTCCTTGGACAGTACGTACACTTCAGATTCAAACTTGGTGTGCGGGGTGATGGTGTTCGGCTTAGCCAGTACTTGGCCACGCTCTACTTCTTCACGCTTGATACCACGCAGCAGCACGCCGACGTTCTCACCAGCACGGCCTTCGTCCAGCAGCTTGCGGAACATTTCTACGCCGGTACAGGTGGTCTTGGCGGTGTCCTTGATACCTACGATGGCAACTTCTTCACCTACCTTCACGATACCGCGCTCTACACGGCCGGTAACTACGGTACCACGACCAGCGATGGAGAATACGTCTTCGATCGGCATCAGGAACGGCATGTCGATGGCACGCTCCGGCTCGGGAATGTAGCTATCCAGAGGGCCTCAGCCAGCTCGATAACCTTCTTTTCCCACTCGGCATCGCCTTCCAGCGCCTTCAGCGCGGAACCACGGATCACCGGAGTGTCGTCGCCCGGGAAGTCGTATTCGCTCAGCAGTTCGCGAACTTCCATTTCTACCAGGTCCAGCAGCTCTTCGTCATCAACCATGTCGCACTTGTTCAGGAACACGATGATGTACGGTACGCCTACTTGGCGGCCCAGCAGGATGTGCTCACGGGTTTGCGGCATCGGGCCGTCGGTGGCAGCTACTACCAGGATAGCGCCGTCCATCTGAGCAGCACCGGTGATCATGTTCTTAACGTAGTCGGCGTGGCCCGGGCAGTCTACATGCGCGTAGTGACGGGTCGGGGTGTCATATTCTACGTGAGAGGTGTTGATGGTGATACCACGAGCCTTTTCTTCCGGCGCCTTGTCGATTTGGTCGAAGGCGAAAGCCTTACCACCGTAGGTCTTAGCCAGTACAGCGGTGATGGCAGCGGTCAGGGTGGTCTTACCGTGGTCAACGTGGCCGATGGTGCCTACGTTGAGGTGGGGTTTTGTACGTTCAAACTTTTCTTTAGACATGATCGTCCCTCTAACTAACACTGGTTTAGTGGTGGCTAGCTAACCACGGCACAAGTTGACAAATCGTATACAAAATACACGCAGCTTGAGGGTTTGGCGAGAGTGGTGCTGATAGCCAAGCCGAAGTGCCGACCTCACCCTTACCAAGGGTGCGCTTTACCGACTGAGCCATATCAACATTTTGTGGAGCGGGCAGCGGGAATCGAACCCGCATCATCAGCTTGGAAGGCTGAGGTAATAGCCATTATACGATGCCCGCTTTGCTCATCACCAAAGGCCGCAACCGGTGAAAATGGTGGAGGGGGAAGGATTCGAACCTTCGAAGGCAGAGCCGTCAGATTTACAGTCTGATCCCTTTGGCCACTCGGGAACCCCTCCTGAACTCTGTGAGCACGCACCTCCCTGCCAAACGGCGGGCAGGACAAACCGTGCCGACAGATGAGCGGTGGGCATTTTATTGCATGCCCCAGGCAGTCGCAACAGTTGCCCTGCCGTTTTTTTGGCTAAGACGGTCATTTTGTTAACTAATCAACCGGCGCTGTGGCCGCTGATCCTTGTGAGCCCGGGGGGCTTGGTGTAATGTCCCGTTGCTTGTAACCCTATGTGGCCCGCCGATGAACGATGTCGATAACCTCCTGTCTCCCTACCTGGTTTTCAACCGCGACCAATGGTCGGGACTGCGCAATTCCGTTCCCCTGACGTTAACCCAGGAGGATCTGGTCAACCTGCGTGGTATTCATGACGAGCTGTCGCTGGAGGAGGTCAAGGATATCTACCTGCCGCTGTCCCGCCTGCTCAATCTGTATGTGCGGGCCCGTCAGCGTCGCAGCAAGGTGATCGAACAGTTTCTCGGCACGGAACCGGCCCATGTGCCCTATGTGATCAGCATCGCCGGCAGTGTGGCGGTGGGCAAAAGCACCACGGCGCGCATCCTGCAGGCCTTGCTGGATCGCTGGCCGGAGCATCCCACGGTGGAGCTGGTCACCACAGATGGCTTCCTGCATCCCAACCATGTGCTGGAATCCCGCGGCCTCATGAAGAAGAAGGGCTTTCCCGAGTCCTACGACATGCACACCCTGGTGAAGTTTGTGGCCGACATCAAGGCCGGCAAGTCCCAGGTCAGCGCCCCCGTCTATTCACATCATATCTATGACATAGTGCCGGGCGCCAAGAAGGTGGTACAGAGGCCGGATATCCTGCTGCTGGAGGGGCTGAATGTGCTGCAAAGCGGCATGGACTATCCTCACGACCCCCACCGCGTCTTCGTGTCGGACTTCGTGGACTTTTCCATTTATGTGGACGCAAGCGAGGATCTGCTGAATCAATGGTATGTGGAGCGCTTCCAGTGTTTTCGCCGTAGTGCCTTCTCCGACCCTAACAGCTACTTTCACCATTACAGCCAGCTGTCTGACGCCGAAGCCGAGACCATCGCCAACCAGATCTGGCAGGAGATCAACTACCCAAACCTCAGGGCCAACATCCTGCCGACCCGTGAGCGGGCCAACCTGATCCTGACCAAGGGACAGTGTCACGCCATCGAGCAGGTCAGGCTGCGCAAGTAGCCCTTAGCGGGGGCGCAGAGAGATCTCGCCCCCTACCAGGGTCTGCAGTTCGCCCGCTTCATTTTCCAGCAGCAATGCCCCCTGGCTATCGATACCCCGGGCGATGCCATGCCAGCTGCGCTCCCCACTGATGAGCCTGACCGGTTGATCCCGATACAGATCCAGCTCATTCCAGCGCGCCACAAAGGGGGCCATGCCCTCTTGCTCGAAGCGGGTCAGGCACTGGCGCAACTGACGCACCACGGCACAGGTCAGCCGATGCCGATCCAGACGGCCCTCCCCCACCAGTGTCTGTAGTTCAGCCCAGGGCTGATCGATCTTCTGCGCCTCTCCCAAGGGCAACTGCAGGTTCATGCCCACCCCCACCACCATCTGGCAGGCGCCGCCGACGGTGGCGGCCATCTCCACCAAAATGCCGGCCAGCTTACGGCCATCCAGATAGAGATCATTGGGCCACTTGACCTTGATGCCCGCCAGCCCTTGCGACTCCAGCGCCTCCACCAGGGCGATGCCCACCACCAGGCTCAATCCCATGGCACTGGCCATGCCCTGCTCCAGGCGCCAGAACAGGCTCAGGATCAGCTGGCTGCCAAAGGGGGAATGCCACTGTCGGCCGCGCCGGCCTCGCCCGGCAGTCTGGCACTCCGCCAGCACACACTCGCCTTTTTGCCAACGATCCAGCTGACTCATCATGAAGTGGTTAGTGGAGTCGATGACCGCCAGCACCTGCACAGGAGCCTCAAGCAAGTCTTGCTGCAGGCGCTGGGCATCCAGCAGCTGTATGGGCAGCGCCAGCTTATGTCCCTTGCCGCTGACGCTGTGCAACTCCACCCCCAGCTCCCGCAACCCTTTGAGCTGCTGACTCACCGCCGCCCGGCTGATGCCCAGGGCCTCACCGATCTGTGGGCCGGGATGAAACTGGCCATCGGCCAGCAGATGCAGCAGCTGTTGTTGACGCTCACTCAGTCGGCGCATGACAAGGCCTCCTTCCACTCTCCCATCGCCCCCATGATCCGCACCTCATGCTCCAGCCAGAGACCAAAGCGCGCGTGTACGGTTTGCCGCACATGGCGGGCCAGCTGCAGCAACTCCTCGGCCGTCGCACCACCGAGGTTCACCAGTACCAGCGCCTGCTCCTGATGCACTGCGGCCCGGCCTAGCCGGTAGCCCTTGAGCCCGGCCTGCTCGATCAACCAGCCGGCCGCCAGCTTGGCAGCGCCATTATCAGCAGGATAGAGCGGCATATTGGGATACTCGGCCTTGAGGGCTGCGGCAAGAGCTTGGGGAACCGTGGGATTTTTGAAGAAACTGCCGGCATTGCCCAAGACCGCCGGATCCGGCAGCTTGGCCTGCCGCAGCTGGCAGATCCGCTCATAGATGTCTTGAGCACTGGGCTGTGACAGCGCCGCCAGGGGGCCGTACTGGCAGTGAGGTTGCCAATGCTTGTTTAGGCGTAGGCCGATGCCGGTGATGATATGGCTATGCTGCCAGTCGCCCTTGAAGCGGCTCTCCCGATAACCAAAGCGGCACGCCTCGGCTGGCAGGCGCTCCAACTGCCCCGTCAGCAGATTGAAGGCATCCACGTGTTCACACACCTGGGCCAGCTCGACGCCATAGGCGCCGATATTCTGCACCGGTGCGGCACCGGCACAGCCGGGGATCAGGGCCAGGTTCTCCAGCCCCGGCATGCCTTGTTGCAGGCTCCAGGCCACCAGCGCCGGCCAGTCCTCGCCGGCCGCCACCTGCAGATACCAGGCGTCGGCCGTCTCGGTGACCTCAATCCCCTTGAGCCGGTTGAGCAACACCAGACCGGCAAAATCACAGCTCAGCAGCAGGTTGCTGCCGCCGCCGATCACCAGGCGTGGCAGCTCGCGCCATTTGGGCTCACTCAGCAGCCGTTGCAGGCCGTCCAACTCGGTGATTTCACAGCCCCAGCGGGCGCGGGCGGCCAGGCCAAAACTGTTGTAAGGCTGCAGGTCAAAATCGGCAAGGGGTTGGCAAGACACGGGCTGACTCCAGGAAAACCATGGCCGCCGAGTGTACCCGATCCGCCCCTCAAGCCATAGCCTTGCGCCGGGTACTGCGCGTTCGGGAGGAAGACGAAGCAGGCCGCGCGCCCTTGGCGGATCGGCGCCGTGACGGCTTGCCGGCCGGAGCTCGGCTCAAGGCCCCCAGCCGTTGGCGAAGTTCGCCGGACAGCTGTTGCCCCTGTTCGATCAGCTCACTCAATTGGCGGATAAGCGGTGACATAAAATCACCGTAAGCCAGGGCCTTTTGTTCTATCTTGGCCAATCCCTGCTCCCAGCGCGCCGTCATATCCGGTTGCACCAACACCGGCGGCAAGGCATCCACCAGGGCGCAGCCGGCATCGCTGGCATGGATCTGCTTGCCCTGGCGATGCAAATACCCCCGGGTAAACAGCAACTCTATGATGCCGGCCCGGGTCGCCTCCGTGCCCAGGCCATCGGTTTCTTTAAGGATCGACTTCAAGGCCGGATCCGCCACGTGGCGCGCTATGCCGGTCATGGCGGCCAGCAGGCTAGCATCCGTGTAGGCCTTGGGCGGCTGCGTCTGCTTGTCATGGCGTTGTGCCGTTTGGCAAGCCAGTGCTTGCCCCGGCTGCAAGGGCGGCAGGGCCGCCGCCTCTTCGTCATCTGGCTCCACCGTCTGGCGGTCAAACAGGCTGCGCCAGCCCGACTCCCGCACCACCCGTCCCTTGCCAATAAACAAGCCCCCCGCCAGACGGATCTCGGCTCGGGTCTGTTGGTATTGGTGATCGGGATAGAACTGCGCCAGATACTGGCGGGCGATGAGGCGATAAAGCGCCAGCTCATCGCGACTCAGCTTGGCAGGATCCCCTCCCCGCTCGGTGGGGATGATGGCGTGGTGTGCCTGTACCTTGGCATCGTTCCAGGCGCCGCTGCGCCGGGTCAGATCCGCACTCTGGATCCGGTGCTGCCAATCGGGCAACAGCTGGGTCATGGCCCCACACACCTGAGCGGCGCGGCCATGGTGCTCCCGCGGCAGGTGGCGGCTATCGGATCTGGGATAGGTGATGAGCTTGTGCTGTTCGTACAGCCGCTGACACAGATCCAGTACCTGCTTGGCGGTCAGGTTCAACTGCCGGGCCGCATCGATCTGCAGGCTGGAGAGGTTATAGGGCAAGGGCGGCGACCGCCGGCACTCCTTCTGCTCGACCCGCTCTACCTGGCCGGTTTGCCCCTGCACCGCAGCCACCACCTTGTCGGCCAGGGCGCGATTGAGCACTCGCCCCTCCTCATCCTGCCAGGGCTGGCAGGCGGTCGACGGCTGCCACCAGGCGGTGAAGGTTTCGCCGCCCGCCGTCTGCAGCTGGACACTGACCTCGAAGTAGTCATGGGGTACAAACTGGGCGATGGCGCGATCCCGCGCCACCACCAACCCCAGCACAGGCGTCTGGACCCGGCCCACCGACAGGAGTGCCTCAGCGCCAGCTTCCCGGGCCAGCAGGGTATAGGTGCGGGTCAGGTTGATGCCAAACAGCCAGTCCGCCCGGGAACGGGCCAGGGCGGCGGTGCTTAGAGGCACAAACTCCTGATTGGCTCTGAGGCCGGCCAGGGCCCGGCGCACCGCCGGCAGGTTGAGATCGCTGATGAGGCAACGCTGCATGGTCTGGCGCTTGGCCGCCGGCACCTTGAGGTAATCGATCACCTCGTCCACCAGCAGTTGCCCCTCCCGATCCGGATCACCGGCATGCACCAGCTGGTCGGCCTGCTTGATCCAGTGGCGGATGACCTTGAGCTGGGCGGCACTGCCGCGCCGCGGCTCCCGCTGCCAGGTTTGCGGCAGTATGGGCAGATCGGTCAGGATCCAGCGCCGGTAGCGGGCGTCGTAGGCTTCAGGGGCCGCCTGCTCCAGCAGGTGCCCCACACACCAGGTCACCACATCCTGCTCGCCACACTGGATAAAGCCCTCCCCCTTACGCTGAGGAGACGGCAGGGCCGCCGCAATGGCACGGCCCAGGCTGGGTTTTTCGGCGATAAACAGGCGCATGGCAGGCTCGACTAACTGTATTTAAATACAGTATCTGAGATTCGGGGGATTTTGCCAAGACCGCCTAAGGGGCTGGCGGCAACAGCTCGGCTGGGGTGACCGGCAGGCAGACGGCCATGCAGGTATAACGCCCCGGTACTGAGCGAACCGCGATCCGGCCCTGATGCTGGGCGATGATCTGCTGACAGACATGCAACCCTATGCCCAGACCAAAGTTGCCATCGCGTTTGGTGGTGAAATTCAGCTCGAAGATCCTGGCCTGCAGCTCGGGGGCGATGCCGTGACCGTTGTCTTCCACCTCGATGCGGATCCAGGGAGCCCCGGCCTCGTCGTACACTTGGCTGCGCACCTGGATCCGCCCCTCTCGCCCCAACTCCGCCACCGCATCCAGGGCGTTGGCGATGAGGTTGGTCCACACCTGCTGCAAGGCGATGGGATAACAGAGCACCTTGGGCCGCGTCTCGTCATAGTGCCGCTCCAGGGTCAGCTGCTTGAGACGGTTTTCGAAGATGGTCAGGGTGTCTTCCAGTCCCTCCAGCAGATCCACCCGTTGCGGTACCGCATTATCCTGCCGGGCATACTGCTTGAGGCCCTTGACCAGATCGGCGATGCGCCGGGCACAGACATGAATGTTGTGCAGGAAGTTGCCCATCTGGTAGTAGTCGTCCAACCGCGCCAGCTGCGTCTGACGGGCCGCCGCCGACAGAGGGGCAAATTGGCGTTGCCAGAGGGCGGGGTCATCCAGCTGCATCTGCACCAGCTGCCGGGCCTGGGTGCGATCACCGGTGTAATGCTCGGCCTGGGCGGCCCGCTGGCGCACCGTGGCGGTGGACAGCGGCGTCACCTGCATGGCCTGCTGCAGTATGCTGGCGGCCAGGGCGCGCCAGGGCTCCGCCATGGGCTCCATCAGCAGGCCCGGCAGTTGGGCCTGCAGGGTGTCGGCACCGCGCAAGATGGCCGCCACCGGATTGTTCAGCTCGTGGGCCACCCCGGCCACCAGCTGGCCCAGCACCGCCAGCTTTTCCCGTTCCACCAGCTGCGCCTGGGCCTGCTCCAGCGACGCCAGGGTCTTTTGCAAGGCCATCTTGGTCTGGATGCTGTTCTGCAGTCGACGGTTGAAGTGGCGCAACAGCAGGTGGGTAAACAGCGGCAGCAAGTCGGACTTGGCCTGCATCACCTTGGCAAACAGCGCCTTGTCCAGCTTGATCACCTCGGCGGCGGTCAAGGTTACCCCTGTGGTAAAGGCCGGTTCACCGGTGACAAACGACATGCCCCCTACCAGCGCCCCCTGCTGATAGCGCACCACCTCCCACTCCTGTCCTTCGGCGTCGCGCTTCTTGAGCACCACCTCCCCCTGGGCAATAAACCAGAGGAACTCATTGCGCTCCCCTTGCCGGGTCAGCACATGATTGGGACTGTAACGGCGGCAGGCCCGAGTCTCGTCGTTGCCCTCGAAGAACTGGTACAGCGCCCGGATCACGGCGGCCGACAGCGCCTCGTCGGTGTAATGGGTGTAGTCCATGAAGCCCTGGCGATAGGCCGCCATCTGGCGATCCAGCTGGGCTCTGAGCAGGCGTTGGCCATCCAGCAGAGGCGCAAAGCGCAAGGGTTCATCCTGTTGGCGCGCCACATAGTCGGTGAGCTGCTGACGCACCGCCTGCAACAAGGTACCGGGCGCCCAGGGATACAAGAGCACATGATCCAGCGACCCACGATTGACCGCCTCGATCAGCTTGTCCGAGGCCTGCTGTCGCCCCCACAGCACCCGCTGACAACCTGACTGGGCCACCAGTGCACTGCCCAGCAACAGGCTGCCCTCGCCATCCTCCAGCTGCTGCTCACACAACACCAGGGCCACAGGTGCCGCCTCGCTGGCCTGGCTCAGGCACTCATAGGCGGCCGCCAAGGAGGAGGCCGTCTGCCAACCAAACAGGGAAAACAGCGGGGTCAGCTCCTCGGCAAACTGCGCCTGCAGTTGGGGCTCACCGCACACAGACAAGATGAGAGGCTCGGACATGGGGCGTACCGGCAAGGGGTTTGAGCCCAGTATAGAAGCCCGTCAGCGGCGGAGCCGTGGTGCTCTTAGCAATACTCCCCTTCGGCCAGGAAGTCGTCCATCAAATCCAGCAGATCCGGCCAGAGTGACTCGGGGATCGGCGCCTCGGGATCGTCCTCGTTGTCGTCCTGTTCGCCCCAGAAGTAGCGACGCACCGCATTGGCAAACTCATCATCCAACTCGGCCAGCTCCGCCAGCGAGCCCAGCCAGACGATGCGCCTGAGGCCGGAGGAGAGATCATTGAGGTGATCCACCATGGCCGGCAGACTCAACGACTGCTCGATGATGAGCGCAAACCGCTCGCGGGCCGCTTCGGTCTGCTCCTCGTCCAACTCACCGGTATCGGCCAGCAGATCCACGTACTCCTCCTGCAGATACTGGCACAGCTGTTCCTGATCCTCGAACCAGTGCAGCTGGCTGCCGCGATTACCCAGCAAGGAGGCATTAAAGGATTCGTCGACATGGCACAGGGCCAAGGGATTGTTCATGTTCACCTCACGCAAAACAACAACGCCCGGCAGCATACCGGGCGGCGAACAGACAGGATAGCGCAGCTTGCGTGAACTGCTAGGCGGTGCTCACCGCCTTGAGCATGACGCTGACCACAAACAGCAAGACAAAGACCAACAGCGGGGGAAGCAGCAGGGTTCTCAACATAGGCACACCTCCTTGGCACTTCATCTGACTATGCGCGAGGGTGGAGGCGGTTGCCAGATTTGGCTGAATTCTGTGCACTACGCCATAAAATCAGCCGCCGCGCCAACCACTACGGCCTGACTTGATAGCGGAGGTTCATCTCACCATCAATAAAAAACCCTGCGAAGGGAAACCTTCGCAGGGTTAACTCACCATCCTAGACACGGCTCGCTCGGCGAGCCGTGTTCAGTAGTCAGGCTAACTTACGGCAGCTGACAAACATCGATGGTTCCCTTGACGCCGGCGCCACTCATCTCGGCGGTCGTGTCAAGCTTCAGGCGGAACAGCCAGTTGCCTTCAGACAGGGCGATGTTGTTGTTGCCTTGGTCGGAGCCGGCACCACCGAAGCGACCATAAGCCTCATACACCACGTCCGGTTCCATGTTGGTCACCAGAGAACCACCTTGGCTAGCGAAGAACTGGGGATCCCAGGCTGAACTATCGGCAGAAACCTTGAAGCCACCGGTCAGGGTACCCTCAGTGATCACGGCCTCGTAGATGCCGTTGCCCTTGTAGCCCAGCTTGTATTGCACATCCCAATTCCAGCTGGAGTGTGCACCGCGCAGCGCCAGTTGGGTGTCACCCAGGGTCGGCGTCTCATTGGTGTCAGACAACAGCTCACAGGCCGCAGCCGGTTCTTCAATCGCCAGGGTCAGGGTCGGGCTGGCCTTGTTCACCACCTTGAAGGTAAAGGTGTAGGTACCCGCCTTGGTCAGATCCATCGGAACATCCCCGGTAGAACCACCAGCACACAGGGTCAACGGCGTGCCAGGTACCAACTTGTCGTCAGAGTTGCACTTGCCGTAGTTAATTGCACTCCAGTCTGCGTCAGCCACCTTCATGGAGGTGCCATTTTCAGACAGCATGTCGTCGGTGACTTCCACTGTCCAGGTGTAGCTATAGTCAGCACCGGTGAAGGCAAACTGGTTGGTTTCCAGCGCGTCCCAGGTACCGCCGAAGCCACGGGCATAAACCGGCACGGAGAAGGGTTCAACCGTGCTCAGATCCTGCTTCTTGGAGACCGGCAGACCGGTACCCTGAGCATCGCCTTGCGGCTTGACGAACACGGCAACGGACCAGGCCGGCACAGTGAACTCACCCTCGGCGAAGGTAGCACCAGAACCGATGGAGGCAGCGCCCAGCTCAGTCTGCACGTCATGCAGCTGGTAACCCGCCAGGGCGATGGCGTTGCCGCTACCGTCGATGAAATCCCCTACCGTCTGTTCGGACGGCGAAGAGTTGACGATAACCACAGCCGCATCCAGCTTAGCATCCAGATCCGCAACGCCAGTACCATCATCCAGAGTCATGACGATCAGACCAGGAACCTGTTCCGGACCCGTATTACGGAAGTCCACACGCTCCATCACCTTGGCACCAGTGCCCAGGGTGAACAATTCAGAGGAAGAGCGGATCTTCAGCATTTCCTTGAAATAGCTCAGCATCTGAGTCATTTCGCTGTTGGTCGGCTTCTCAAACTGCGCCAGGGCATGTTCGATCAGATCGTACTTGGCGCTGTCCTTGTCGGCACGCGGATAGCCCTTGTCGTAGTTGTTGTCTTCCAGGGTGTAATCCACCCAGTTGAACCAGTCACCTGAGTTATAGGAGTCGCGGTTGAAAGACTTGGAACGCAGGAACTCACCACCGATGTCGCTAAACACGATGCCTTGACCCAGCAGCACGGTGGCCTGGGACAGTGCCGTCATGCGGACACGCTCATCCAGGGTGGTCTCGTCAGCCGCCTTGTACTGAGTGATATCCCAGATGGATTGGTTGTCGTGCTTGGTCACATAGTTCAGCACTTCGAACGGATCCACGGCATAACCAGCCGGTGCGGAACCATACGCCATGTCGGACCCCTTGGTCGGCACACCCTCGTAGGTGGTCAGCACAAAATCCTTCAGGTTACCGGCCATCCCCAGACGAACCAGGTCAGTCTGCGCCATGGCGGCGGCCTTGGCTGCAGCATCATCGCTGATGGCGGTATTGGGCTCGACATAGGCCCCGTTACCAAAGCCTTGCGCGGTGTGAACGGCAGTGCCGTCATCACAGCAACCACCGCCCCGAACCGCATCACGCAGACGGTCGGAGTAAGTAGAGATACCTGTGCCGCCCATGTTCAGCTGAGAGGCGGTGACGAAGCGGGTGTTGTTGACCGTCTCGCCGTAATCCCAACCTTCGGAATAGAAGAACATGTCCGGGTTCACTGTCTTCACCTTGGCCAGCGCATCCAGCATCTGTGCCTTGGGGTGGAAACCGTTCAGGTCGAAGCGGAAGGAGTCGATCTTGTACTCCTTGGCCCAGGTGACCAGGGAGTCACTCATCAACTTGGCGAACATGGCGTGTTCCGGTGCCGTGTTGGAGCAGCAGGTGGACATTTCCACATCGCCACTGAGCTCATCCAAGCGGTGATAGTACCAGGGGACAATCTTGTCCAGCACGGACTTGTCATCGCTGGGGCCGGCGGCGTTGGTGTGGTTATACACCACGTCCATGACCACGTTCATGCCGATGTTCTGCTTGATGGCCATGACCATCTCGCGGAACTCCTTGATCCGAGTGGTACCCTCGGCCTCAGAGGCATAAGAACCTTCCGGCACAGTGTAGTGGAAGGGATCGTAACCCCAGTTGAAGCTGTCGTAGTCACGCAGATAGCTTTCGAAACGCTGCACCACAGGGTTGGACTTGCTGTCGCTCTCCTCCAGCTCTTCAAACACCTGCTGCACCGTCTTAGCGCTGTCGCAATAGCCGGAGAACTCGGAGGAGGTCATGGCGCTATTGAGTTCACACAGCTTGCTGACCGGATCCGGCAGATCCACCCGCTTGGCCGGATCTTCATTGATGGTGGCAATGTCGAAGGTCGGCATCAGGTGCATGTGAGTCACACCGCTCTTGGCCAGATCCATCATGTGTTGTACCGGCACCGTCTCGGTATCGGTAAAGGCCAGATACTTGCCACGCTCCGCCTCAGGCGTAGACACATCACGAGCAGAGAAGTCGCGGATATGGGTTTCCAGCGTGACAATTTTCGCCGGGTTATCCAATTGGGTATGCGGAGCCTTCAGGTCATCCCAGCCAGCCGGCTTGAGATCGGCAGATTCCAGATCCACCACCTGGCTGTAGGTGGAGTTCATGGACAGGCTCAGGGAGTAGGGATCAGTCACCTCATAGCTGTGCCACTTACGATCCACCGGGTGGTAAACGGTGATGGCATAGCGATAGTACTTGCCGACCAGGCTGGTGTCACCGGTGTAAGACCAGGCACCGGAGGCATTGTCCAGGGTCATGGCTTCGGTGGACGCGACGCTCTTATCCTCGTTGTAGATCACCAGGCTGACTGCGGTGGCAGTCGGCGCCCACAGACGGAAGGTCACGCCATCGTCGGCCACCATGGCGCCATAGCTCAGCTCCTTGGCGGATTCAGCATACAGATCATCCAGACCACCGGCGGTCTGCACATAGGTGCCGGCCAGCAGGGTGCCCTTGCTGTCCAGCGCCACGGCAGCGACCTGATTCTTCAGGACGGCCTTCAGGGTATCGGCATCCACATTGCTCGGCAGGCTGAAGGCGGTGAAACCAGACAGGTGCGGATAGGCGGCCTTCTGCTCATCGGTCAGTTCGGTGGCGGTCAGCTTGATGAATTTATCAGTGACCTTGCCATCTTCACCCGCGACTATGGTGCCGTTGTTGGCGGAGTAGTACAGGCGCACAAACTTGGCATCCGCCAGGGAGCTGTCACTCCACACCAGGGTGTTGGCATCGATCAGGTGCGCACTGGCCGCGGAGAACATGTCGAAGGAGGTGTTGGCCTTCCAGTCGGCATAGGCATCCTGCTTGGCGTCATAGAACTGCCGATCGCCCTCGCGGGCGGTGACGGTGCGATCGCTAAAATTGGCCAACTTGAGGGCATAGCTGCCATCGTTGTTATCGCCCAGGATCTTGTTCTGACCGGCATCCCGCACGATCAGGTTGACGCAGGCAGTGGCATCATCCATGGCCCCGTCTTTGAGTTTGAGATCCCAGTAAGGGCCGTATTCGTCATAGCCAGTGGGGGTGTTCTGCGCAGAGCCCCAAGCTGCAGCTTCACCGTTCTCGGTATCCCCGTCGGTGCTCAGCAGCTGACCGTCATCGGCATCGGTCGCCAGAGCTTGGCAGGTGTCCTGGTTATAGAGCCACAGGCTGTAGTTGGCCCAGGGCGTGCCAGTCGCATCCCGGCCACTCTTGGCCGCGGCACTGTTGGAGGAGAGATCCGGATCCACCAGGTAGAGACGAATGGTGTTGGCATCGGCAGGCGCCACATCAGCCTCGGCCGCGACGGTATCGGACGGCAGAGCAGGAGCGGCGTAGCTAAAATTGCTGTCTGAGGTAAATCCACCGCTCTCGTTGGAGTCAGAGCCACAGCCTGCCATGGCCAGCGCCACGACACTGGGCATTACCAGCAGGGCAAGTCTTTTGAATCGTAAGTCCATACTGTTTCCCTTGTTAGCCATTTTGCGAACGATGTCCGCTTGTAATATGAAATTCAGAAACAACACTTCACATCCATGGTCGTTTTTGTTGAAACGCGTCATGCGGGTGTTTCGCGGCGTAATATAATGTTGCAGAGCTGCCGTAAATTGTGATCAGGTAAAGAAAAAAGGATCGGCGTAGGTTTCCGATAAGATCGCTTAACACATCTTTGCGAGCCAGATCTCGGTGATATGGCAGAAAACGGTTTCATGAAATGAAATAATATTACGGAAATAAACAACAAACCGAGCGGTTTATTGACTAGACAGGCAGAAATTTGTTGCCCTAAAAAAGCAGATTAAGCAAAAAAAACCGCTCGCCATGGCGAGCGGTTTTAGGTGAAAAGACCGTCTGAATTACTGCAATTGGCAGACGTCGAAACTGCCCTTCACCCCGGCACCGGACATGGTGGCTTTGGTGTCCAGCGCCAGGCGGAACAACCAGGTTCCCTCAGCCAGATCCATGGTGTTGTTACCCGGATCCGACCCCTCACCACCGAAGCGACCATAGGCCTCATACACCACATCCGGCTGCATATCGGTCACCAGCGTACCGCCAGAGGTCGCGAAGAACTGCGGATCCCAACTGGTGGTGTTTGCGGCAATCTTGAAGCCACCGGTCAAGTCCACATCCGAAGAGATGGCCGCCTCATAGATGCCATCGCCCTTGTAGGTCAACTGATAGGCTGAATCCCAGGCCCAGGAGGAATGAGCCCCCCGCAGTGCCAGGGTGGTATCCCCCAGGGTCGGCGTCTCACTGGAATCATCCAGCAGGGTGCAGGCCTCGGCCTCTTCGGCAATCGCCAACGTCAGAGTCGGGCTGGTCTTGCTGGCCACTTTAAAGGTGAAGGTGTAGGTGCCGGCCTTCTCAAGTGCCATGGGGATGTTGCCACCACCGGAACACAGGGTCAGGGTGCTGCCGGCCTCCAGGGTGTCACCGTCACTGCAAATGCCGAAGTTGGCAGTAGACCAACTGGCATCGGCCACCTTGAGCTCGGCACCGTCATCGGAGAGCATGTCATCCGTCACCTCAACCGACAGGGTGTAGCTGTAGTCAGCCCCGGTGAAGGTGAATTTGTTGGCATCGGCGGCGCTCCAGTTGCCGAACATGGCCTGGTTACCCAAGGCGTAAACATCTACGTCGTAGGGTTCAACCGTGCTCATGTCCTGCTTCTTGGAGACCGGCAAGCCAGTGCCTTGAGCCTCGCCCTGCGCCTTGACGAACACGGCCACCGACCAGGCCGGCACGGTGAACTGACCGTCGGCGAAGCTGGCACCATAACCGATGGAGGCAGAGCCTAGCGCGGTCTGGATGCTGCTTTGCGTGTAGCCGGAGAGAGTGATGGCATTGCCATCGCCGTCCTTGAAGTCACCAATGGTCTGGCTGCTACCGGAGGCATTTACCAGCACCACGATGCCATCGTAGCTGCTGTCCAGATCGGTCTGGCCGGTACCGTCATCAAGGGTCATGACGATGAGGCCGTCCACCTGGTCACTCCCCACGTTGCGGAAGTCCACCCGGTTCATGACCTCAGCGCCGGTTCCCAGCGTGAACAACGGAGAAGACTGGCGCAGGCTGGCCAGCTCCTGGTAGAAGCTGTTCATCTCGGCAATCTCGGTGGCACCCGGCGCCCCCACCACGTCCTTGATCGAGGCGATCAGGGAGTAGTTGTCACCGTCCTTGTCGTAACGGGGCAAGCCAACGTCGTAGTTGTTGGTCTGCATGCTGTAGTCGACCTTGTTGTACCAGTCGCCTGAGTTGTAGGAGTCACGTTCGAATGACTTGGAACGCAGCAACTCGGAGCCTTGCTGGTCAAACGCGATCCCCTGTCCCAGCAGCACGGTGGCCAGGGAGAGCCCCTGCATCCGCACCCGGGTGGCCATATCGGCATCGGTGGAGGCCTTGTAGGCGATGATGTCGAAGAGGGTCTGGTTATCGTGTTTGGACACGTAGTTCTGCACTTCAATGGGATCCTGGGCATAACCTGCCGCTACTCCGTTGTAATCGAAGTCGGAACCCACCTTGGGAGTGCCCTCGTAATCCACCAGCACATAGTCCTTCAGGTTACCGGCCATCCCCAGACGGGTCAGATCCGCCAGGTGACGGGCGTCATCCTGGGTCATGGCATCCTCTTCGTTGGCCAGGACATAGGCGCCGTTGCCAAAGCCCTGATTCTTGCGAATGGAGCTGCCTGAATCGAAAGGACCACCGCCACGCACCGCATCCCGCAGGCGATCGGAGAAGGTACCTATGCCGGTGCCGGTCAGGTTCAACTGGGTAGCCGCCGTGAAGCGATCGCCTTGACCGGCATCCCAGCCTTCGCCCAAGAAGTACATCTCAGAGTCCACCGCCTTGGTCTTGGCCAGGGCATCCACCATCAGACTCTTGGGGATGTAGCCCATGAGATCGAAGCGGAAGGCGTCGATCTTGTACTCCTGGGTCCAGGTGAGTAGGGAGTCTTCCATCAGCTTGGCGAACATGGCGTGCTCCGGCGCAGAGTCGGAACAGCAGGTAGCGCTTTCCACCGTACCCGTGGTTTCGTCCAGGCGTTGGTAATACCAGGGGACTATCTTATCCAGCACAGAGGAATCCGCAGTCGGTCCGGCAGCATTGGTGTGGTTGTACACCACATCCATCACCACGTTCATGCCGATGTCTTCCTTGATGGCCTTGACCATCTTGCGGAACTCGAGGATACGGGCGGTACCGTCGGCATCCGAGGCGTAGGAGCCCTCAGGCGTGGTGTAGTGGAAGGGGTCATAACCCCAGTTGAAGGAGTCGGTATCGGCGATCATCAGGTTGAGGGTCTGCACCGCCTTGGAGTCCTTGTCCAGGGAAGCCAACACCTCGGCCACCGTGCTATCGCTGGTGCAATAGCTGGCAAACTCGCTGGCCGCCACGGCACTATTGACCTCGCACAGATGGCTGAAGCTATCGTTCAGGTTAGCCACCTGATCCGGGTCTTCATCGACCGAGGCGATATCAAATACCGGCATCAACTCCATATGGGTCACACCGGCGGCGGCCAAGGCCTTCAGGTGTTGCACCGCCAGGGAGTTGGCCTCGGTCAATGCCAGGTACTTGCCCCGCTCGCTGGCATCGATACCGGTGTCAAAGGCTGTCAGATCCCGTAGATGTGATTCGTGCAGCACCATCTTAGCCAAATCGGCTTCACTGGTCTGGGCATGGGGGGCCTGCAGGCTGTCCCAGCCATCAGGCTTGAGGGCCTCTGAGTCCAGATCCACCACCTGGCTGTACTCGGAGTTCATGGACAGGCTCAGGGAATAGGGATCGGTCACCTCATAGCTGTGCCAAGCCTGATCGGCCGGGTGGTAGACGGTGATGGCATAGCGGTAGTACTGACCTACCAGACTGCTGTCACCGCTGTAGGACCAGGAGCCGGAGTCGCTGTCCAGGGTCATTGCATTGGTGGAGACGACGCTCTTGTCCTCGTCGTAGATCACCAGGCTGACGGCGGTGGCGGTGGGGGCCCACAGGCGGAAGGACACGCCATCATCAGACACCTGGGCGCCATAGCTCAATGCGGTGGCCGCATCGGCATAGAGATCATCCAGGGCGCCGGCGGTCTGCACATAGGTGCCGGCCAACAGGCTGCCTTCACTATCCAGCGCCACTGCGGCGATCTGGTTCTTCAACACCGCCTTGACGGTGTCGGCGGTCACATCGCTGGGCAGACTAAAAGCCTTATAGCCAGACAGGTGGGGGAAGGCTGCCTGCTGTTCGTCGGTCAACTCGGTCGCCGTCAGCTTGATGAAGTCGGCCGTGACCTTGCCATCATCATCCGCGCTGATGGTGCCGCCATTGGCGGAATAGTACAGACGGACAAACTTGGCATCTGCCAGGTTGTCATCGTTCCACACCAGGGTGTTGGCATCGATGAGATGCGCCGCCGCATCGGTGAACATGCCGGAGGACAGATTGGCCTTCCAGGCATCGTAGGCATCCTGCTTCTTGTCATACAGGGTGCCATCGCCTTCCCGCACCGAGACGGTACGGTCGGCATAATCCGCCAGGGTGATGATGGTGTTGTCATCACCCAGCAACTTGCCGGTGCCATCCCGCACGATCAGACTGACACAGGCACCGTCTGTGGTCAGCGCATCGTCCGCCAACTTGAGATCCCAATAGGGGCCGTAGTCGTCAGAGCCCGTCGGCGTGTTGGCGGTATAGTCCCAGCCGGCACCATCTTCTGCGGCCGTCCCGTCCACCAATTGACCATCATCATCCGCGACGGCCAAACCGGAGCAGGTGCTGTCGTTCCACATGTACAGGTTGTAGGTGGAGTAGGCCGGGCTGGCGGTGGCGGAGGTTGAGGTGGCCGCCGACGAGGCGGTGCTGCTCAGTTCGGGATCCACCAGATAGAAACGCAGCGTGTTAGCGTCTTCTGGCGTCGCATCATTCTCAGCCGAGACGGTTGCATCCGGCAGGCTGGCCGCCGTATAGGTAAAGACGCTGTCTTCCGTGAAGCCGTCAGAGCTGGTGGTGGAATCATCAGAGTCGAAGACACAGCCACTCATGCTAAGAGCAACGACACTGGGCATCACCAGCAGCGCGAGCCGTTTAAATCGTAAGTCCATACTATTTCCCTTGTTAGTCATATTCCAAAACAACGCCGGTTTGTTATCGGAACGTCGCCAACAACCTTGGCGACCCTCGTTTATGCAGCGAAGACCACTGACGCAGCACGCTTGGCGCGGAATATAAAGAGCGACAACACAGGTAATTTGTGACCTAACGAGTAAATTGCATCGGCTTAGCATCCCTTAACCTAGGCTGACCTTTTTTTGTGACCTTAAGCAGAGGCAAAGACTTGAAAGCGCTTTCAGTTTTTGCCTCAAGACAGGTAATTCTTGTTCAGCAATGGGATAACTGAATCTGGCCCGTATGGGCCTATACCCGTCGGGCAAAAAAGATTCGGCAGGCAGATGGCGCCGTCGGCGCTATAACGAGATTTGCCGTTGGATGGGGCTACTGAGGGAGATCAGGGTCTCGGTGGACTGGATCTCGTCGATGGACTGGATGCGGTTGATCAGCAGCTGGTGCAGCTCGTCGATGGAGCGGGTACGCACCTTGATGAAGATGTTGTAGTGCCCTGTGGTGTAATGAGCCTCCGTCACCTCCGGCAGGCGATGCAACTGCTCGATAGCCCGACCATAGTCCTTGGCGCTCTTGAGGTTGATGCCGATGAAACAGCAGACGTCGAAGCCCAAGGACTGAGGATCCAATGTGATCTGGGCACCCGTGATGATGCCGGCCTGCCTGAGCTTCTCCACCCGTACATGGATGGTAGCCGGGCTGACGCCATTGAGTTTGGCCAGCTCGGCATAGGGCGTCCGGGCATTGTCCACCAGGGCAGTCAGTATCTTGCGGTCCAGATCATCGATCTGATAATGAGCGGCCACTTTTCAGCCTCATAAATAAACAAACGATAAAATATCGGCACCAAGATTAAACAAAAAAAAGCAAAGGCGGGGAATTTATTGTTGGGTATTGAACGAAAACGCAAAAATACTGATGATTGCCTCGTTTTCAGCCGCGGTGATCCGCGCTTCCGACCATCAGGAGCTGGTCGGGACTTGGCACTGAATTCCGGGCCATTCGCTCCACCCACGTTGAATGACCCATCATTCCTCTTTCGCCAGCCGTCCTAGGACGGCTGTTCTTTTTTCCAGCCGCCTTGTCTCACTGCGCCATCAGCTGCTCGGCCTTGCTTTGCCACTGAGCCGCCTTGGCCGCATCCCGCTCAAAGCCCAGCGCCTTGGCCATCTCCGGTGGCAGCGGCAACAGTCCCCGCTCATACAGGCTGGCGATGAAGCGGGCCAGGCTCGGCGAGGCCTGTTGGGCGTAATTCAGGATCGCCACCCGCCGCACCTGGGCCTCCGGTGCAGCCATGCTGCGCAAAAACGTCTGTCGGGCCGCCTCATCCTGCCCCACCATCACAGGCACCCCCTGTTCGTTCAAGGCCTGAAACCAGGACAGGCAGGCCTGCAGGTTCTGCTGCTGGCACAGGGTATCCAGCAGACCGAAGGACTCCTTGAGCAAGGGATCGGCCATCAGGGCGGGCCAGTTATCCAACTGGGCCTGGTTCAGCTGGCCATCCGGCGACAATCGCATCAAGGGTTTGTGGGCCTGGGCACTGAGCAAGCCGGCATAGAGCAGGGTGGCCACCGGATCCGCCGGCACCCTGGGCTTGAGCAGCGCGGCCAGGTGCTGGTACTGACCATCACCGCCATCCCGCAGCACGGGCTCGGTCACCAGGCTCAGATAGGCCAGGGGTGACTGGTGCAAGGAGAGATCCACGAAACGGCTCGCCAGGGCATGGTACTCCTGCTCGGCAGTGGGCGGAGCGACTTCGGTGGCCTGCAGGGCGGGCAGGGTCAAACAGCTCAACAAGAGGGCAAGGCAACGCAGTGACATGGGGCATCTCCAATACGGCGGGGCTGGCATTATGGCCGGGCCCCATCACAAAACCAGCCGTGGCAACCCGGCTTTGCGGGCCAGCTAACAAAAAGGGCGCCAGCGGCGCCCTCGGATTTTATTCCGGCTGGTAGCCCAGATTGGGCGCCAACCAGCGTTCCGCCTCTTCCACCGTCATGCCCTTGCGCTCGGCATAATCCTTGACCTGATCGGGCTGGATCCCCGCCACGGCGAAGTATTTGGCTTCCGGGTGGCTGAAGTACCAGCCGGAGACCGCCGCCGCCGGCCACATGGCATAGGATTCGGTCAGCTGCATGCCGATGGCCTCCTCCACCCCCAGCAGTTGCCACAGGGTGCCTTTCTCGGTGTGCTCGGGGCAGGCCGGATAACCGGGTGCCGGACGGATGCCACGGTAGTTCTCGCGGATCAGCTCCTCGTTGGTCAGTGCCTCGTCCGGGGCATACCCCCAGAACTCCTTGCGCACCCGCTCATGCAGGTACTCGGCAAAGGCTTCGGCCAGACGATCGCACACCGCCTGCAGCAAGATGGCATTGTAGTCATCCCCCGCCGCCTTGTAGCCTTCCGCGATCTCGCTCTCACCAAAGCCGCCGCTCACCGCGAAGGCGCCGATCCAGTCGGCGACGCCGCTCTCCTTGGGCGCCACAAAGTCGGAGAGGCAGTAGTTGGGGAACACCTTGCCATCCCGGGCCTGGCTCACCTTGTCGGTCTGCTGGCGCAGACCGCGCAGCACCTGTTTGACCTCGCTTCGCGACTCGTCGGTGTAGACCTCGATGTCATCGCCGACCCGGTTGGCCGGGAACAGCCCCAGCATACCGGTCACCTCCACCTCGCCGCTGCCCTCCAGGCGATCCAGCATGGCATTGGCATCGGCATACAGGCGCTTGGCCTCCTCGCCCACCACCTCATCCTCCAGGATGCGCGGGAACTTGCCCGCCAGCTCCCAGCTGAGGAAGAAGGGAGTCCAGTCGATGTAGTTACGCAGGGTGGCAATGGCTACCTTGCGCAGCACATGGATGCCGGGTTGGGCCGGCTTGGGCGGCTGGTAGGCACTCCAGTCGCAGGACCAGCCATTGGCGCGGGCCTCGGCCAGCGACACCGCCTTGGTGCGCGGTTGCTTGCGGGCATGCTGCTCCCGCACCGTCTCGTACTCGCGGCTGAGCCGCTCGGCAAAGGCCGGCTTGAGCTCGGTCGACAGCAGGCTCTGGGCCACGCCCACCGCCCGGCTGGCATTGGAGACATAGACCACAGGCTCTTGGTAGTTCTGCTCTATCTTCACCGCGGTATGGGCCTTGGAGGTGGTGGCGCCGCCGATGAGCAGCGGTATGGTGAAGCCCTGGCGCTGCATCTCCTTGGCCACGTGCACCATCTCGTCCAGCGAGGGCGTGATGAGGCCGGAGAGGCCAATCATGTCGGCGTTTTGCTCCCGGGCGGTCTGCAGGATCTTCTCGCAGGGCACCATGACGCCCAGATCGATGATCTCGAAGTTATTGCACTGCAGCACCACGCCGACGATGTTCTTGCCGATGTCGTGCACGTCGCCCTTCACCGTGGCCATGACGATCTTGCCATTGCTCTGGCCGCCGGATTTTTCCTGCTCGATATAGGGCTGCAGGTAGGCTACGGCCCGCTTCATCACCCGCGCCGACTTCACCACCTGGGGCAGGAACATCTTGCCGGCGCCAAACAGATCGCCCACCACGTTCATGCCGGCCATCAGCGGCCCTTCGATCACCTCGATGGGCCGCGCCGACTGGGCACGCGCCTCTTCGGTGTCCTCGTCGATGAAGTCGGTAATGCCCTTGACCAGGGCATGCTCCAGCCGCTTGGCCACCGGCCAGCTGCGCCACTCCTGCTCCTTCGGATCCACCACCTGCTGGGCACCTCCGCCACGGTACTGCTCGGCAATGGCCAGCAGCTCCTCGGTGGCGCCGGGGTGGGTGTTGCGCACCACCGCCTCCACCTTGGCCTTAAGCTCGGCCGGGATGTCCTCGTAGATGGCCAATTGACCGGCGTTGACGATGCCCATGTCCATGCCGTTCTGAATGGCATAGTAGAGGAACACAGAGTGGATCGCCTCGCGCACCGGCTCGTTGCCGCGGAACGAGAAGGAGACGTTGGAGACACCACCGGAGATCATGGCGTGAGGCAGGTGTTCCTTGATGTCCTTCACCGCTTCGATGAAGTCCATGGCGTAGTTGTTGTGTTCGTCGATGCCGGTTGCCACCGCGAAGATGTTGGGATCGAAGATGATGTCTTCCGGTGGGAAACCCACCTGATCCACCAGGATGCGGTAGGCCCGCTGACAGATCTCGAACTTGCGCGCCCGGGTATCGGCCTGCCCCTGTTCGTCAAAGGCCATGACGATGACGGCGGCGCCATAACGGCGAATGAGCTTGGCCTGGGCGATAAACTTCTCCACCCCCTCCTTCATGGAGATGGAGTTGACGATGGGCTTGCCCTGAATGCACTTGAGCCCGGCTTCCATCACCTCCCACTTGGAGGAGTCCACCATGATGGGCACCTTGCAGATGTCCGGCTCGGAGGCGATGAGGTTCAAGAAGCGCACCATGCAGGCCTCAGCATCCAGCATGCCTTCGTCCATGTTGATGTCGATGATCTGGGCGCCGTTTTCCACCTGCTGACGGGCGATGTCCAGCGCCTCGTCGTAATTCTCTTCCTTGATCAGCCGCTTGAACTTGGCCGAACCGGTGACGTTGGTGCGCTCCCCCACGTTGATAAACATGGAGTCGGCGCTGATAGTCAAGGGCTCCAGGCCGGCCAGACGACAGGCCACCGGCAGCTCCGGCAGCGGGCGTGGCGCACAGCCGGCCACCGCCTGTGCCATGGCGGCGATATGGGCCGGTGTGGTGCCGCAGCAGCCCCCCACCAGGTTGAGGAAACCCGCCTCGGCCCACTCGCGGATATGCACCGCCATCTCGTCGGCTTCCAGATCGTAGCCACCGAAGGCGTTGGGCAGGCCGGCATTGGGGTGCACCGACACATAGGTCTCGCTGATGCGAGCAAGCTCCTCCACGTACTGGCGCAGCTCCTTGGGGCCCAGGGCACAGTTGAGGCCGAACGAGAGTGGCTGGGCGTGGCGCAGCGAGTTGTAAAAGGCCTCGGTGGTCTGGCCGGACAGGGTACGGCCGGAGGCATCGGTGATGGTACCGGAGATCATCACCGGCAGACGCAGCCCCAGCTCATCGAACACGCTCTCCACCGCAAACACCGCGGCCTTGGCGTTAAGGGTATCGAAGATGGTCTCGATCATGATGAGGTGAGCCCCGCCTTCGATCAGCGCATGGGTAGACTCCATGTAGGCGGCCACCAGTTCGTCATAGGTGACGTTGCGCGCGCCGGGATCGTTCACATCCGGCGAAATGGAACAGGTGCGGTTGGTGGGGCCCAGGATGCCGGCGACAAAGCGCGGCTTGGCCGGGTCCTTGGCGGTCCACTCATCCGCCACCTGGCGGGCCAGCCGCGCCGCCTCCCGGTTGATCTCGGCGCTGAGATCCTCCATGTGATAGTCGGCCATGGCGATGCGGGTGGCGTTGAAGCTGTTGGTCTCGAGAATATCGGCGCCGGCGGCCAGATAGGCCTCGTGGATCTCGCGGATCACCTGGGGCTTGGTCAGTACCAGCAGGTCATTGTTGCCCTTGAGATCGCTGGGCCAGTGGGCGAAGCGCTCGCCCCGGTAGTCCGCTTCCTGCAACCCGTAGCTCTGGATCATGGTGCCCATGCCGCCGTCGATCAGCAGGATGCGCTGTTGCAGACAGTGGGTAAGCTGGGTCTGGGTGGACGTTGCCGGTTGGGTCGTAGGCACTTGGATAATCCTCTTTTACTGCTGGATGCCCGGCTCCGTCCTGGAACCGAGGATGCGTATTGGTCTAGAGCACCGCGGCTGGACAAGCCAGGCGCTCCACTGTCAGGATGGCTGACATTGTGTGCATGATAGCAAGATGTCCATGTCAATCCCTCCCTCTCACCCGCCCATGGGCTTTGCCCAGCGGGTCTATCAGGTGGTGGCGGCCATTCCCTACGGGCGCGTCACCACCTATGGCCAGGTGGCCCGCCTGGCCGGCTCCCCCCGTGCCGCCCGCCAGGTCGGCGGCCTCTTGTGCCGCTTGCCCGAAGGCAGCCGCCTGCCGTGGCACAGGGTCATCAATCGTTTTGGCCTCTGCTCGCTGCAGGGCGAAGACCTGCAACGACAATTGGCCCTGCTGCAGGCAGAAGGGGTACCCGCCGCGGCAGACTGCCCGCTGGATCTGGCCCGTTATGGCTGGCCAGACTAGCTAAGCGTCCCCAGGTCGAACGGCGTCAACTGATAGACGTAGTAATTCAACCAGTTGGCAAACAACAGGTGCCCATGGCTACGCCAGCTGGAGTGCGGTGTCTGGCTGGCATCGTTGTTGGGGTAATAATTGACCGGCATGGCCGGCGCCAACCCTAGCCCCACATCCCGCTGGTATTCGTTGTGCAGGGTATCGGCATCGTATTCGGGATGGCCGGTGACGTAGACCTGGCGGCAATCCGGGCTCACCGCCAGATAAACACCCGCCTCATCAGACTCGGCGAAGATCTGCAGATCGGTGTTGGCACGGATAAAATTCCCTTCAAAGCTGGCGTAACGGGAGTGCGGCGCCAGAAAGCGATCGTCGAAGCCGCGCACCAGCGGATCCAGGGCCACCAGGCGGCGATGCTCGTAGACACCGGACAGTTTGGCATCCCGGGTCTGCTTCTCCAGGCCATAAAACACCTTGAGCGCCGCCTGGGCGGCCCAGCACAGAAACAGGGTCGAGGTGACATGGTGGCGTGACCACTCGATGATCTCCACCAGGGTGTCCCAGTAGACCACATCATCAAACTGCACCAGCCCGAGGGGCGCCCCCGTGATGATGAGACCGTCATACTTGTTCTGCTTCACCTGGGCGAAATCCTGATAAAAGGTCTCCAGGTGCGTAATGGGGGTGTTCTTTGACTCGCGATTGTCGATGCGCAACAGGTCGACGTTCACCTGCAGCGGAGAGTTGGAGAGCATGCGCATCAGCTGGATTTCTGTCTCGATCTTCTTGGGCATCAGGTTCAGCAGCAACACCCGCAGGGGGCGTATGTCCTGATGAACGGCCCGCGTCTCGGTCATGACAAAAATATTCTCTTCACTGAGAACCCCGGCTGCCGGCAGCTTATCCGGAATGCGAATCGGCATGGCTCACTCCCTCAAGATAACGGTAAAAACGTCTGGACATCTAGAAATCTACACCAAGGGGCGGTCACTGTCATCCATTGTCACCACACGCACACTGGCACTTCCTTTCCCTCCCCCCTTTGACTAGCATTAGCGCTGACACTTCAAAGCGGTAACTTGATGGCAGGCATAAAGATCTCCATTGATCGGCTCCAGATTGGCAACTACGTAAAATTGCCGGTTAACTGGAAGGATCACCCCTTTCTCTTCTCCAGCTTCCTGATTAAATCGCAGGAACAGATAGATCTTATCCGCAGCCTGGGCCTCAAACAGGTGGTCATCTTTCCGGATAAGTCCGACACGCCGCCCAAACCCATGAGCAGCGAGATCCAGCTGGCCGAACCCGCCATCAACCATGATGAGGTCGCGGATCTGGATGCCCGGCTGCGCGCCGATAAGGCCCATCGCATAGAGCAGCTCAAGCAATACCGCCGCAGCCTGCAGCGCAGCGAGAAGGCGTTCGAACGCTCGCTCACCCAGATGCGCAGCTTGATCAACAAGTTGCAAAACCGCCCCTTGACCGCCATGCAGGAGGCTCAGGAGCTGGTGGACGACATGGTGAGCAAGCTGCTCAATGCCGATGAGATGGTGCTGCACCTGATGTCCGACATGCCGGAAGGGGAGTCGATTTACTATCACTCCCTCAACGTGGCGATCCTGGCCATGATGCTGGGCAAGGAGGCCGGCTTCAACGAGCAGGAGATTAAGGTGTTGGGTATGGGGGCCATCTTCCACGATATCGGCAAGGTGAAGATCCCCAGTCAGATACTGCGCAAGATGGAGCCGCTCACCAAGCCCGAGGAAAACCTGATGCGCCAGCACCCGCGCTACAGCCGGGATTTGCTGGATCTGGTCAAAGACTGCAACCCAGAAATCAAGACGCTGGTCTATCAACACCATGAGCGACTGGATGGCTCCGGCTACCCGGAGCAAGTGAAAGCCGACAAACTGGGCAAGCTGACCCAGATGCTCTCGATGGTGGATGAATACGACTCCCTCTGCCACCCGCAACAAAAGAGTCAGGCCCGGGTGCCCCACGTGGTGCTGTCTTATCTGTTCAAGCACAGAACCAAGCAACTCAACAAGGACTACATAGGGCTGCTGGTCAAACAGCTGGGCATCTATCCTCCCGGCAGCGTGGTGCAGCTTTCCAATGGCCAGGTGGGCCTGGTGATGTCGGTCAACCCCAAGCGCCTGCTCTATCCCAGCGTGCTACTGTACGACCCCATGATCCCACGCCAAGAGGCGGCGATCATAGATCTGGAGGATGCCGGGCTGAGTATCGGCAAGGTCATTGCCCCAAGTCGATTACCGGAACCTGTGTTCGAATACCTGAACCCGCGCACTCGGATCAGCTTCTATATCGATTACACCAGTAATCTCAAACAGTAACATCCATAAGCGCCCACTGTGCGCCTGAGCGGGGGTCGTGCTAACGTAGCCGAACCCTCTGGCTTGGCATTTGAGATAGCCTTCATGCATATCGAAATTATCACCACAGGCGATGAGGTGCTGACCGGCTTCATCGTCGACAGCAATGCCGCCTGGCTATGCCAGCGACTGCTGGATAAAGGAATGCAGGTCCAGCGTCGCCAGACGGTGGGGGATGACCTGACGCATCTGGTAGCCATCCTTAAGGAGCGCAGCCAGCAGGCTGACATCATCATCGTCAATGGCGGATTGGGCCCCACCTCAGACGACAAGACCACAGAGGCAGCGGCTCTGGCTGCCGGCGTCGGCTTGGCATTGGATACCGCCTGGCTGGATCAACTCGAGGCACGCTACGCCAGCCGTGGCCGCCCCATGCCCACCAGTAACCGCAAGCAGGCGATGCTGCCCACAGGGGCTAGCAAACTAGATAATCCCATCGGCACGGCCTGCGGCTTTGAGCTCCAGATCGACCGGGCACGTTGTTTCTTTACTCCAGGCGTGCCGAACGAGTTTTTCCGCATGGTCGATGAGCAGATACTGCCCAGGCTGGCGACCGGGGAGCAGAGCCAGAGGACCGAGGTGCGTCGCTACTTCACCTTCGGTGTCTCCGAGTCGGCCCTGAGCGATCAACTGGACAATCTCAGCTGGCCGACCCATATCGTGTTGGGCTACCGCTCCTCCATGCCGCTGATCGAAATAAAGCTCATCAGTCAGCAGGCCGATGACACCGACTTTGCCCTGGCAGAGCAGCAACTGTTGCCAATTCTAGCGCCGTATCAGGTAGGACAAGGTGATTGGCAGATGGCGACGGATCTTCAGCGGCTGTTGGATAACCAACCGCTGGTGCTGCATGAGGATGCCAGTCAGGGTTTGCTACTGCGACAGCTAGCCCCAGTGTTACCCAGGCTCAGCGCCCACTACGGCCCACTGCCAGCCTCGGCCGCCGCACTGTTAAAAACCCTGCAGCAGCACGATGGCTTACATCTGGCAGTGGGGCAGGCGAGCGAAGCCGGCATTCCGTTGGCCCTTTGGGATGGTCAGCAAGGAGCAGCCCAGACGCTGAATATTGGCCTGCAAGATCAGCAACTTCACACCACCGTCATCAGCTTTGCCGCCCTGCATATGCTGCAACGCCACCTGCAGGCGCTGCCTGCCATCTGCGATTATCAGACACTCAAACGCAGTGAGCTGCGGCACAGCCGCCTATCCGGCTAAGTTGAGCTAACAAAAAAGAAAGCAAAAAAGCAAAAACCCCGCCAAGGCGGGGTTTCTTTATGATGGTGCTGATACCCAGAGTCGAACTGGGGACCTCACCCTTACCAAGGGTGCGCTCTACCAACTGAGCCATAT
>NZ_BAABFC010000012.1:0-370015 GCF_039540575.1 Pseudaeromonas paramecii
ATTGGTTTGGTTGGCGCCTCCAATTCTCCGGGAATGCCCCGAGTGAACAACCTACAGAGAGATCACAGCTAGAGCCGTCGCACCAGCCGACGAAGCCGGGCCAGGGTGCCCGGCTTCGTCGTCTTGGCGTAGCGCAACTGCCCCAGCAGCTCGGCGATCTCGGTCATGACCTCGGCCTCGGGCCGGGCGATCTGGGTAAGACGCTGGGCATAGGCCTGTGGCGTCTCGCCGGGTGTCGGTCCCACGCCACGGCGGGTCAAGGTGCGGCAGGCGCGCCGGTAGAGGCGCACCGCTAGGGCCTCGGGCACCGGCCGACGTCCCCACCAGAGCCCCAGGCTCACCAGTGCCGCCAACAGCACGCCACCGCCCAGCAGCCAGGCGGCCCGCGCCCAGAGCGCCTCGCTGCCCAGCCAGCTCAATAACCGCTGCTGCCGGCTCCCATCGTAGTTCACCACCCAGAGGGTCCAGCGGTAGTCCAGTTCGGCCAGCCAGAGGCGCAGCTCGTTGAGCAGCGGCACCTGGCGGTAGCGCTGCAGGCTGAAGGGGTCTGCGGCGAGAAACTCGTCCGCCCCTACCAGCTGCTCCAGCCCCTGCTCCACCCGCTCCGGTGCCACCATGGCGGTGGGGTCCAGCCGATGCCAACGCCCATCCCACCAGGCCTCCACCCAGGCGTGGGCATCGAACTGATACAGGCTGAGGTATCCGGCCTCAGGCCGATATTCCCCCCCCAGGTAGCCGGTCACCAGGCGCGCAGGTATGCCGGCGGCGCGCAGCAGGAAGGCCAGCGCACTGGCGTAATGGGCGCAGAAGCCCCGCCGGCTGTCGAACAGGAAGGCGTCCACCTGATCGCCGCTCAACGGGGGCGGGCTCAGGGTATAGGCGAAAGGCGCTTGGCGAAAATAGGCCATGGCCACCTGTACCAAGCCGCCGTCATCAACCGCCTGGCGGCGCCAGGATGCGACCAGGGCCCGGCTGCGGGGATTGCCGGGGGGCAGGGCCAGGTTGAGGCGGCGATCGGCGTCGCCCAGCGATGGGGGCGGCAGGCTGGCGCCAGAAAACCGGATCTGGCGGGGTTGGGTCACCGGCTGTTGCAGGGCCCAGCCGCCCCAGGGGCTCAGGCGCAGATCCGGGGCCTGACTGGTGGCGGGCCAGAGCACCGGCAGCTGCTGGTTGATGCCCGGCTCCAGCAGGAGATCGTAACCCGACCCCTGGGCCGGCGGCCGAGGGGTATCGGGCAGCCGTGCCAGCTGGGCCTGCCAGTTTTTGTGTTCGGCTCGTCGCTGCCAGGCCTGGCCATCAAAGATCTCGTGCACCCAGACCCGCCAGTAGCGCTGGGCGGGGGGCGGGCCATCGAAGTGCACCCGCAGCACCAGACGGCTGTCCCGGGTGAGCTGGCTGAAGGCCCCCGGTGCCACCGACTCCGACAGCCCGGTACTGGCCACCCGGGGATCCGGCATCTTCCACAAGGGCCCCAGCCGCGGCAGCAGCACAAACAGCAAGAGCATCAGGGGCAGGCTCTGCAGCAGCAACAACAGGGCCAGGCGGCCCTGCTGCTGCCAGGGTGCGACGCGATAGAGGCTGAGCAGGGCGCCCAGCCCCAGCAGGCACAACAGCAGCAGGTAGCCGCCCATCAAAGGGCCCGTGTGATAGAGCAGGGTTAGCCCGCCCATGAAGAAGAGCGCCAGGGCATGAAAGCCCAGATCCCGGCGATGACGAAACTCCAGAAACTTGAAGGCACAACCCAGCACCAGCAGGCCCAGCAGGGCTCCCAGCAGCCCCTGTCCCCGGGCCTGCAGCGCCAAGGGCAGGGCACAGACCAGGGCCAGCAGGCCCGGCCAGGGACTGGGCAGGGGCTTTAGGCGATCCAGCGCCATCAGCAGCCGGGCCAGGATGGCGGCACCGGCGGGCAGCAGCAGCCAGAGGCTCAGCTTATCCAGCAGGGGCAGCAGGCCCAGCAGGTAGGCGGCGGCGAGCCAAGGCAGGGCCGGATGCCGGTTCATGGTCTGAGCCCGAAGCGGGCCAGGGCACTCAAGGCCTGGCGGGTCTGCTCAGGGCCCGAGTCCGGCGGCAACTGCCAGTTGGCCAGCTTCAGGCCGAAGGGGTGCTGGCGTTGGCTCAGCTGCAGCACCTGATGACACAGTTGGCCCAGGCGCAGTTCCAGATCCGTGCCGGGTGTCTGAGCCAGATCCAGCCATTGGGCCGGCCCCTGTGGGGCATCAAACACCTTGGTCAGCTTGCCGCGCCCCTGGGCCAGCTGGCGCCAGGCCAGACGGGAGAGGGGCTCGCCGGGGCGATAGGGCCGCAGCTCCGCCAGCTCCTCGGGCGGAGCATGGAGAGCCTGCTGAGCGTGCTGTCCCTGGCCAGCCAGACCGGTCAGCGGCAGGGCACAGGGCACGGGGCGGGGGGCCACCAGGGTCTGCTGCGCCAGATCGAGGTGGGTCCAGCAACGCAGCAGCCCCAGAGGGTAATGACTCTGCAGGGTGATGCGGCCGGGCGTAAAGGGGCCGCGGCGACTGGGGGTGAACAGCAGGGTCAGCCGCCCGCTGTGGGCCAGCCGCGCTAGCTGGCTGCCCAGCGCCTGGGGATGGTCGAGCCGCAGGCTCTGCACCGGATGGGGGGCAGTCACTCTCAGGCTCACCGGCAGGGGGCTGTCCACCTGGCCCAGGGCCAGGGGCTCGGTGCTGACCGTCAGCCCCGCCAGGTTGAAGTAGGCGTGCCAGATGCTGGTGACAAACAGGCTCAGCAGCAGCAGGGTCAGGGCCAGGATCAGGTTGTTCTGGTAGTTGGTGCCCAGCACAAACAGCGCCAGGCACAACAGCAGGTAGCCCAGGCCGAAGTGGCTGGGCAGGATGAAGAGGTTGCCCCTGTGCAGGCGGATCTCGGGTGCTGGCGGGATGCGGCGTGCCAGCCAGCGCTGTCGCCAGGCGGCGATCCACTGCCTCATTGAACCGGATCCACCCGTTCCAGCAGCCGCTGGCTGAGACTGGCTTCTGCCTGCCGGCTGTCGCCGTGAGCGCCGCGCAACCTGTGTTCCGCCACGGCGGGGAACACAGCCTGCAGATCATCCGGCAGCAGATAGTCCCGCCCGGCCAGCAGGGCCCAGGCCCGCCCCGCCGCCAGCAGGCCGCGGCTGGCACGGGGGGAGAGGGCGTGGGGCAGCTGGGGATCGGCGCGGCTGGCCTGCACCAGGGCCAGCAGATAATCCAGCGCCGCCGGGCTGGCATGCACCTGGCTGGCCAGGGTTTGCAGCCGGCGCAGCCCCTCGTCATCCAGGCGGGGGGGCAGCTGGCTCTTGGGGGGCTGCAGCAGCATCTGTCGCTCGGCCTGGGCATCCGGGTAGCCCAGGGTCAGGCACATCAGGAAGCGATCCAGCTGGGATTCGGGCAGGGGGAAGGTGCCGGTCTGCTCCTGAGGATTCTGGGTGGCGATGACGAAATAGGGATCCGGCAGGGGGCGGGTCACGCCGTCCTGGCTTATCTGTCCCTCGGCCATGGCTTCCAGCAGGGCACTCTGGGTGCGGGGGCTGCCGCGGTTGATTTCATCCGCCAGCAGCACCTGGGTGAAGAGGGGGCCGGGGTGAAACACGAAGCTTTGTTGCTGGGGATCGAAGATGGACAGGCCCAATAGGTCGGCCGGCAGCAGATCGGCGGTGAACTGCACCCGGGCGAAACTCAGGCCCAGCACGGAGGCCAGAGCCTGACTCAGGGAGGTCTTGCCCATGCCGGGCAGATCCTCGAGCAGCAGGTGGCCCCGGGCCAGCAGGCAGCACAGGGCCAGACGCAGTACCCGGGGTTTACCGAGGATGACGGTGTCCAGATCCGTCAGGATCTGTTCAAGGGTGGCGTGAGGCATGGGGCGCTCCGGCAGGGGATACAGTCTCAAGTATCGCCCAGGGCGCCCCGGCTTGTCAGGGGGTAATGGGCTGTGCCAACTGCTGGGCGGCCTGTTGCAGGCTACCCAGGTTCTCTACCTGGGAAAACCCGGCGGCCTGCAGGGCCTGACGGGCCAGCTCGGCACGGCGGCCGGAGCGGCAGTACAGGGCGATGGGCGTGGCCCGGTCCAGTTGCTGCTGCTCCAGGCGGGCAGCCACCTGCTGATAGTCGATCTGTTGCGCGCCCGCCACGTGGCCTTGGGCGTATTCCGCCGGGGTGCGGACATCGATCACCAGCGGGCTGGCCAGCAGGGCGCCGGTCCAACCCAGCAGGGGGAGCAGCAACAGGGTACGCAACAGCCTGGTCATGGAGACTCCTTACGCGTCAGATCTGGTCTTCGAGACCATCCCGCAGGTACTTGAACAGCTCGCGGAAGGCGCTGGGGGCCTTGCCCTGTTCCTGCTCCTTCTTGGCCTGGCGCACCAGTTGCCGCAGCTTCTGCCGATCCAGCTCGTGGTTCAGGGCCAGCAGCTCGTTGATGACGTCATCCCCCTCGGCCAGCAGGCGATCCCGCCACTGCTCCAGCTTGTGGTGGCGCAGGTTGGCACCGATGTGGCGGTTGCGGATCTCATCCATGGCCGCCTCGATGGCGGCAATGTCGCGGTTGCGCATCAGACGGCCGATAAATTGCAGGTGACGGCGCTTGGCTTCCCGCTTGCTTTCCAGCCGGTGGGCCAGGTCGATGGCATCGGCCAGCTCTTCGTCCAGGGGTACCTTGGCCAGTTCGCTGGGACGCAGGGCCACCAGCTCCTCGCCCAGTTTCTGCAGGGCGGTGGACTCCCGTTTGAGTTGGTTTTTGCTGACGTAATCCTCGTCGTCCCAGGCATCGTCCTGGGGTTGGTCAAAATCTTGATTCATATGACACTCATGTCGCTAAGTATGGCGGATATATTACCAGCTTCTCCCGCTGATGGGTGGCCTGTGGTAGGCTTGGCGGTTACCAACCGGGGTGGTTCCCCGGCAACCCTCGCGGCCGGGCGCGTCGCGCCCCACACTGGATACGCAGACTACTATGACCCTTGAGCAACAGATCCGCCAGGAACAGGCACAATTGGAAACTGTGGTGGCCGATGCGCTGAGCCTGGCCCAATCCCTGGGGGCGGACAGCGCCGAGATCTCCATCAGCAAGCAGACCGGCATCTCGGTGAATACCCGGGGTGGCGAGGTGGAGAACATCGAATTCAACAAGGATGGCGCCCTGGGCATCGCCGTCTATCGCCAGGGGCGCAAGGGCTCCTCGTCCACCACGGATCTGAGCCCCGCTGCCTTGCGCCGCTGCGTGGAGGCGGCCCTGGAGATCGCCCGCCACACCGCCTGTGACCCCTTCGCCGGCTTGGCCGACGCCGACTGGATGGCCTGGGAGGCCCCCCAGGTGGACTTGCTCTATCCCGCCGCGCTGGATCCGGCTCAGGGTATTGCGCTGGCCAGTGCCTGCGAACGCCACGCCCTGGGGCTGGATCCCCGCATCAAGCATTCCGACGGCGCCAGCTTCAGCAGCCATACCGGCATCAAGGTGTACGGCAACACCCATGGTTTCGTCAAAGGCTATGCCGGTAGCCGCCATAGCCTCAGCTGCGTGCTGATCGGCGAGCAAAACGGCGAGATGGAGCGGGACTACAGCTACTCCTCCTGCCGGGATCTGCAGGATCTCTGGTCACCGGAGCGCATCGCCGAGGAGGCGGTAGAGCGTACCGTCAGCCGCCTGGGCGGGCGCAAGGTGAAGACCTGTCAGGTGCCCGTGCTGTTTGCCCCCGAGGCGGCCACCAGCCTGTTTGGTCACCTAGTCTCCGCCATCAGCGGCGGCAACCTGTATCGCAAGTCCTCTTTCCTGCTGGATGCCCTGGGCCAGTCCATCTTCCCGGATTGGCTGAGCGTGTTGGAGCAGGCTCATCTGGCCAAGGGGCTGGCCAGCTCGCCCTTCGATGCCGAAGGGGTGCGGACCTGCGACCGGGCCATCATAGAGCAGGGCCGGTTGGCCACCTACCTGCTGACCAGCTATTCCGGTCGCAAGCTGGGACTGGCGTCCACCGGCCACGCCGGCGGCATCCATAACTGGCAGGTGCAGGGGCGTGGCGAGTCACAGGCGCAATTGCTCAAGCAGATGGGCACCGGCCTGCTGGTGACCGAGCTGATGGGGCAGGGGGTGAATATCGTCACCGGGGATTACTCCCGGGGGGCGGCGGGTTTCTGGGTGGAGAACGGCGAGATAGCCTATCCGGTGCAGGAGATCACCATCGCCGGCAACCTCAAGCAGATGTTTGCCAGCCTGCTGGCGGTGGGCAACGACGTGGACACCCGCTCCAGCCTGCGCACCGGCTCAGTGCTGGTGGAGAGCATGAAGCTGGCCGGCAGCTAAGCCTCAGAGCAGGTAGCGGGCCTGCAGTCCTACATAGTGCTCCTGCGCCCGATAGAGATCGGGTTGGATATACAGATGTTCCACCGTGGTGGCACCCAGCAGGGAGCCGGCCATATGGGAGCCGGCATCCAGGGCGGAGAAGCGTCCGCCACTGGCCCATTGGGCGCCCTCGCCGAGCACACCGGCCAGCGAGGAAAGGCCAAAGCCCATCCAGAAGGCGTCTTGTTCGGGGTAGTAGTGATGACTGAGCAGGCTGATGCCGCCGGCCATGGCGGCGCCGCCGGCGAAATGGCTCAACTCGCTGTTGAAGCTGTCGTTGGCGGACAGGGATAGGGAAAAGAGCAAGGCGACGATACCCAGTTGCCATCGAGACATGGTTCACCTCCAGATGTGGCGCTATCTGGGAAAGTATGAACCACTGCAGCATTATTCGTTTTCGTCGAAGCGATCGGCCACCAGTTGTTCCACCGCGGCCATCAGAGCGGCGGCATCGTCTCCCTCGCAGATCACCCGTATGGTCTCGCCCTGGGCGGCTTCCAGCATAAGCAGACCCATCACGGAGTCGGCATCCGCCTGACGCTCCCCATTACAGACCGTCACAGTGGCCGCAAAGCTGGCGGTCAGCTGTACCAGCTTGATGGCGGCCCGGGCATGCAGGCCCAGCTTGTTGACGATGGGCAGGCGCTTCTCAATGCGCGGCATGGGATTTCTCCAGGCTGTGATGGCGGATCTGCACCGTCTTGCCGGCGGCGGTGAAGCGGGCCGCCAGCTGCTCGACGATGAAGACGGATCTGTGCTGACCGCCGGTGCAACCCACCGCCAGGGTCACGTAGCTGCGATTGTTGCGCTCCAGGTGGGGCAGCCAGTTGCTCAGCAGGGTCTCGATCTGCTGTATGTACTGCATCACATCGGCATGGCTGCGCAGATAGCGGCGTACCGGTTCATCCTTGCCGGTGAGGGGGCGCAGCTCGGCAATCCAGTGGGGATTGGGCAGGAAGCGGGCATCGAAGACGAAGTCGGCATCCTTGGCGATGCCGTACTTGAAGCCGAAGGACTCGAACACCAGCACCAGTTCTTTTTCTTTCTTGCCCAGCACCCGCTCGCGGATCTGTTCGCTGAGATCGTGAATGCTCAGGTGGCTGGTGTCGATGCGCAGATCGGCACTGGTGGACAGGGGCGAGAGCAGGGCTGTCTCATGCTGGATGGCCTGCTCCAGGGTCAGTTGCTTGCGGGACAGGGGGTGCAGCCGCCGGGTCTCGCTGTAGCGGCGGATGAGAATGGGGTTGTCGGCATCGATGAAGAAGCTGGTGAATTCCAGATCCGAGGCCTGACGCAGCAGCCCCAGGATACGTTCCAGATCCTCGCTCTGCTCCGGCAGGTTGCGCACGTCTATGCTGACCGCCATCTCCTCGAACTTGCCACGCAGCTCGGCCACCAGTTGTGGCAGCAGGGAGACCGGCAGGTTGTCGACACAGTAGTAACCCAGATCCTCCAGTACCCGCAGGGCTATGGTCTTGCCGGAGCCGGACCGGCCGCTGACGACGATGAGTTTCATGGGCTCCTCAGGGGGCGGTGATCAGTTGGTAGAGCATTTCATCATTGTCCGCCAGGCGCAATTGGCGACAGAGGTTTTTGTCACTGAGTTTTTTGGCAATCAGCCCCAGGGTTTGCAGGTGCTGCTTGCACTGGCTCTCGGGTACCAGCAGGGCAAACAGTATGTCGACGGGTTGGTTGTCGATGGCATCGAAGGGGATGGGCTGCTCCAGGGTCAGCAGCACACCGGTCACCGGCAGCTCGTCCGGGATACGGCCGTGGGGGATGGCGATGGCGCCACCAATGCCGGTACTGCCCAGCTTCTCCCGGGCCAGCAGGCATTCGAACAGCTCCTGGCTGTCGATGCCCAGCTGTGCGGCGGCAAGTTCACTGATGATTTCGATGGCGCGTTTTTTACTGGAGCAGGGAACTGCACTCTTGGTGCAGTTCCCGCTGAGCAGGTCGGAGAGTTGCATGGTTATTTGCTGGAGATCTTTTCTTTGTGTTTGATGAGTTGCCGGTCCAGCTTATCGATCAGGGCATCGATGGCGGCGTACATGTCCGCATCCTGGGCATTGGCAAAGATTTCGCCGCCGTTGACGTTCAACTTGGCTTCGGCGATTTGATTGAGCTTCTCCACGTTCAGGATCACCTGGACGTTATTGATCTGTTCGAAGTGACGCTCCAGCTTGGCAAACTTGGTGGTGACAAAATCGCGCAGGGGATCGGTGAGTTCGATGTGATGACCTGAGAGATTAATTTGCATAACGTCGTCCTTAAGTAGGGCCCCGTAAGTGTGACTTACAGTAGGCGTTTGCGCTGACTAGACGGGGGAATCGACAAGGACTCGCGGTACTTGGCGATGGTCCGTCTGGCTACCATGATACCTTGCTCGGTGAGCAAATCCGCGATCTTGCTATCGCTTAAGGGTTTTGCCGGGTTTTCGGCCGCCACCAGCTTCTTGATCAGGGCACGGATGGCGGTGGAAGAGCACTCCCCCCCACTCTCAGTATTGACGTGGCTGGAGAAAAAGTACTTCAGCTCGAAGATACCCCGCGGGGTATGCATGAATTTTTGCGTGGTCACCCGGGAGATGGTGGACTCGTGCATCTCGACGGCTTCGGCCACGTCGTTGAGCACCATGGGCTTCATGGCCTCTTCACCGTATTCGAAGAAGTCCTGCTGCTGCTTGACGATGCAGTTGGCCACCTTGAGCAGGGTCTCGTTGCGGCTCTCCAGGCTCTTGATGAACCACTTGGCCTCCTGCAGGTGCGAGCGAATGAACTGGGTATCGCTGCTGTTGCGGGCGTGACGGGCCATGGAGGCATAGGTTTCGTTGATGCGGATCTTGGGCATGGCATCGGGATTAAGCTCCACCACCCACTTGCCCTGCTTCTTGCTCACCGCCACATCCGGGATCACATACTGGGAGTCGGTTTGCATCACCCGATTGCCGGGTCTGGGCTCCAGCTGCTGAATGAGATCCAGCACCTCCTTGAGCTCGGACTCCTTGAGCTGCATCTTGCGGGCCAGGGTGCGATAGTCCCGGTTGCCCAGCAGATCCATGTGTTCGGCCAGCACCTGCTTGGCCTCGGCCAACCAGGGGATGCCGGGCGCGTATTGGCCCAGCTGGATCTGCAGGCACTCCTGCACCGAGCGGGCGGCCACGCCGATGGGGTCGAAGTGCTGCACCCGCTTGAGCACGGCGGTCACCTCGTCCAGCTCAACCTGGATATCCTCATCGCTCACCGCCTGAACGATATCGTCCAGATCAATGGTGAGGTAACCCGAGTCGTCGATGGCGTCTATGATGGCCAGGGCGATGGCCTGATCCACCTCGCTAAAGGGGGTGAGCTGCATCTGCCACAACAGGTAATCCTGCAGCGTCTCTGTGGTTTCGCCCTGATAGAGGAAGTCTTCATCGCCACTGATGGGGCTGCTGGACTGGCCGGAACCGGCAGCGGTGTAGACCTCGTCCCAGGAGGTATCCATGGGCAGATCATCCGGCAGCTTGTCCTGTTCCATGGCTTCGCTGGTATCCAGCTGGCTGCTGTCCTGTGCTTCCTCGCTGGGTTGCTCTGACTCGTGGGTATCGCTCTCCTCCTGCTCCAGCAGCGGATTGGCATCCAGCGCCTGTTGGATTTCCTGCTGCAGCTCCAGTGTGGAGAGCTGCAACAGACGAATCGCCTGCTGTAGTTGTGGCGTCATGGCCAGAGACTGACCCAGTCGCAACTGTAAGGATGGCTTCATCTATTTCCGTATGTCCTTGTTAATGCAATGCCGGTGACGAGAAGATCAAATGCTGAAGGCGTCACCCAGGTAAACCCGCTTCACCTGTTCATTGGCCAAAATCTCGCTGGGTGTCCCTTCCGCGATCAGATGTCCATGGCTGACGATATAGGCTTTCTCGCAGACATCAAGTGTTTCCCGCACGTTGTGGTCTGTGATGAGTACGCCCAATCCCCGATCCCGCAGGTGTTCTATGATGCGTTTGATATCGTTCACCGAGATGGGATCCACCCCGGCGAAGGGCTCATCCAGCAGGATGAAGCGGGGCTCGGCGGCCAGGGCCCGGGCGATCTCCACCCGACGGCGCTCGCCACCGGACAGGCTCTGGCCCAGATTCTGGCGGATATGGGTGATGTGAAACTCCTCCAGCAGGGACTCCATCTTCTGCCGCCGTTCCTCCTGGGTCAGTTCAGGGCGGATCTGCAGCACTCCCAGCAGGTTCTCTTCCACCGTCAGGCGACGAAAAATCGAGGCCTCCTGGGGCAGGTAACCGATGCCGTTACGGGCCCGCAGGTGCATGGGCATGGAGCTGATGTCCAGCTCGTCGATGCAGACCTGGCCGCCGTCCTGCTGTACCAGGCCGACGATCATGTAGAAGGAGGTGGTCTTGCCGGCGCCGTTGGGGCCCAGCAGACCCACCACCTGGCCGGCGGCCACCTGGAGGGAGACGTCGCTCACCACCTGGCGACCCTTGTAGCTCTTTTTCAGATTGGCGGCATGTAACAGGGCCATGGCTTAGGGTTTCTCCTGGGCCGGTTGATCGAAGCTGCCCATCTCGTCGGGCAGGAAGATGGTCTTGACCCGGGAGCCTCCGCTGCTTTCGGCCACCATCTGCTGTTTCTGGATGTCATAGCGGATCTGGTCACCGCTGATCTCGTTGTCCGACTGCTTGATGCGGGCGTTGCCAGTGAGCAGTACCATGCGCTCCTTGAGCTTGTAACTCAGGCGATTGGCCTGGGCATCCACCGGCTTGCCGTTATCCAGCACCTGGTGGAAGCGGGCCGGGCGGCCGGTGGCTATCATCTCATCGGCACCCTTGTCACCGTGGCGGATCACCTCCACCTTGTCGGCATGGATTTCGATGGTGCCCTGACGGATCACCACATCATCCAAAAAGGTCAGCCTGTTGTCGTTGAGCTCGGCCACCTGGCGCACCGAGTCCACGTAGACCTTCTGCTTGTAGTCGCTTTGCTTGGCCATCACGGGTTGCAGGCACAGGGCCAGCAGGCACCACTTAAGGCTGGTTGAAGTAGATACCATGACTCTTGTCCAGAATTTCATAAATGCGTTGATCCAGTTGCCCCAGTAAGCCCACACCTTCCAGGTGGAAGCGGGGACCTTCCATGGTCACGGGATGATGGTTACGAACCTCGTTACGGAGCAGATCCATCTCCAGATAGGGAGTCTCGAGCCAGTCCAGGGTGTCATTGGCGGTCAGGGCCAGGATGCGGACCTGATCCCGTAAGATGGCGTTGTCGTTGAGATTGAGGATGCCCTGCTTGGCGCTGATGCGCCACTGGGCTTGGCCCTGCTCATCGTGAGCAATGATAACGGGGTTGAACAGCTCCGTCTGCTCCAGCTGATTGTAATATTCGGTATAGTCCGCCGAGACCTCGTTACGCAGCTGGCCGTTGTCGCCAAAGTTCAGGTACTTGAGCTTGTTGGCGGTAAAGGTGGGCTGGTAGTACTCCTCGGGATTGGTGAGGGTGCCGGACTGACGATCGGCCTCAAACCAGCGCCAGCTCAGCAGGCTAAACAGGAAGAGGGCGCCGATGAGCAGATTTTGCCGACTCATACCGAGGGCCCCTGTGCCGATTCCAGGGCGCCCAGGGCCTGCAGGATCAGATCGCACAGCTCCCGTACCGCCCCTTCGCCGCCCTTGAGCCGGCAGATGAAGTCGGCCCCCTGCTGTACCAGCGGATGGGCATCAGCCACCGCCACTCCCAGTCCGCAGGCGCGCATCACCGGCAGGTCGATGACATCATCGCCTATGTAGGCCACCTGGTCGGCGGTCAACGCCAGCTTCTGCAACAGCTGCTGATAGACGGGCAACTTGTCCCCCTGACCCTGATAGACGTGGCGCACGCCCAAGGAGAGCATGCGATCACTGACGATGCGCGAGGAGCGCCCTGTGATCACGGCCACCTCAATGCCCTGACTCATCACGGCCTTGAGGCCGAATCCATCCTTAGTATGGAAGCTCTTGAGCTCTTCGCCGTTGTTACCCAGGTAAATCTTGCCGTCGGACAGCACGCCGTCCACGTCGCAGATCAGCAAACGAATGCGACGGGCGGCCTCCAGGGTCGCTTGGGGGACGGGGCCGTAGGGCGTATCAGCCATCTGACTCATACCACCCCCGCCTTGAGCACATCATGCATGTTGAAGGCACCCACCGGCTTGTGGTCGCCGTCCACCACCACCAGGCCGTTGATCTTGCGGGACTGCATCAGCTGTACCGCCTCGGCGGCCAGCATGTCGGGACCGACCGTGATGCAGTTGGCGGTCATCACCCGGGCGATGGGGGTTTGATGAATGTCGATCTGCTGATCCAGGATGCGGCGCAGATCCCCGTCGGTGAACAGGCCCGCCAGACGGCCGTCGGCCGCCACCACGGCGGTCATGCCCAGCCCCTTGCGGCTCACCTCCAGCAGGGCCTGGCTGATGCTGGCATCCTGGGGCACCTGGGGCAGCTCGTCGCCGGCGTGCATCAGATCGCTGGTGCGCAGCAACAGGCGGCGACCCAGGCTGCCGCCGGGGTGGGAGAGGGCAAAGTCATCGGCGGTGAAGCCTTTGGCTTCCAGCAGGGCCACCGCCAGGGCATCCCCCAGCACCAGGGTCGCCGTGGTACTGGAGGTGGGGGCCAACCCCAGGGGACAGGCTTCCTGCTCCACCCGGGTATTCAGATGCACCACGGCCTCCCGGGCCATGGTGGAGGTGGGGCGGGCGGTCATGGCGATCATGGGGACGCCCCAGCGCTTGAGCACCGGCAGCAGGGCGATGATCTCATCGCTTTCACCCGAGTTGGAGATGGCGATGACCAGATCCTTGGGGCCCACCATGCCCAGATCGCCGTGGCTGGCTTCCCCGGGGTGTACGAAGAAGGCGGAGGTGCCTGTGCTGGCCAGGGTGGCGGCAATCTTGCGGCCGATATGGCCGGACTTGCCCATGCCCATGACGATGACCTTGCCCTGACAGGCAGAAAGCCGCTGACAGGCGGCGTCAAAGGCCTCATCCAGGGTGGCATACAGATTGTCGATGGCTTGTTTTTCGATATCCAGCACTCGTCGGGCGACCCGACGAAAATCGAATTGATCCGGCATCAAGGCAGGCTCCAGCAGAAGATTAACCGGCCGATTATATGAAACCTCAACGTCATATGCGACCTCCGTGCCAAGGCTTGGTTGCGGTGGTCAAGCGGCAACCGGTACAATCCCTTTTTCGTTTCTGCCCGTTTCCTGGGTTCCCATGGGGGAGTGTCGTTTGACGGATTCATTGGTTCAGATAAACAACCTGAGCTTCAGCCATGGCGATCGCCTGCTGTACGACAACATCAGCCTGAGCATTCCCAAGGGTAAGGTCACGGCCCTGATGGGGCCCAGCGGCATCGGCAAGACCACACTGCTACGCCTGATCGGTGGCCAGCTCAAGCCCGATAGCGGCCAGGTGCTGTTCGACGGCCACGATGTGCCGCGTCTTTCTCGCCGCGCCCTGTATGAGCTGCGCAAACGCATGAGCATGCTGTTTCAAAGCGGTGCCCTGTTTACCGGTATGACGGTGTTCGAGAACGTGGCCTACCCGCTGCGGGAGCATACCCAGTTGCCTGAGGAACTGATCCGCACCCTGGTGCTGATGAAGCTCGAAAGCGTCGGTCTGCGAGGCGCCGCCGAGTTGATGCCCTCCGAGCTCTCCGGCGGCATGGCCCGGCGGGCGGCGCTGGCCCGGGCCATCGCCCTGGATCCGGAGCTGATCCTCTATGACGAGCCCTTCGTCGGTCAGGATCCCATCACCATGGCGGTGCTGGTGAAGCTCATCCGTCAGCTCAACCAGACCATGGGCATCACCTCGGTGATCGTCTCCCACGATGTGCCCGAGGTGATGAGCATCGCCGATTATGTCTATCTCATCGCCAACAAGCGGGTGGTGGCGGCCGGCACCCCGGAGGAGCTGCGCCGGGAGGGCAACCCAGAGGTGGTGCAGTTTGTTCAGGGGCTGCCCGACGGGCCCGTGCCCTTTCATTATCCCGCCGGCAACTACCTGGAGGCGCTGTGATACTGGTCGAGAAAATATCGCTGTTAGGCCGGCAAGGGGTGCGCTTGCTCAGCGGCCTGGGCCGGGCCGGCGTCATGCTGTTCCACGCCCTGGTGGGCAAACCCGAACCCCTCAAGCACTTCCCCTTGCTGGTGCGCCAGCTGTACGTGGTGGGGGTGCAATCGGTGCTGATCATCTTGGTGTCCGGTCTGTTTATCGGTATGGTGCTGGGGCTGCAAGGCTACAACGTGCTGGTGGATTTTGGCGCCGAAGGCTCCCTGGGGCCCCTGGTCTCCCTCTCCTTGCTGCGGGAGCTGGGCCCTGTGGTGACCGCGCTGCTGTTTGCCGGCCGCGCCGGCTCGGCCCTGACCGCCGAGATTGGCCTGATGAAGGCCACCGAGCAGCTCTCCAGCCTGGAGATGATGGCGGTGGATCCCTTGCGGCGCATCGTCTCGCCGCGTTTCTGGGCCGGGGTCATCAGCCTGCCGCTGCTGGCGCTGATGTTCAGCCTGATCGGCATCTACGGCGGCAAGCTCGTCGGGGTCGACTGGCTGGGGGTGGATCAGGGTAGCTTCTGGTCCGGCATGCAGGCGGCGGTGGATCTGCAGGAAGACATCATGCAAGGCTTCATCAAGAGCCTGCTGTTTGCCCTGGTGGTCAGCTGGATCGCCCTGTTCAACGGTTATGATGCCAAGCCCACGGCGGCGGGTATCAGTCAGGCCACCACCCGTACCGTGGTGCATTCGTCCCTGGCGGTGCTGGGGTTGGACTTTGTGCTCACCGCAGTCATGTTTGGATGAAAATCATGAAATTTAGCAAAATTGAATTTACCGTCGGCCTCTTCATGCTGGCTGGCATCCTGGCCGGTGTCGTGCTGGCGCTGCAGGTGGCCGGGCTGGCTCTGGACACTCGGGGCAGCAGCTATACCCTGTATGCCAAGTTCGACAACATCGGCGGCCTCAAGGTGCGCTCGCCGGTGAAGATCGGCGGTGTGGTGGTGGGCCGGGTGGCCAGCATCCATATCGATGCCAAGAGCTTCACCCCGGTCGTTGAGCTGCAGATCCAAAGTCAATATGATGACCTGCCCAGCACCTCCAGCGCGTCCATCCTGACCGCCGGACTGCTGGGGGAACAGTATATCGGGCTTACCCCCGGGTTTATGGACGAGGAGATGGGCACGGAGTTGCTCAAGCAAGGGGACTACATTGAGGACACCAAGCCGGCCATCGTGCTGGAGGACCTCATTGGCAAGTTCCTCTACAGCCAATCCAAACAGTAAGGAGTCGATTCCATGCTGCGCATTTTTTCGCGTGTCTTGTGCCTGTTGGCGTTTGTTGGGCTGATGCCCGTGGCCCTGGCGGCGCCCCAGGATCCCTATCAGCTGATCGATGTGGTGGCGCAGAATACCTTCCATCGCATGAACAAGGAGCACGCCCGCATCCAGCAGGAGCCAGGCTATCTGCGTCAGGTGATCCGTGAGGAGTTGCTGCCCTACGTGGACAACAAGTTTGCCGCCTACAAGGTGATCGGCAGCAACATCAAGAACACCTCACCGGAGCAGCGTGACCGTTTCACCCTGGCCTTCACCGACTACATAGTGGCCACCTACGCCGATGCCCTGGGCAAGTACGACAACCAGACCATCCAGGTGGAGCCGTCCAAGCCGCTGGGTGACCAGAAGGTTGCCTCCGTCAGCGTCAAGGTGCTGGATCCTGCGGCGCCGGAGATCACGGTGATCTTCAAGCTGCGGCAGAACAGCAAGACCGGCGAATGGAAGGCCTATGACATGGTGGCCGAGGGCATCAGCCTGTTGGCGGCCAAACAGTCCGAACTGGGGGGCATGATCCGCCAGCAGGGCATTGACAAGGTCAGCGCCATGCTCGAAGAGCACAACAGCAAGCCCGCCACCCTGCCGAGCAAGAGCTCATGAAGTTTGACGGCAGCCTGAATGCCGCCTGGGCGGCCAGCAGCTGGGGCCAGCAGGCCCAGCTGTTTGCCCAGGATGAGGCCGATCTGACCGAGGTGGTGCGGTTGGACTCTGCGGCCCTGGCCCTGCTGGTGAAGTGGAGTCAGGCTTGTCAGGCCCGCGGCAGCCGGCTACGCATCCTGGGCGCCGACGACAATTTCATCAAGCTGGCCAGCCTGTACGGGGTGGCCGAACTGTTTGAGCTGGCGCCGCTTCACTAATCGAGAGTTTACCTATGCAACCTAGCGAGATTGAGAGTATCCTGCGCTCCGCACTGGCATTGGACGAAGTTCATGTCAGCGGGGAGGGCGGTCATTATCAGGTGATTGCCGTGGCGTCCCTGTTCGACGGTATGAGCCGGGTGAAGAAGCAGCAGGTTATCTATGCCCCCCTGATGGAGCAGATCGCCAGCAACGCCATCCATGCCCTGAGCATCAAGGCCTTCACCCCCGCCGAGTGGCAACGCAACAAGAAACTCATCATGCCTTCTTGAGGTCGGCACTATTCATGGACAAATTCAAAATCAACGGCGGCTGCACCCTCAAGGGTGAGGTCACCATCTCTGGGGCGAAAAACGCCGCCCTGCCCATCCTGTTCGGTTCCCTGCTGTGTGATGAAGAGATCCAGCTGAGCAATGTGCCTCATCTGAAAGATGTCACCACCACCTTGAAGCTGCTGGAGCTGCTGGGCGCCAGCGTCAAGCAAAATGGCAGCGTGACCGTGTTGGCCGGTGCCGTGAACAACCATGTGGCGCCCTATGAGCTGGTGAAGACCATGCGCGCCTCCATCCTGGCTCTGGGCCCCCTGGTGGCCCGCTTCGGCAAGGCGGACGTGTCGCTGCCCGGTGGTTGTGCCATCGGTGCCCGCCCGGTCAACCTGCATATCCATGGTCTGGAGCTGATGGGTGCCAAGGTGGTGGTGGAAGACGGCTATATCAAGGCTCGGGTGGATGGTCGCCTCAAGGGGGCCCATATCCTGATGGACATGGTCTCCGTCACCGGCACCGAAAACCTGATGATGGCCGCCGTGCTGGCGGACGGTCAGACCATCATAGACAACGCCGCCCGGGAGCCCGAGGTGGTGGATCTGGCGCACTTCCTCAATGCGCTGGGGGCCAAGATCTCCGGTATCGGCTCCGATCGCCTGGTGATCGACGGGGTGGAGAAGCTGCATGGTGGCAGTTACCGGGTGCAACCGGATCGCATCGAGACAGGTACCTTCCTGGTGGGGGCCGCCATCTCAGGTGGCACCATCGTCTGCCGGCAGACGGATCCCAGCCTGCTGGAAGCCGTGTTGGTGAAGCTGGAAGAGGCGGGGGCCCTGATCGAGAAAGGCGCCGACTGGATCAAGCTGGATATGGCGGGGCGGACCCTGAAGCCGGTGGACATCACCACGGCGCCCTATCCGGCGTTCCCCACTGACATGCAGGCCCAGTTTACCGTGTTGAACGCCGTGGCCAAGGGCACCGGCATGGTGACCGAGACCATCTTCGAAAACCGCTTCATGCACGTGCCTGAGCTCAACCGCATGGGTGCCAGCATCGAGCTGCAGGGCAACCTGGCCATCTGCCGGGATACCGAGCAGCTGAGCGGTGCCCAGGTGATGGCCACCGACCTGCGGGCCTCCGCCAGCCTGGTGCTGGCCGGCTTCGTCGCGCAAGGGGTGACTGTGGTGGATCGTATCTACCACATCGATCGGGGCTATGAGCACATCGAAGAGAAGCTGCGCGGCCTGGGTGGTGATATCACCCGGATCAAGGGCGAGTAAATCGCACGCCTCTGTAAAAAAGCCCTGCAATGCAGGGCTTTTTTGTGTTTGGCTCTCAAGCGCACGGCTCTATGGGGTTAGCTTTTTTCAGCGGCAGAGGCGGGACTCTCGCCCTCGCTGCCTTTCTGTCGCAGATGCTGGAAGCGCAAATCCTCTTCAATGGTGACCGGGATTTCCTGCCGTTTACCCTCCCGCAGCACGGTGAAGCGCACCACCTGACCGGGTTTGCTCTCGGCGATGCGATCCATCACGGAGCGCACCCCCTGCAGGGGTTGATCGTCGATCATCAGCAGCACATCGCCGCGCGCCAGGCCGGCCTTGGCGCCCGGGCCGTTGGGGTCCAGGTTTTCCACCACCAGGCCGCTGAGGTCACCCAGGTTAAGCAGCCGGGCGGTGACCGGATCCACCTCCACGGTGGAGACGCCCACATAGCCGCGTGAGACACGGCCGTTGGCGATGAGCTCGGTCATGATACGGCGAGCCAGCCGGTAGGGAATGGCGAAGCTGATGCCGTAACTCTCCTGATTGCTGCTGAGGTGATAGGCGGCTGTGTTGATCCCCACCAGTTCACCGCGGGTGTTGACCAGGGCGCCGCCCGAGTTGCCCGAGTTGATGGCCGCATCGGTTTGCAGCAGATCCTGACGCCCATTGCTGTCCGGCCCCATGGAGCTGAGGCCGTTGCGACCGGTGGCACTGATGATGCCCTGGGTGATGGTTTGGCCCACGTTGTAGGGATTACCTATGGCCAGCACCACGTCCCCCACCTCAGGGGTGCGCTTCTGATCCTGGGGGATGACGGGTAGGTTGTCGGCGCTGATGCTAAGCACCGCCAGATCGGTGGGCACATCCACCCCCACCAGATCGGCGGTGAGGATACGGCCATCCTGCAGCGCCACTATGATCTGGTCGGCGTCGGCGATCACATGGTAATTGGTGAGTATCTGCCCTTTGGCGGTCATGATGACGCCGGAGCCCAGGCTCTTGGGGCGCAATTCGGTGTCATTGCCATCCCGCAAGGAGCGCTGAAAGCTGCGGGTGTAAATATTCACCACCGCAGGTCCCGCCAGACGGACGGCGGCGGCATAGCTGATGGGCGGCGAATTGAGGATCTCGCTGCCGTAATCCCCCGATTGGTATCTGAGTTTGGGAAAGGCCAGCAACAGCAGACCGGCAACGGCTGCGCCCAGCAGTATGGCCTTAACGAAATAGGAGAGCAGGGAGGTCAACTTCATGGGTTGGCTTATCGACTCCAGGTAAAAAGCATGGCCGCTCGAGAGCGGCCATGGCGGTTAGCGCAGCACCAGATAGAGACTGGAATTATCGCGCTTGATGTTGATGGCCAGCAGCTTGTGCTTGCCCTTGAGGGCCTTGCGCAGATCGTCCAGGTTCTCGGTACGCACCCGGTTGACCCCCAGGATAAGATCCCCCTTGCGCAGGCCGGCGGCCGCGGCAGGTGAGTTCTCCGCTACCTCCTTCACCAGCACCCCAGCCGGTTTGCTGCCCGGTTCACTGTCGGTGAGGGTGGCGCCATCCAGCGCCGAGTGCAGCACGCTGGCCTTGGCCTCGGTGAGATCCGCCTGTTTGAGCGTCACTGTGACCGTCCTCTCTTTGCCGTCGCGGATCAGGCCCAGTTTGACCTGCTTGCCGGCGCCCATGGTGGCGATCTTGGCTCGCAGTTCACCAAAGGAACCCACAGGATTGCCGTCCAGGGAGACAATGATGTCACCCGCCTCAATGCCGGCCTCTTCGGCGGCAGAACCCGGCATTACCTGATTGACGAAGGCGCCCTTCTGCTTGTCGTAGCCGAAGGTCTTGGCCAGATCACTGGTCAGCTCGCCCCCTGAGATCCCCAGGATGGCCCGGCGGACTTCACCGTATTTGACCAGCTGCTCCATCAGGTTCTTCACCATGTTGGCGGGGATGGCAAAGCCGATGCCGATATTGCCACCGTTGGGTCCCAGAATGGCGGTATTGATGCCGATGAGTTCACCCTTGAGGTTCAGCAAGGCGCCACCGGAGTTGCCGGAGTTGATGGCAGCATCGGTCTGGATGAAGTTCTCCAGGTTTTCGATATTCAGACCGCTGCGCCCCAGGGCGCTGATGATGCCGGAGGTGACGGTCTGGCCCAGGCCGAAGGGATTGCCGATGGCGATGGCAAAGTCACCCACCTGCAGGGCGTCTGAGTTGGCCAAGGGAATGGCGGTCAGATCCTTGCCATCGATTTGCAGCAGGGCGATGTCGGACTGGCTGTCGTCCCCCACCAGTTTGGCCTTGAATTCCCGACCATCCTTGAGGGTGACCATGATGTCATCGGCCTCATCGATGACGTGATGGTTGGTGATCACATAGCCCTTGTCGGCATCGACAATCACCCCGGACCCCAGGGCCTGGAACGGGCGTTCCTGGACCTGCTCGTTGGGCATGTTGGGGCCGAAGAAGAAACGGAAGGGTTCAGGAATGGCTTGGCGGGTGACCTTTTTGCCGGAGACGGAAATGTTGACTACGCCAGGCGAGGCCTGGGCGACGATAGGGGCCAGGCTGGGCAGGGCTTGACCATCAACGGCTAACGGCAGGGCGGCCTGGACGGTGATGGGACTCAGTACCAGACCCAGGCTCAGGGCAAGGGCACATACAACAGGACGGGTTGAACGCATTACTCTCTGCTCCTAATACATGATAAGTGATTGTTCAATCACACTATTATGACAGCGGACAAATCAAATGGTTCCTAACCGGTTTTCTGCTGGTCCCTCAGCAATCCAGAGGGTTCGCCTGAATAATCAAGCGGCTGGACATCGGTTCCATATTCATCAACAGCACCAGTGGTGTCAATCTGCTCATGTTTGAAGCTGCCATTTTCCCCGCACAGTTTCTGGTTCTGCTCGGCCATGTATTGGTACAGGCGTTGATATTGCTCATCCAATTGTTCCAGCAGGGCCGCGGAGCCGGTGAAGTGGTCGCCCAGGTCGCGTTTGACCTGCTCCAGCTCCTTGCGGGACTTGTTGTAGGCGGACTGCAACTTGGCGGCATCGCCTGCCCGGGAGGTGAAGCGACCAATGATGAAGCCCACCACCAGGGCAACCAGAACGGAGAGGATCAGAGTGAATTCATTCATAACAACACCTTATGACTGACTGGCGTGAAACGTAAGCCGGCTCACTATAGCTTGTCGCTCCCGGTGGCGGTACTGCTTTTGCCGGTGAGCCCCTCAGGGAGCGGGCTGGATCACGGCATTCGGCGGTTGAGTCGACCCGGTTGGGCACGCTGCCTGCAGGAATGCCTTGCCAGCATGGGCATTTGTTCGTCAAAATACGCCGCTTGTCTGTGCCGGGGGCATCCGGCGTAACAGGCATGGGCCGGGCGGCTAGAAATTTCATGGGCAATGAAATTTCGAGGTGATTTCTTGGGCGACTTTACCTATAATCGCCCGGCCCACGTTACAGGCCGCCAATCTGGCGGTACTAGCATTTGAGACCTGCTTGTATTCGAAGGGATACGGGAGGACTTCGTTCATTGTGTGTGGGATGTCCCCATGCATGATTATTACTTCATAGGTAATATGGGTTTAGCTAAATGAAAACTTTCGTTGCCAAGCCAGAAACCGTCAAGCGTGACTGGTATGTTGTTGACGCCGATGGCAAGACTCTGGGTCGCCTCGCTACTGAAATTGCTAGCCGTCTGCGCGGTAAGCACAAGCCGGAATACACTCCGCACGTTGATACAGGTGATTACATCATCGTGATCAACGCCGAGAAGGTAGCCGTAACCGGTAACAAGGCTGCTGCCAAGATGTACCACGCTCACTCCGGTTTCCCCGGTGGCATCAAGTCTATCAGCTTCGAGAAGCTGATCGTCCGTAAGCCTGAGATGGTTATCGAAGCTGCCGTCAAGGGCATGCTGCCGAAGGGTCCGCTGGGTCGTGCCATGTTCCGTAAGCTGAAGGTTTACGCAGGTGCAGAGCACAACCACGCTGCTCAACAACCTCAAGTACTGGATATCTAAACGGGATTAGGCAAATGGCAGAAAATCAATACTACGGTACTGGCCGTCGCAAAAGCTCCACTGCTCGTGTGTTCGTCAAGCCCGGTAGCGGTAACATCGTGATCAACAAGCGTTCTCTGGAAGACTACTTCGGTCGTCCGACTGCCCGTATGGTAGTCCGTCAACCGCTGGAGCTGGTCGACCTGAGCGAGAAGCTGGACCTGTACATCACCGTCGTTGGCGGTGGTATCTCCGGTCAAGCTGGCGCTATCCGTCACGGTATCACCCGTGCTCTGATGCAATACGACGAGACCCTGCGCGGCACCCTGCGCAAGGCTGGCTTCGTTACTCGTGACGCTCGTCAAGTGGAACGTAAGAAGGTCGGTCTGCACAAGGCGCGTAAGCGTCCGCAGTACTCCAAGCGTTAATTCGCTTGCGACTCTGGTCGAGAAAACCCGGCAGCAATGCCGGGTTTTTTTTCGCCCCTGAGACGAATGCCGCGGGGGATGGGCTTTGTGCAGAAGAAAGTCACACAGGGCCTGCTCAAGTGGCCCAAGATCTGGTAGACTTTTTGGCCTGCTTTGCTGCCGAAACGTGTCGGCGTAAGTGCCGGGCCGGCTCGAAACTGGCTCTGCCCTCCACGACCTGGATAGGCGCGTAGATAATTTCCAATGGAGGCCAGGTGTCTTCATTGTTCTTGTTTTGATTGTGAATCGGAGGGGTCAATGGCTTTCGCTGCCAACAAACGTTCAATTATGACTCTGTTTTCTGGGGCCAATGACATGTTCAGTCATCAGGTACGCATCGTGCTGGCCGAGAAAGGGGTCAGTGTCGATATCGTGCAGGTGGATGTGAACAACCTGCCCGAGGAGTTGTTGGAGCTGAACCCCTACAACACGGTACCGACCTTGGTGGATCGCGATCTGGTGCTCTACACCTCCCGCATCATCATGGAGTACCTGGACGAGCGTTTCCCCCATCCTCCCCTGATGCCTGTGTATCCGGTGGCCCGTGGTAATAGCCGTCTGATGATGCACCGCATCGAGCTGGACTGGTACAGCCAGGTGGATCGCATCCTGGCCGATGGCGCCGATGCCGAAGCCGCGCGCAAGGAGCTGCGCGAGAGCCTGCTGGCCATCGCCCCCATTTTTGCCGAATATCCCTACTTCATGAGTGAGGAGTTCAGTCAGGTGGATTGCTATATGGCACCCTTGCTGTGGCGGTTGCCGCAACTGGGCATTGAGCTGACCGGCAAGGGGGCCAAGGAGCTCAAGGGCTACATGACCCGCCTGTTCGAGCGTGACTCCTTCCAGGCGTCCCTCACCGATGTTGAGCGTGAAGTACGCAACGGGTTCTAAGCCATGTCACAAGAGATGACACCCAGCCGGCCTTATCTGCTCAAGGCGTTTTTCGACTGGCTGCTGGATAACGAGATGACGCCACACCTGCTGGTCAATGCACGGGTACCCCATGTGAAGGTGCCCATGCAGTACGTGCAGGATGGGCAGATAGTGCTGAACATCTCGCCCAGTGCCGTGATGGCATTCACCATGGATATGGATGCGGTGAGCTTCAACGCCCGCTTCGGCGGCGTGCCCTTTCAGGTCTATATTCCCATGGCGGCGGTGCTGGCCATTCATGCCCGTGAGAACGGCGTGGGGACCTTCTTTCCGCCTGAGCCGGCCTACGAGGAGTGGCTCAAGGAAGAGGATACCATTCAGGCGACGGCGAGCGATTCGCCGGACGATGAGCCTGAACCACCGCGGCCCAGCGGCCGGCCCAGCCTGCGGGTGGTGAAGTAAGCGCATAAGCTGCTACGAATGAAAAAAGCCGAGCAAGTTGCTCGGCTTTTTTTATGGCCAGGGATCAGGCGTTTTTCTTGCTGCCCAGGCTGGGCCAGAGGGCATAGGGGCCATCACCCAGCAGGGCCAGCACCAGTTGCAGCACCGCCCACAGTGCCGGGAACTCCCAGCCGCCATTGGGGCTGGAGAACACCCAGCCATTGCCGCTGTGTACCACCAGGGCCCCCAGGATCACCGGCAACTGCAGCAGGGCCACCCAGCGCACCTGCACCCCCAGGATCAGCAGCAGACCGCCGCCGGCCTCCGCCGCCATGGTCAACCAGGCGAAGATCGGCGGTATGCCAAGGGAGGCAAAGTAGCCGACGGTGCCGGCGGGGGTGAAGACAAAGAGCTTCATCAGGCCGTGGGCCAGAAACAGGATGCCCAGGCTGACGCGCAGCAGCAGAGTAGCGATCGCAACTTTATTGTTCATGATAGATATCTCCATGGTGGTTTCTCGGTCGTATTGCTTGGCCTAGCGGCCGGTTTCGCTGGTGCCAAGCTGCACCGAGCGGTGGGAAAAAGAGCCAAATTCAAAGCCATTCACCGGGAAGCTCAGGGCATCGTCCGGGTGGCTCGCGCCCAGGGTGACAAACAGGGGCAAGAGGTGATCCGGGGTCGGCACCGACTCCCGGGCGCCAGGCGCCTGAGCCCAGCGAGTAAGCCCGTCCCAGTCCCGCGCCACCAGGCGCTCCTCGATCCATTGATCAAATGCCTGGGCCCAGGGGGCTACCACCCCCTCCGGTGTCCACTGCCGCAGGTTGTGGGTGATGAGGCCACTGCCGATGATGAGGACGCCCTCGTCACGCAGCGGCGCCAGTAGCTCACCCAGAGCCAGCAGCTGACCGGCATCATGACTGGGCAGGGAGATCTGCAGCAGCGGTATGTCCGCCTCCGGGTAGAGCCCCAGCAGGGGGATCCAGACGCCGTGATCCCAGCCCCGTTCCGGTCGTTCGCCAAACTCCCAACCCTGTTGCGTCAGCAGGGCTTTGACCCGAGAGGCCAAGGCGGGGGCGCCGGGGGCTGGGTATTGCAGGCGATAATAGGACTCGGGGAAGCCATAGAAGTCATACACCAGCGGCTGGGTTTGCGTCGCCCCCAGCATCAGGGGCCGGGTCTCCCAGTGGGCGGAGATCACCAGCAGCGCCTTGGGGCGCGGCAACGCCTGTCCCCAGGCTTGCCATTGAGTGAAACGCTCCGGGTGTTCCAGGGTGAGCGGGCTACCGTGGCCGATAAAAATCACTGGCATGCGCATGGTCATGACTCCTCATTCTGCTTGGCCCCAGGGGCCGATGAGGAGATGATATGGTTTCCATAAATTCCGGGAAGACCGTAAAAATGGCACACAAAGTTGATGATTTGGAAACCATGAACGGTTCACTGACCGATGTGCGGGCCTTCTGCCGGGTGGTGGAGCTGGGCACACTGTCTGCGGCGGCGCGGGTGCTGGGGGAAACCAAGGGCAGCATCAGTCGGCGGCTACGACGGCTGGAGAGCAGCCTGGGGCTCACCCTGCTGGCCCGGCACCCACGTTCGGTGACCGTCACCGGCGAGGGACAGCTGTTCTACGGCAAGGCGCGGGAGGGGCTGCTGCTGCTGGAGGAGGGGGCTGAGCTGGCGCGCGCCACCCGCAGTGAACCGCGCGGGGTGCTGCGCATCACGGCACCGCTGGATTTGGGCCAGGAGTGGCTGCCGCCCATCATAGTGGACTTTGCCCGCCAGTATCCGCAGATCCGGGTGGAGTTGCTGCTGAGCGATCAGCGGCTGGATCTGGCCAGTCATCAGATCGATGTGGCGCTGCGGGCCACCGAGGGCGGCTTGCCGGACATGGGTTACAGTGCGCGGGCCCTAACTCCCTTGACCATGGGTTGGTTCGCCGCTCCTGACTATCTGGCTCAGGCGCCGGCCCCACAGTGCCCGGAGGATCTGCACGGCCATGCCCTGATCCTGGCAGGGCAGGGCAGTCAGGGGTGTCGAGTGCGCCTGCGTCAGGGGGCAATGGAAGAGCAACTCACCTTCTGGCCACGACTGCAGACCCTGGATTATGCCAGCGTCTTGCGCTTGGCGCTGTGCGGAGGCGGTCTGGGATTCATGCCGTCCCTGGTGGCGGCGCAGGCCGTGAGTCGGGGCCAATTACAGCCTGTGCTGACGGCCTGGCAGGCACCGGCCGCCGAGTTGTATCTCATTACCCAAAGCGGCTTGCGGGCGCCAGGCCGGGTGCAGGCGTTCAAGGAGTTCCTGCTGGCGGCCCTGGCGGTGGACTAGTCGTCCATCAGACCCGCCAGCAAGCGGTTAAGGTAGCGATGTCCCAGCTCGGTCACCTGCCAGTGGCTGGGGGTTTCGTTGAGCAGTGCCAGCCTTAAACCATCGGCCAGCCGTGTTGTCACCGAGTCGGCGGCCAGGGCGGTACGGGCGGCGAATTCGGCCTTGGGGACCGGCTCAAACAAGCGAAAGCGATTCATGAAGTACTCGAACGGCCGCTCGTCATGACTCACCTCCCAGCGTTGATCCAGTGCCGCACGGCCGGGCTCCAGGTACCCCTTGGGATGCTTGACCTTGACGGTACGGCAGATGACGTCTTGCTCCGGCAGGCTGATCTTGCCGTGGGCCCCGCAGCCAATCCCCAGGTAGTCGCCAAAGCGCCAGTAGTTGAGGTTATGCCGGCACTCGAAGCCGGGTTTGGCGTAGGCGGAGATCTCGTACTGGCGATAGCCGGCGGCCAGCAGTAGCGCATGACCCTGTTCCTGGATCTCCCACAGCAGCTCATCCTCCGGCAACACCGGCGGCTTGGAGCCGAAGGCGGTGTTGGGCTCTATGGTGAGCTGGTACCAGGACAGGTGGGGCGGAGCCAGGGCGATGGCCTGTCGTAGATCGGCCAGCGCCGCGGCGACGTCCTGCTGTGGCAGGCCATGCATCAGATCCAGGTTGAAACTGCGCAACCCCGCCTGGGCGGCCTGGTGGGCGGCGGCGATGGCCTCGTCCGGACCGTGGATCCGTCCCAGACGCTGCAGCTGTTCGGGCGCGAAGCTCTGTACCCCTATGCTGATCCGGTTGACGCCGGCGGCCACATAGCCGGGGAACCGGCCGGCCTCCACTGTGCCGGGATTGGCCTCCAGGGTGATCTCTATGTCTGGTGCAAAGGGGATACGCTGGCGTATTCCCGCCAGCAGCTGAGCCACGCTGGCCGGGCTGAACAGACTGGGAGTACCACCGCCGATGAAGATGCTGGCAAGGGCTCTGCCTTGTACCAGCGGGAGGTCAGCCTCCAGATCCCGCAACAGGGCCGCGACGTATTCGGTCTCCGGCAGCCCCTGGCGCAAGGCATGGGAGTTGAAGTCGCAGTAGGGGCACTTCTGTACGCACCAGGGGATATGCACGTACAGCGACAGGGGCGGCAGGCTCAGCATCAATCCGGCTCGTTCAGCTTGTTCAGCAGCTGTTGCAGGGCCTGGCCTCGGTGGCTCAGCCGGTTCTTTTCGGCCGGATCCAGCTCGGCGGCGGTGCAGCCGGACTCGGGAACGAAGAAGATGGGGTCATAGCCAAAGCCGTTCTCGCCGATGGCTTCCAGGCCGATGATGCCTTCCCAGCTGGCCTGACAGATGAGGGGGGTGGGATCGTCGGCATGGCGCATGTAAACCAGTACACACCAGTAGCGGGCGCTGCGCAGCACCAGGGGTACCCCTTCGAGATCTTCCAGCAGCTTTTCCAGATTATCCTGATCCGAGGCCTCGTCGCCCGCGTAGCGGGCGGAGTAGACGCCCGGGCGGCCCAACAGGGCGTCGACTTCCAGACCGGAATCATCGGCAATGGCAGGCAGGCCGGTCACCCGCGCCGCGTGCCGGGCCTTGATGATGGCATTTTCCACGAAGGTGGTGCCGGTCTCGGGGACGCTCTCCACCTGAAATTGACTCTGTGGCAGCACCGCATATCCCAGGTCGCCCAGCAGGGCATTGAGCTCTTCGACCTTCTTCTTATTGCCGGTTGCCAGCACCAGTTGTGACATCGCTTCCTCTCCCTCATTTGGATGGCCGCCATGATAGCGGCAGGGCGAGGCAGGGGCCAGCCTAGATCCAGCCTCAGGCCGAGGCTTTTTGTCGGCGTAATGTCATCTGTTGGCTCAGCTGATGCAGGGCGCGGGCTTTGCTGATGCTGTAGCGTTGCCGCTGCTGGGGACTGAGATCGCTGGCGGCCCCCAGGATACGCAGCAGTTGGGCCAGCAGCTGCTTGAACGGGTGGTAGTGTGGCCGGCTGGGCCACACCAGGGTCAGCAGCTCCAGGGCGATGAGGGTGTCTTTGGTTTGGGCACCGAAGCCCCGCAACAACTGGTTGGCCAGCTGTAAGGCATGCAGGAAGTCCCGTTGCTCTATGGCCTGCTGGCGGGCCTCCCGCAGGTCGAGCAGGGTCTGCTGGCGCATCAGCCGCCAAGCGCGGAACTGTTCCAGTAACAGCCCATGGAGTCGGGTCTGCAGCACATCCTCCCGTCGCTGCCGGGCCAGCTCCAGCTGTCGTTCCAGGGCGTTGAGATAATAGTCTCCCCGATCGGTGAGGCCGCTGAGTTCCGCCACCGAGGCACCGAACAGCAAGGTGGTGGCGGGCAGGGCCTCATCAATCACCAGGGGTTCCACCAGATCCCGTGCCAGTTGGTAGTCCTGCCGGTAACAGGCTTGCTGGGCCTGAGCCAGAAAGCGGGCGTGTCTGCAGTGGGCCGGTCCCAGGGCAGCGGCCAGTTGCCGCCAGTGATTGAGCAGCTGGCGACGGACTGGGGTGGCGGGCATTCCCAGCCAGTTCTGGGCCATGCTGGCCAGCTGCCATTGGCGGAACTCATGTTCCAGGTTCAGGGCGACCAACTGGCGATACGGGGGCGGGCCGTCGGCTGGCATGGGTTGGTTTTGCAGCAGGGCCAGCTGGCGCGAGACTGTCTGCCAGCGAGCCTGCTGGGGCTCCAGCTGTTGCAGCCCGAGCATGTTCTGGCTGGCTTGCAGCAGGTTACGGCCGCACAGACTGACCAACAGCTGCAAGGCGAGCCGCGCTTGTGGCGGCAGATGCTGCTGTTGGGCCAGCAGACGGGCGGCAGCTTCAGGCTTGTCCTGCCAGAGGAGTGTGGTGATGAGGCCGGTCTTGGCCCACACCTCTGCCTGCTCCATCAAGCAGAGGCCATAGAACTGGGCGGCCTCGGCGAGACGATCCGTCTGCAGCAACAGGCAGCCCTTGAGCCGCTCCAGCTCCCGGGTCTCCTTGGGCAGCAGGAACATCAGATCCTCACACAGACCGCAGGCGGCGGCGGGGTTGCCTTCGGCATAGGCGCGGCGTAAGGCGCCTTGTTGCCGCAGCCAGCAGATGAGATTGCCAAGCCGGTCAACGAGCGCATCCGTGCTGGTGGTGGTCGCCAGGCGTACCGTCAGATTGAGATCCATCTGGCCCACCATGGCCTGGGTGCCGGCGGGGGCATCCAGCAGCACCAGCAGGGTGAAGGGGGGCAGCATCCGACTGGCCTTGAGCTCCTGCAGCAGTTGCTCGCCGGTACTGCCCTGGCAGATCAGCATGGCCAGCGATGACCACTCAGGCTGGCTCAGCAGCAGGCTGGCTTGGCTGAAGCATTGCAGGTGGACCCCCATTCCCAATCTGCCTAGGCTCAGCTCCACCTGGTGGGTCAGGCTGGGATTGTCGGCAATCAGCCAAACGAGCGGCTGCTCCATGAGGGGCTCCAAAAGGTGGGTTCTCTATTTATGGTGCACCAGAAGCGTTGCGGCCGCCCAGCCAGGGAGGCCTGCTAGATATGACAGGGCGAATTTCTTTCCCCTGAGCTAAGGCCTACGGGCGTCGATGGACCTCTCAAGCCCCAACTAGGTGGAGGCCTGTTGCTGGCGCAGCGCCATCTGGTGCTGTCGTTGTTGCATGGCGCGGGCTCTGATGAGATTGAAACGCCGTTGCTGCTGCAGGGTCATGTCGGGACAGTTGTCTAAAATTTTCAGCAAGTTGCCCAGCAGCCGGTTGAACTGGTTGCTGACTGGCTTGCTGGGCCAGACTCGAGTCAGGAGCTCCAGTGCGATCAGGCTGTCCTGGGGCTGGGCGCCAAAGTCCCGCACCAGCTGAGTGGATAGCTGCAGGGCATGAAAGAAGTCATGCCCTGCAATGGCATGCTGGCGGCTTTGACGTAGGGTTTGCTGGAGAATTTTTCGATTGGACAAGCAGTGGCGGGCCTGCTGCAACAGCAGGGTTGTGAGCTGGTATTCCAAGATGTCTTGGTGGGCATTGCGCTGGTGGAGGAGTTGGTGTGTCAGGGAATTAAGGTAGTGATCCGCCAGCCTGGTGAGCCCGACCAGCTCTGCTACCGAGGCACCAAACAGCAGGCTGGTGGCCGGCTGTTCCTCATCCATCCTCAGCGGTTCAAGCCGCTCGCGGGCCAAGCGATAATCCAACTGGTAGCAGGCTTGCTGCGCTAGAGCCAGTTGCTGGCTCAGCGGGCAGTGGGAGGGGCCGAGGCGGCTGGCCAGCTGCCGCCACTGGTTCAGCAGGTTGCGGCGGGCGGCGGCCGAGGGTAATCCTTGCCAGTTCTGGCCGATGCTGGCCAGTTGCCACAGTCTCAACTGGAAATCGGTATTGAGCGGGCTCAACAGCCGATAGGGCGTGGTGAGCGCCAGGTCGGGGGGCTGGCTCAGTATCAGGCGTAGTTGTTGGCCGATCAGGGGATAGTCGAGACTGTCGGTATCCTGTTGCTGCAGCGCCTGCAGTGTTTGCTGGGCATCCAGCAACTCCTGTCTGACCAGATCAACCAACAGCTGCAGGCGGCGGTTTTCTTCCGTCTGTGGGTGCTTCTGCTGGGCGCAAAAGCGTCGGGCCGCCTCTAGCTTGCCTTGCCACAGCAGGCTGATGAGCAGACCGGCCTTGGCCCACCCCTCGCCTTGCTCCATGATGCACAGACTGAAGTACTGCGCGGCTTCGCTCAGCATCCCCCCTCGCAGCATGACTTCTCCCTTGAGGGGCTCCAGGACGTCAGCGTCCTGCTCCAGTTGGAGCATCAGATCCTCGCACTGACCACACAGGGTGGCATACTGGCCATCCCGGTAGCTTTGTCTGAGTTGGGCTTGTTGCTCTAGCAGGTGAACCAGGCTCTCCAGGCGTCTAGCCAGGGAGTCCTGCGATAACGGAAGGGACAGCGAGAACGGCAGGCTTAACGGAGGCCGTTCTGCCGGCAGCACTTTTGAGTGTGGATGGGCTTCCAGCTGCAGCAACAGGGTAAAGGGGGGCAACCGTTGGCTGTGGGCCAGTTCTTGAAACAGGCGGCGGCCAAGAGTGCCATCAGGCTGATCATCTCGCCAGATGATGAGCGCAACCTCATCCCAACCTGGCTGCTCCAGCAAGTGTTTGGGGTGTTCGAAGCACATGAGTCGCTGAGTGCCGATGCCCTGCTCCGACAGTTGCTGTCGAAACAGGCTGCGGTGGAGCCGGCTGTCGTCTATCAGCCAGATCAGTGGCTCAACCATGTCACTCTCCCGGTTTTTCCTAATCCACACAGTAGGGTGTATCAGGAAAACCGGCGGAGAGGGTAACTGGCATAAGTGACAGGTTTAGTTGAGCAGTTGGGCTATCGGCTCGGGGATCTGCCGTGGTGTGTCTATGGCCAGCAGCTTATGGCGGCCTAGCTCGCCCTTGAGCAGACTGACCTGGCCCTTGGCCACCTTGAACTGCTTGGCCAAAAACTTGATGAGATGGGCGTTGGCCTGGCCATCCACCGGCGGTGCCGTGATGGCCAGCTTGAGTTCGTCGCCGTGCAGCCCCTGGAACTGATCCCGGCTGGCCTTGGGCTGGATGAGCAGCGCCAGCAGCAGCTGCTCTCCCTCCCAGCGCACGGCGCTCATCAGAGCATGCTCCAGAGGCTGGGGAACAGATCCAGGAACAGGTAGTTCAGCGCCTGCAGGGCGATAAACAGCACCAGCACCGACAGATCCAGACCGCCGATGGCAGGGATCACCCTGCGGATGGGGGACAGCAGGGGCTCGGTGAGCTGATACAGTACCAGCTCGAACGGGCTGCGGCCCTGGCTGACCCAGCTGAGAATGGCCCGGGCCACCAGCAGCCAGAACAGCAGGGAGCCGGCCTGTTTGAGCACCAGCAGCAGGCTCACCAGCAACAGACCCAGCCATTGACCGTGGATCATGCCCAATGCCAGGAACAGCAGGTATTTGCCCAGGGCCACGGCATAGGCCAGCAGCACGGCGGCCAAATCCAGTCCGCCCAGGCTGGGAATGAGGCGGCGCAAGGGGCCCAGGATGGGATGGGTGCAGCGCACCACGAACTGGCTCAGGGGGTTGTAGAAGTCGGCACGGGCCCACTGCAACCAGATGCGCAGTATCACCACCATCAGGTAGAGGTTGAACAGGGTATCGAGAATAAAATAAAGGCTCTGCATGGGGATCCTTAGAACAGTTGTTCCATCTCTTCGGCCCGCACTATGGCCGCCTGCATGGCACGGCTCACCAGCTCGTCCAGCTTGCCTTCCTCAAAGGTGCGCACCGCTTCGGCGGTGGTACCGCCCTTGGAGGTGACCTGCTCCCGTAGGGTGACCAGGCTGGTGGCCGGATTGTCGATGACCATCTGGGCGGCGCCCAGGGCGGTCTGCTGCACCAGCAGGCGGGCATCGGCCTCGCTAAAGCCCAGGCGAACCGCTTCTTCGGCCATGTGCTGCATGAACAGGAAGAAATAGGCCGGTGCCGAGCCGGAGGCGGCGATCACGGCATTGATGTCCGCTTCGCTCGGTACCCAGACGGTCTTGCCCACCGCCTGCAGCATGGCCTCGGCGAAGGCGCGATCGCTATCGCTCACCTCGCCCGGGGCGTACAGGCCCGTCATGCCCAGGCCGATGAGGGCCGGGGTGTTGGGCATGCAGCGCACTATCTTGCGGTGGCCGCCGAGCAGCTGGCTCAGGCGCGCCACCTTGATGCCGGCGGCGATGGAGACCACCAGACGATCTTCCAGGCTGCCCAGCTCGGCGGTGAGCTGTTCCAGCATCTGGGCCATGTATTGCGGCTTGACCGCCAGGACGATGACCTGGGCGGCGCGGGCCGCGGCGGTATTGTCCGTGGTGACCTGGATGCCGAACTCCCCGGCCAGTTGGGCTAGCTTCTGGGCATCCGGATCCGTGGCGTGGATCAGGGATCCGGGAAACTGAGCCGCCCGCAGGCCGGCGATGAGACTGCGCGCCATGTTGCCGGCGCCGAGAAAGGCGATATGACGTTGTTCCATTTAGTCCTGCTTGTAGTCTCTGGCTCCGAAGAGGGCGGTGCCGACGCGCACGAGCGTGCTGCCGCAGGCGATGGCCGTCTCCAGATCGTTGGTCATGCCCATGGACAGGGTGTCCATGGAGGGATAATCGGCCTGTAGCTGGGTAAACAGCCGGGCCAGGGCGGCAAACTGCATCTGCAGTCTGGCCTGATCCTCTGTGTCTTCCGGTATGCCCATCAGTCCGCGCAGCCGCAGCATGGGGAGCCGACTGACTTCTGCAGCCAGTTCAAAAACTTCGGCTTCGGTCGTACCGGATTTGTTGCTTTCTCCGCTAATATTCACCTGCAGGCAGACGTTCAGCGGCCCCATGTGATGGGGGCGCTGCTCGTTGAGCCGTTGGGCAATCTTGAGGCGTTCCACGCTCTGCACCCAGGCAAAATGCTCCGCCACCAGGCGGGTCTTGTTGGATTGCAGCGGGCCGATGAAGTGCCATTCGATCTGCTCGAAGCCGGGGATCTGGCGCAGTTCCTGCACCTTTTGCACCGCTTCTTGCACATAGTTTTCACCAAATTGCCGCTGCCCCGCCTGGTAGGCTTCCATGATGGCGGTCAGCGGCTTGGTTTTACTTACCGCCAGCAGTGCCACCGCCGACTCGGGGCGATCGGCCTGCCGAGCCGCCTGGCGGATGCGGGCCTGAACCGTCTGCAGTTGCTGGGAAATCGAATTCATAGCGTCGTAAGTTGTTGATGAAGGAATGGGTTTCACATGGATATCACAGAATTACTGGCCTTTAGTGTAAAGCATAAAGCCTCGGATCTACACCTCTCCGCCGGCGTGCCTCCCATGATCCGGGTGGATGGCGATGTCCGCAAGATCAACCTGCCGCCGCTGGAGCACCGTCAGGTGCACACATTGGTGTACGACATCATGAATGACCACCAGCGCAAGGAGCTGGAAGAGAACCTGGAGGTGGACTTCTCCTTCGAGGTGCCCAACCTGGCCCGTTTCCGGGTGAACGCCTTTCACCAGAGCCGTGGGGTGGCGGCGGTGTTCCGGACCATCCCCAGCAAGGTGCTGACCTTGGAAGACCTCAACGCGCCGGAGATCTTTCGCAAGATCTGCGAATACCCCCGGGGACTGGTGCTGGTGACCGGGCCCACCGGCTCCGGTAAGTCCACCACCTTGGCCGGCATGATCAACTACATCAACGAAGGCTTCCATCACCATATCCTCACCATTGAGGACCCCATCGAATTCGTGCACGAGAACAAGCTGTGCCTGGTCAACCAGCGGGAAGTGCACCGGGATACCCTGGGTTTCAGCGCCGCCCTGCGCTCGGCCCTGCGGGAAGACCCGGACATCATACTGGTGGGGGAAATGCGGGATCTGGAAACCATACGTCTGGCCCTCACGGCGGCGGAAACCGGTCACCTGGTGTTCGGCACCCTGCACACCAGCTCGGCGGCCAAGACCATAGACCGTATCATCGACGTGTTCCCCGGCGCCGAGAAGGACATGGTGCGCTCCATGTTGTCCGAATCCCTGCGGGCGGTCATCTCCCAGACCCTGCTGAAGAAGACCGGCGGCGGCCGGGTGGCGGCTCACGAGATCATGATTGGCATCCCCGCCATCCGAAACCTGATCCGCGAAGACAAGATTGCCCAGATGTACTCCGTCATCCAGACCGGGATGATGCACGGCATGCAGACCATGGATCAGTGCCTCAAGCAGCTGGTGGCGCGGGGTATCGTCAACGTGGCGGATGCCAAGGCCAAGGCCGTGGATCCCAACAGCATCTAAGGAGCACTCATGACACTGGATAGTCTGCTGGGCCAGTTGGTGGATCGTCACGGCTCTGACCTGTTTGTCACCGTCGGCAAGCCCCCCTGTCTCAAGATCAACGGGGTGCTGACCCCCATCGACAAGACCAACCTGGAGGCGGATGACATAGTCACCCTGCTCAAGGAGGCCATGAGTCAGGAGCAGCTGGAGCGCTTCTGTCAGACCAAGGAGGCCAACTACGCCCTGCAGCGGCCCCAACTGGGCCGTTTCCGGGTCAGCTGCTTCTGGCAGCAGGAGATGCCGGGCATGGTGTTCCGCCGCATCGAGACCCGCATCCCCACCATGGAGGAGCTCTACCTGCCGGCGGTGCTCAAGGAGTTGGTGATGGCCAAGCGGGGCCTGCTGCTGTTTGTCGGTGCCACCGGGGCCGGTAAGTCCACCACCCAGGCGGCCATGATCGGCTATCGCAACCACAACAGCGACGGCCACATCCTGACGGTGGAAGACCCGGTGGAATTCGTGCACCAGCATGAGCGCTGCCTCATCACCCAGCGGGAGGTGGGGGCGGATACCGAGTCCTTCGATGCGGCCCTCAAGTCCTCGTTGCGGCAGGCGCCGGATGTCATCCTCATCGGTGAAATCCGCTCCAAGGAGACCATGGAGTTTGCCATCTCCTTCGCCGAAACCGGGCACCTGTGTATGGCCACCTTGCACGCCAACAACGCCAACCAGGCGCTGGAGCGGATCCTGCACCTGATCCCCGAGGACAAGCACCGCCAGCTGCTGTTCGATCTCTCCTTGAACCTCAAGGGCATCATAGCCCAGCAACTGATCCCCACCCGGGATGGTCAGGGGCGGCGGGCGGTGTTCGAAATTCTCGCCAATACGCCACTGGTCAGCGACATAGTGCGCAAGGGCGAACTGCATCGTCTCAAGGAGGTCATGGCCCGCTCCAACGAGCAGGGCATGATGACCTTTGACCAGTCGCTGTTCGAGCTGTATCGTCAGGGACTTATCGGTTACAACGAGGCCCTGGCCTTTGCCGACTCGGCCAACGAGGTGCGCCTGATGATCAAGCTCGCCGGTGGCAACAACATGAGTGCCGGCACCTTGGACAATGTGACCGTCGATTAACCCAGGGGCCCGCAAGGGCCCTTGTTGCAACAGGAGCCCAAGCCCCATGCTGATGCTGCTTTCCCCGGCCAAGACTCTGGATTACGAATCGCCCCTCGCCACAGACCAATACACACTGCCGCGTATGCTGGACGATTCGGCACGGCTTATCGAGGTTTGCCGTCAGCTGAGCGCTCCCCAGCTGGCCTCCCTGATGAGCCTCAGCGACAAGCTGGCCGGCCTCAACGTGGCGCGTTTTGCCCAGTGGCAACCCGAGTGCACGGCGGACAACAGCCGGCCGGCGCTGTTTGCCTTCAAGGGGGATGTCTATACCGGTCTGCAGGCCGAGACCCTGAGCGACGCGGATCTGGCGTTCGCCCAGGATCACCTGCGGATGCTCTCCGGTCTGTATGGGTTGTTGCGGCCGCTGGATCGGATGCAGGCCTATCGGCTGGAGATGGGCACCAAGCTGGCCAATGAGGGCGGTGCCGATCTCTATGCCTTCTGGGGCAACCGCATCACGGCCCTGATCAACGAAGATCTCGCCGCCCAGGGGGACGATCTGGTGGTGAATCTGGCCTCCAACGAATACTTCAAGGCGGTGCAGCCCAAGGCGGTGCAGGGCCGCATCATCAGCCCGGTATTCCAGGACCAGAAGAACGGTCAGTACAAGATCATCAGCTTCTACGCCAAGAAGGCGCGGGGCCTGATGGCGCGCTACATCATTCAGCATCGGCTGACGGATCCGGCCGATCTGCTGGACTTCGATCTGGAGGAGTACGCCTACGCGCCGGAAGTTTCCACCCCGGACAAGCCGGTGTTCCGGCGGCCAGAACGCTAAGGCATTTATCCAGCGCTAAAAACACCAGACCCGGCCTAGGCCGGGTCTGGTTTTTTTGGGGGATGGCCGGATCAGGCGGCCGGTGTACCGCCGGACTTCTTTCTTCTGATCAGGCGGCCGGAGTACCGCCGGCCTGCTTTCTTCCTATCAGGCGGCCGGAGTACCGCCGGCCTTCTTGGCCTTCTTGGCGGCCCAGTCCGGCTTGCCCTTGTTCTTCTGATCCCGCAGGCGCACCTTCTTGCGCGGTTCTTCCAGCTTCTCTTTCTCTTTTTCCTTGGCCTTGACGCTCTTCTTCTTGGCCACGGGGGCGGCGAACTTGTGCTGGGGCCGCAGGCTGTCCACCACCCGGCGCTTGGGCTCTTCGCCCGTGTAGCGCACGATGCGGGTCAACATGGGCACATCATGGGCCTCCACCAGGCTGATGGCGGTGCCGCGCTTGCCGGCCCGGCCGGTGCGGCCGATGCGGTGCACATAGACATCGGCGGTGCGGGGCAGATCGTAGTTGAACACGTGGCTCACGTCAGGCAGGTCGATGCCCCGGGCCGCCACGTCGGTGGCCAGCAGGATATGCACCTCCTCATCCTTGAAGCGGCGGATGGCCTCCTGCCGCTTGGCCTGCTCCATCTCGCCGCGGATCCAGGCACAGCGGATGCCGACGCCCTGCAGCTGGGCCGACAGCTCCGCCAGCCGCTCCCGGGTCTTGACGAAGACGATGCTGCGCTTGACCTCTTCCTCCCGCAGCAGGTGGGTCAGCAGGGCGAACTTGTGCTCCAGGCTGTCGGCCTGATAGAGGTACTGGTGGATCTTGCGCCGCTCGCTGCGGGGCGGCTCGGCGTGCAGCTCCGCCGGGTTCTTCAGCAGCTCGTTGGCGAACTTGACCAGGCCGGCGCCCTCCAGGGTGGCGGAGAACAGCATGGTCTGCTTGCGCCAGCGGGCTTCGCCGGCGATGCGATCCACCTCACCGATGAAGCCCATGTCCAGCATGCGGTCGGCCTCGTCCAGGATCAGGATCTCGATCTCCCGGCTGTCGAAGCTCTCTTCTTCTATGTATTGCAGCAGGCGGCCCGGGGTCGCGACTATGACGTCCACCTCGTTGCCCAGCGCCACCTCCTGATCCTCGAAGCTGATGCCACCTATGATGGTCTCGGTGTGCAGATGGGTGTGGCGGGCCAGATCCTTGGCCTGTTGGGCCACCTGTTGCGCCAGCTCGCGGGTGGGGGTGAGGATCAGCACCCGGGCCGGGCCGGGTTTACGGCGCGGATAGTCCAGCAGGTGCTGCAGGGCCGGCAGCAGGAAGGCGGCGGTCTTGCCGGTGCCGGTGGGGGCCGAGGCCAGAATGTCCCGCCCGTCCATGGCTTCCGGGATCACCTGCTGCTGTATGGTGGTGGGCCGCGTGTAGCCCAGCTCGGCAACGGCGCGCAGCAGGGCGGGATCCAGGTCGAAGGTGTCAAAGGACATGCAGGCTTTCTCTGTAGGCTAGGGTTGGCCGCACATTATAGGCCAGGGCCATGATAAAATCCGCCACCTGTTGCAGGAGGGGCCATGGCCGGACGGGATTTTCGCTTCAAACAGTTTCATATCCGCCAGGATCGCTGCGGCATGAAGGTGAGCACGGACGGGGTGCTGCTGGGGGCCTGGACGCCGGTGGACGGGGTGCGGCGTATCCTGGATATCGGCACCGGCACCGGTCTGCTGGCCCTGATGCTGGCGCAACGCACCCCGCCCGATGTGCAGATCGAGGCGGTGGAACTGGATCCGGCGGCGGCGGCCCAGGCGGCTCAGAATGTGCTGGACTCCCCCTGGGCATCCCGCATCCGGGTGCATCAGGGCGCGATCCAGACCTATGACGCAGCGCCCTTTGATCTCATCGTCTGCAACCCGCCTTATTTCCCGGTGGGCCAGGTGGCCAGCGATGGCGCCCGGGCCCAGGCCCGCCACACCCATACCCTGAGCTATGCCGAGCTGCTGAGCGCGGTGGACCGCCTGTTGACCCCCGACGGCCAGTTGGCCTTGGTGTTGCCCAAGGACTGGGAGCCATCTCTGCTGGCTGGTGCCAGGCAGATGGGCTTCTATCCCAATTGCCGATGGAATATATCGCCAAAGGAATCTAAAGCGGTTAATCGTGTTTTATTGCGGTTATCTAGAGAGGAATTGGCTATCAGTACAAATGATATGGTTATATTGTCTGGTGGTGGTGGTTATAGCGAAATATATGCCAATATGACCTCGGCCTTTTATCTTAAGCTGTAAATTTCGCCTTGATCTCGTTGACCATTGCTTTATTCTGCTGCACCAATCCGGTGCCCGCTCACTATTAGAAGAATATTCCACGGATGGTGACTCTTTGAGCTGCGCCTGCCCGAGGGGAAAGCCCTGTCTTTCCTCCCATAGGTGTCTGTTTTAACGTCAGTTTTGGAGTGATCCGTGAACAAATCCATGACCGCAGCCGATCTGGTCGGCCTGGGCTTCATGACCTTTGCCTTCTTTCTGGGGGCAGGCAACATCATATTTCCGCCCATGGCCGGTTTCATGGCCGGCGAGCACCTGACCCTGGCCATGCTGGGCTTCCTGGTGACCGCCGTGGGCCTGCCGCTGGCCACCATCATCGCCGTGGCCAAGGCCGGCGGCGGTCTGCTGACCATGACCCGTCACCTGCCGGCCGGCATGGGCGTGGCCATGGCGGTGGCTGTCTACCTCATCATTGGTCCGGCGTTCGCCACCCCCCGCACGGGTCTCGTGGCCTACGAGATGGGCTTCAAGCCCTTCCTGGGGGGATCCGCCAGCCAGACCAGCCTGGCGCTGTTTAGCCTGGGCTACTTTGGCCTGGCCACCTACCTCTCCCTGAAGCCAGGCCGTCTGCTGGATGCCATCGGCAAGCTGATCACCCCCTTGCTGGTGCTCCTGCTGGCCGTGCTGGCCATCGCCATCCTGGTGGCGCCCCAGGGCAGCGTGCCCCAGGCCGCCGGCGAATACGTCAGCCACCCCGGCATCAAGGGGTTGATGGAAGGCTACAACACCATGGACACCTTTGGTGCCCTGATGTTCGGCATGCTGATCATCGATGTGTTGAAGGAGAAGGGCATCAGCGACAGTAAGTTGCAGACCCGGTATCTGGTGCGGGCCGGCGTGATTGCCGCCACCGGCCTGGCCCTGGTGTACATGGCCCTGTTCAAGCTGGGGGGCACCGCCGGCGGCCTGCTGGCGTCTCCTGAGAACGGTGGCGTCATCGTCTCCACCTATGTGCAGGCCCTCTTTGGTAGCACGGGCCAGCTGATCCTGGCGGCCATCGTCTCCCTGGCCTGTCTCACCACCGCCGTGGGTCTCATCTCCGCCTGTGCCGACTTCTTCAGCAACCTGTGGCCGCGCTGCTCCTACCGCAACCTGGCGCTGGTGATGGGTGCCCTGTGTGCCCTGGTGGCCAACGTGGGTCTCTCCACCCTGATCAGCCTCTCCATCCCCGTGCTGGTGGGCATCTACCCGGTGGCGGTGGCCCTGGTGCTGGCGACCCTGCTGCAAGGCGGCTTCGCCCATCCCCGCCACAGCCTGCGGGTCATCATCGCCGTGGCCCTGCTGTTCGGCGCCCTGGATGGTCTGAAGACTGCCGGGGTGGATCTGTCGGCCTTCGACTTCCTGCCGCTGTTCGATCTGGGGCTGGCCTGGCTGCTGCCCACCAGCCTGGTGACCATCCTGTGCCTGGCGCTGCCTCGCCGCGGCGTGGTGAGCAGCGCCGCCTAATCCCGACGGCGCCATAAAAAAAAGCCCTGCCAATCGGCAGGGCTTTTTGTTTGTTTGGAGCTATCAGAAGTTGTACAGCACGCCGGCGCTGAGTTGGCTCAACTCGCTATCGAAGAAGTGCACGTCGGCGTCGGATTTGCCGTAGGTGGCCATGAGGGTGCCATTGAGCTTGTCGATGCCGGCCAGACGATGCCAGATGAAGTTGACGTTGAGGCCGTACTCAGTGGCATCGGCCTTGCGGTCAAAGACGGGATTGGCCTCGTCATAGCGCAGGGTGCCGGCGAACAGGTTGCTGATCAGGCTGTACTGCGGAGTCCGCACACTATAGGAGAGCTGGCCGGTCAGCCGGCTGTAATCCATGGCATCACCGTCGGCATCCTTGACGCTGTAGGTCAGGCTGGGACGCAGCACCCGGCCGGGGCTCAGCAGCCAGTTATAGGCCAGATCCACCGCCTGGCTGCTGCCGTTGCGATTCAGGCTGGCCCGCTCGGCAGGACTGAGGCTGCTGATGCTCTGGCCACTGCGTTCGTCATCCAATTCGATCTTACGGTAGGTGTAGCTGGCGTCGAAGGCCGAGCCGGCGATGCCATCCCAGCCCAGGCGTACACCGCGGGAGGTGCGATCCGTGGTGCTGCGGTCGCTGCCGGTACGGTACGGATCCTGCCACACCTTGGTGGGAATGCCGCTGAAGACATAGGCGAGGGAGCCGATGCCCTGGTCGCCAAACTCATGCCGGACCCCCAGCTGCTGGCTGAAGTCCAGGCGCATGGCATCCTGGATCAGGTTCCCCAAGTAGATCTGGGTGCGGGCGTCGGCGAAGGTGTAGCGCAGGTCGAAGTTGAGGCTCAGATCCGTGCCATCACTGCTGGCCATGTCGCTGAGGCTGCCGATGCGGCGGCTGTCATTCTTGCTTGGCCCCACCAGGATATTGGAGTCCACATTGTTATAGGCGGCACCGGCGAATACGAAGCCGCTGAAGCCATCTTCCTTGGGGATGCCCAGTACTTCTGCCTGACCAATGACCGGCAACAGGGCCAGGGCGAGCAGGGAGCGTGACAGGGTGGGGGAGGGCATGGTGTCTGTCCTTTTATAAGGGTGTCGAATGAAAATATAGTCCTATGATGCTATCCGGTGAGGATTACAGCAAGGCGACCGCGTCCTCCAGTACCTGGGGTAGCCAGGCATCCAGCCGGTCGTCGGTGAGGGCGTACTGATTGGTCTCGTCCAGTGCCAGGCCGACGAACAGGCGTCCTTCGTCCACCAGGGCCTTGGAGGCCTCGAATTCATAACCTTCGTTGGGCCAGTAACCGACCATCTGGCAGCCCTTGGCCACCAGCTTGTCATGCAGCAGCCCCATGGCATCCAGAAACCACTCGCCATAGCCTTGCTGATCCCCCAGGCCAAACAGGGCCACCACCTTGCCGGATAAGTCGACCGAGTCGATGGCATCCCAGCTGGCCAACCAGTCCTCCTGGATCTCACCAAAGTCCCAGGTGGAGATGCCCAGGATGAGGATGGGGTAGTCCAGCATCCGCTCGATAGAGCTGGTCTTAAGGTTATGTAATTCAACCTGAACCGCACCCAGACGATGTTGGATCTTTTCCGCCACCATCTCGGTGTAACAGGTGGTGGAGCCGTAAAAGAGACCTATCTGCATGGGAATATCCTTCATTAACGCGACAGTGCAGTGTAACAGAGCCCTCTAGGCAGGGGCAGCGGCAGCCGCCGGCCTGTGGTATACAAGGAGGCCTGAGTGGAGGTGATATGTCCCAGCCCTTGATCGATCAGTTTCTGGATGCCCTGTGGCTCGAGCGCGGCCTGTCGGCCAATACCCTGGCCTCTTATCGGACGGATCTGGAGAAGTTCGCCGCCTGGCTGGACGGCCAGGGCCACTCCCTGCTGACCCTGGACAGCCTGCAGCTGCAGGGGTATCTGGCCTGGCGGCTGGATCAGGGTTACCAGGCCAGCTCCACCGCCCGCCTGCTCTCGGCCCTGCGGCGCTTCTACCAGCACCTGATCCGCGAGCAGTTTCGCGAGGACGATCCCACCGCCCTGCTGATGGGCCCCAAACTGCCCAAGCGGCTGCCCAAGGATCTCTCCGAGGCCCAGGTGGAGGCGCTGCTGGCCGAACCCGACCCGGCGGATCCGCTTGAGCTGCGGGACAAGGCCATGCTGGAGCTGCTCTACGCCACCGGCCTGCGGGTCAGCGAGCTGGTGAGCCTCACCATGAGCAATCTGGGGCGTGGCCAAGGGCTGGTGCGAGTCACCGGCAAGGGCAACAAGGAGCGGCTGGTGCCCCTGGGGCAGGAGGCGCTCTACTGGCTGGAGCAGTACCTGCATGAGGGGCGCATCCTGCTGCTGGGGGCGGTGAGCTGCGACGTGGTGTTCCCCTCCAGCCGGGCCCAGCAGATGACCCGGCAGACCTTCTGGCACCGCATCAAGCTGTACGCCAAGCGGGCCGGTATCGGCGTGGAACTCTCGCCCCACACCCTGCGCCATGCCTTCGCCACCCACCTGCTCAACCACGGCGCCGATCTGCGGGTGGTGCAGATGCTGCTGGGCCACGCCGATCTCTCCACCACCCAGATCTACACCCATGTGGCCAAGGAGCGGTTAAGCGCCCTGCATGCCCAGCACCACCCCCGGGCCTGAGTCACAGCACGCCTCTCGCCTCGTCTTCGAGCTGGCGCAGAAACTGAGTCACTAGCGCCAGGCGCGGCGCCGCCTCGGCCTGGGCCTGGGGCAGGATCAGCTGCTCGGGCAGCGTCTGGGCCTGGGTCAGCACCGGCAGCAGATCGGCAAAGGTGGCGTAGCGGGTATCCCGGCCCACCTTGGCGATGGCGCGCAGCAGGCCCACGGCCCCCAGCTGCTCCAGCAGATCCGCATCATGCAGCAGCACGGCGGCGGGCACCTCAGGCCGCGAGGCCGGCATGTGCTGGGCGATGGCCTCCAGCACGGCGGGGATCTTGGCCGCCGGGAAGCCCCAGCCGGTCAGCAGTCCCGGCACCTTATCCAGGGCGTAGGCCAGGTTGTCCCAGCGGGCCAGCTGGGCGGGATCCTCGGGTCTGTGGCCGATAAACACCCCCAGATCGTGCAGCCAGCAGGCGGCGTAGAGCACCTCGTCGTCATAGTTCACTCCCGTGCCCAGGCGGCAGGCCAGGGCGTAGAGGCGGGGCTGGTGGCTGTACTTGTCCGCCGGGCGGGCTTGTTCGCGGATATAGTCGGCGATGGCTTGGCGCCAGTCTGGGGTCATGGGGACTCCTTGGGGAATACGGGTGACAGACAAAACGCCATGATTGCCGCCCTGGCGCGCCAAGGCAAGGTTGCACCCGGTCTGGCTTCGGGCTAAGGTCTGGCGCCTGCTCCGTTGCCAGTGTGATGCCATGACCCAGTTGATCCGCCGCCGCCCCCTTGTGGATGATTCCGCCCTGCCGTCCGAGCTGCCGCCGCGCCTGCGCCAGATCTACGCCAGCCGTGGCGTGACGCTGCCTGCCGAACTCAATCGCCAGACCAGCGGCCTGCTGTCGCCCTCCGGCCTCAAGGGCCTCGACGTGGCCCTGAGTCTGCTGGAGACGGCGCTGCGCCAGCAGCAGCGCATCCTCATCGTCGGCGACTTCGATGCCGACGGCGCCACCAGCACGGCCCTGATGGTGCTGGCCCTGCGCGCCTTCGGCGCCCGCCAGGTGGCCTTTTTGGTGCCCAACCGTTTCGAGTATGGCTACGGCCTGTCGCCGGAGATCGTCACCCTGGCGGTACAGCAGCAGGCCCAGCTGCTCATCACGGTGGACAACGGCATCTCCAGCTTTGCCGGCGTGGCGGCGGCCAAGGCGGCGGGCATGGCGGTGCTGGTGACCGACCACCACCTGCCCGGCCCCGCATTGCCGGCGGCCGACGCCATCATCAACCCCAATCAGGCGGATTGCGGCTTCGGCTCGGGGGCCCTGGCCGGGGTGGGGGTGGCCTTCTACCTGATGGCGGCCCTGCGCAGCCACCTGGATAAGCTGGGCTGGTTTGCCGACAAGCCGGCGGTGAACGTGGCCCAGTGGCTGGATCTGGTGGCGCTGGGCACGGTGGCGGACGTGGTGCCGCTGGATGCCAACAACCGCATCCTTGTGCACCAGGGGCTGCAGCGCATCCGTGCCGGCCAGTGTCGTCCAGGCCTACGGGCCCTGTGCGAAGTGGCGGGGCGCACCCTGAGCCAGCTTACCGCCAGCGATCTGGGTTTCTTCCTCGGCCCGCGGCTCAATGCCGTGGGGCGGCTCGATGACATGAGCCTGGGCATCGACTGCCTGCTGTGCGATGACATGAATCGCGCCCGTACCCTGGCCAGCCAGATGGACAGCCTGAACCAGGAGCGCAAGGAGATAGAGCAGAGCATGCAGCAGGAGGCCCTGGCGGGGCTGCAGTCGCTGGATTTCGGCGCCGAGCCGCCAGCGGGCCTGGTGCTCTACCGGCCGGACTGGCACCAGGGGGTGGTGGGGCTGGTGGCCTCGCGGATCAAGGAGCGCTACCACAGACCCGTGATCGCCTTTGCCGAGGCGGGGGAGGGCGAGCTCAAGGGATCGGGACGTTCGGTGCCCGGCCTGCACCTGCGGGATCTGCTGGAGCGGCTCGACTCCCTGCATCCCGGTCTCATCGGCAAGTTTGGCGGTCATGCCATGGCGGCGGGCTTGAGTCTGCCCAGTGCCCATCTGGCGGCGTTCGAGCAGCAGTTTGTCGCCCTGGCCGAGACCTGGTTGGCGCCCGAGCTGCGCACCGGTTACTGGCTGTCCGACGGCGAGCTGGCGGCGGACGAGCTGACCCTGAGCCTGGCCGAGGCGCTGCGGGACGGCGGCCCCTGGGGCCAGGCCTTCCCCGAGCCGACCTTCGACGGCCGCTTCCGCCTGCTGGCTCAGCGGTTGGTGGGGGCCAAGCACCTGAAGATGCAGGTGCAGCCCGAGGCCGGTGGCCCCACCCTGGATGCCATCGCCTTCAACGTGGATCTGGCCCGCTGGCCCGATGCCTCGGTGCAGTGGGTGGAGCTGGGCTACCGGCTGGACATCAACGAGTGGCGGGGCAACCGCAGCGTGCAGCTGCTGGTGTCTGTGCTCAATCCGTTATGACGGCCGCGCCGGATAAAACAGGGCCCGCGATGGCGGGCCCTGTGCGTTTGGTCTGCGCTAACTAGACGGCATTACAGGATAAAGCGCGCCACCTTCTGGTTGAGGCTGTCGGCCTGCTGCTGCAGGCGATCGGACTCCTGACGTCCCTGCTGGGCCTCGTCGGCCAGCTGATCCCCCACCTCCTTGATGGCGGTGACGTTCATGGTGATCTCCTCGGTCACCTTGCTCTGCTCCTCGGCGGCGGTGGCGATCTGGCTGGACATGTCGGAGATGAGGCCGATGGCCTGGGTGATCTCCTCCAGCGCGGCGGTGGCGGCTTCGGCATCACGGACGCTGCGTTCGGCCAGCTGACGGCTCTTGTCCATGATCTCCACCGCCTGACCCGTGGTGCGCTGCAGCGTCTCTATGGTGGTCTGGATTTCTGTGGTGGAGGTGGCGGTGCGCTTGGACAGCACCCGCACCTCGTCGGCCACCACGGCAAAGCCACGGCCGTGCTCACCGGCCCGCGCCGCCTCGATGGCGGCGTTGAGCGCCAGCAGGTTGGTCTGCTCGGCGATGCTCTGGATGGTGGCCAGCACCCCTGAGATGTCGTTGGCGTGACGGCTCAGCTCGCCGATGACCTCGGTGGCTTCCCCCACGCCGTTGGCCAGCTGGGTGATGGAGCCGCGGGTCTGGTTCACCAGGTTGCGGCCCTGGTCGCTGCTGGTGGCGGACTGCTGGGCGGCGGTGGCGGTGTTCTCGGCGTTGTGGGCGATCTCGGCGGTGGCGGAGGCCATCTCGGTGACGGCGGTGGCCACCATGGCGATCTCCTGCTGCTGGCGGCCCAGCTCGCTGACGGTGGCGTGGCTGCGCTGCAGGCCATCGCTGGCGGCCTGACCCAGCAGGCTGGCCTCATGGCGGATGTGGCCGATGAGCTCATGCTGGCTGCCGACGAAACGGTTGAAGTTTTCCGCCAGCTGACCCACCTCATCCCGGCTGTCCAGGCGGATGCGCTGGGTCAGATCGCCGTTACCGTCGGCGATGCGCGCCAGGGCACTGGAGACCACTCCCAGGGGCCGCAGCACCAGGGAGAGCAGGCTGTTGATGGCCAGCAGGCTGATGAGCAGCACCAGCAGGGCCACCCCGATCTGTTTCATTAGATAACCGGAGAGGGGGGAGAGGGTCTGGTCTTTATCCAGCAGGAACACCAGTCGCCAGTCGGTCTGGGGCACGGCGATGGCCCAGGCCAGCCGATCCCGGTTCTGCCAGCTCAGGGTGCTGAACTCCTGGGCCTGCTGCAGGCGATCCAGCTGACCGCGATCCAGCCCGGGGACCAGCTCCGCCAGGGGCTTGAGCACCTGCTTGAAGTCGCTGTAGGCAACGACATTGCCCGCCTGGTCCGCCAGAATGGCCACCCCATGATCCGGCAGCTTCATGGCGTTGACGGTGTCGAGCACGGTATCCAGGGTCAGATCCGCCCCCACCACGCCGCCGTCGATTTTGCGGGCCAGGGTGATGACCAGCTTCTGGGTGGTGTGATCCACGTAGGGCTCGGTCACTACGGTACCGGCCTGCCGCTCGGCCTGCTGATACCAGGGGCGGGTGCGGGGGTCATAGTCGCTGTAATCGGAGGCGGGATTTTCATCCTTCATGCCGCCCTGGGCATCGCCCACGTAGGCGGTGAGGAAGCCACCGGCGTTTTTCAGCAGGCTCAGCTCACGGGTGGACTCCAGCGCACTTTGCTGGGACAGGGCATCCACCGCCTGGCGTTTGATGTCCAGCCAGCTGGCGATGGCGCGAGCGCCTTCGTGGCCCACCCCCTGCAACAGGGCGAAGTGATCGTCCAGCAGCTGCTGGCGACTGTCCCGGTAGGCCAGCCCGGAGAGCAGCAGGATGGCGCACGCCAGTGCCAGGCTCACCGTCAGCAGGATTTTTTGCTTGAGTGTCATGGAGTTCATTCGGGGTCCTTCGTTCCTTGGCCGGGGTGTTGGGGAAGTTGCCCTGGGGCACACGCCGGGCCTGATGGGTATTGTCTTGGGAAGAGACGCGGGAATACCGCGTCTTGGTGGTGAATAATAATTCAATTTATGCAGTAAAGTAGTTTTTTTTACTGTTTATCCGACGAATCCTTCTAGTCGGTTTAGCGGCAAAAAACGCCGGCTTTGGCTGTCTATTCCCCAGCCGATTGGGTAAAATACTGCGCTTTTCATGGCCGGCCCGCGTCAGGGGCGGTCGATTGTTTTGGTCATCCTGGCGATGACCCGCTGAACCCAAGTGAGAGCCTCCTTCATGTTTGAAGTGAATCCCGTACTGAATACTCTCAAGGAGCTGTCTGAACGGACAGAACTCCTGAGGGGGTATCTTTGACTACGACGCCAAGAAAGAGCGTCTGGAAGAAGTAAGCGCCGAGCTGGAACAGCCGGATGTGTGGAACGAGCCGGAACGGGCCCAGGCCCTGGGTAAGGAACGCTCCGCCCTCGAAGGCGTGGTCAAGACCATCGACGATCTGACTCAGGGCGCCGACGATGTGGCCATGCTGGTGGACTTGGCGGTGGAAGGCGAAGACGAGCAGACCTTCCATGAGGCCGAGGAAGAACTGGCCGCCCTGGAAAAGAAGCTGGCCGAGCTGGAGTTCCGCCGCATGTTCTCCGGCCCCCACGATGCCTCCGACTGCTACATGGACATCCAGGCCGGCTCCGGCGGCACCGAGGCCCAGGACTGGGCCAACATGCTGCTGCGCATGTACCTGCGCTGGGGGGAAGCCCACGGCTTCAAGCCTGAGCTGATCGAATGCTCCGAAGGGGAAGTGGCCGGCATCAAGTCCGCCACCATCAAGTTCACCGGCGAATACGCCTTTGGCTGGCTGCGCACCGAGATCGGTGTACACCGCCTGGTACGCAAGTCGCCCTTCGATTCCGGTGGCCGCCGCCACACCTCCTTCAGTTCGGCCTTCGTCTATCCGGAAATCGATGAGGACATCGAGATCGAGATCAATCCGGCGGACCTGCGCATCGACGTCTACCGTGCCTCCGGCGCCGGTGGTCAGCACGTCAACCGGACCGAGTCCGCGGTGCGGATCACCCACCTCCCCACCAATACCGTGGTGCAGTGCCAGAACGATCGCTCCCAGCACAAGAACAAGGACCAGGCCATGAAGCAGCTGCGGGCCAAGTTGTACGAGCTGGAGATCATGAAGCAGAACGCCGAGAAGCAGGCACTGGAAGAGACCAAGTCCGACATCGGTTGGGGCAGCCAGATCCGCTCCTACGTGCTGGACGATGCCCGCATCAAGGATCTGCGTACCGGCGTCGAGACCCGCAACACCCAGGCGGTGCTGGACGGCGATCTGGACAAGTTTATTGAGGCCAGCCTGAAGTCCGGGCTGTAAGCAAAGCAGGAATCATAATGTCAGAACAGAATCAAAGCCCGGAACAGGACGTTCAGGAATTCAACAACGAGATGGCCCAGCGCCGCACCAAGCTGGCGGCGCTGCGGGAACAGGGTAACGCCTTCCCCAACGACTTCCGTCGTGACCATATCTCCAGCGACATCCATGCCGCTTACGGCGACAAGAGCAACGAAGAGCTTGAGGCCCTGGCGGTCAAGGTGAAGATCGCCGGCCGTATCATGACCCGCCGCATCATGGGCAAGGCCTCCTTTGCCACCCTGCAGGACATGGGCGGCAAGATCCAGGTCTACGTGACCCGTGACGATCTGGCCGAAGGCTTCTACAACGAGCAGTTCAAGAAGTGGGATCTGGGGGATATCGTCGGCGTGGAAGGCACAGTGTTCCGCACCAATGCCGGTGAGCTCTCCGTGCACGTCTCCGACATCCGCCTGCTGACCAAGGCGCTGCGTCCGCTGCCCGAGAAGCACAAGGGCCTGACCGACCAGGAAGCCCGCTGCCGTCAGCGCTACCTGGATCTCATCGCCAACGAAGAGTCCCGCCGCACCTTCCAGATCCGCAACCAGGTGGTGAACGGTATCCGCAACTTCCTGAACGCCAAGCAGTTCATGGAAGTGGAAACCCCCATGATGCAGGTGATCCCCGGCGGCGCCTCCGCCCGGCCCTTCATCACCCACCACAACGCGCTGGACATCGACATGTACCTGCGTATCGCCCCCGAGCTGTACCTCAAGCGGCTGGTGGTGGGTGGCTTCGAGCGGGTGTACGAGATCAACCGTAACTTCCGCAACGAAGGCATCTCGGTGCGTCACAACCCCGAGTTCACCATGCTCGAGTTCTACATGGCCTACGCCGACTACCGGGATCTGATGGACTTGACCGAGGAGATGCTGCGCACCCTGGCCCAGGACATTCATGGCACCACCCGGATCCGCTACGCCAAGGAAGGGGAAGAGGGCTTCGAGATCGACTTCGGCCAGCCGTTTGCCCGCCTGACCATGATCGAGGCCATCCTCAAGTACGCCCCGGGCGTGCAGGCGGAGGAGCTGACCACCTTGGCAGGCGCCACCGCCGTGGCCAAGCGTCTGCACATCGACCTGATGAAGAGCTGGGAGCTGGGCCATATCATCACCGCCATCTTCGAAGAGACCGCCGAAGCGCAGCTGATGCAGCCCACCTTCATCACCGAATATCCGGCGGCCGTTTCTCCGCTGGCCCGTCGCAATGATGACAACCCGGAGATCACCGACCGCTTCGAGTTCTTCATCGGGGGTCGCGAGCTGGCCAACGGCTTCTCCGAGCTGAACGACGCCGAGGATCAGGCCGAGCGCTTCCAGGCCCAGGTGCAACAAAAAGAAGCCGGTGATGACGAGGCCATGTTCTATGACGCCGACTTCGTCACCGCTCTGGAGCACGGTCTGCCGCCCACCGCCGGCCAAGGCATCGGCATCGACCGTCTGGTGATGCTGTTCACCAACAGCCACACCATCCGCGACGTCATCCTGTTCCCGGCCCTGCGGCCGCAGAAGTAAGGCCTAGCGTCTAGCAAAAAGCCCTGGCTCTGTGCCGGGGCTTTTTATTGGTCGGCCGCCGGCCAGCGGCAACTATACTGGTAATTGACAGGCACCTTTACATGGTTCGATCTGGCGGCCTGGGGGGGCCGGGCCCAATACCCGACCGGCTGTGACTCCAGTGTTGGGAGGAGCAGAGATGCAGCAGAGATTGGGCTTGCGCAACGTGGAGGTCATCGCCCTGGCGGTAACGGATCTGGCGCGGGCGCAACAGTTTTACGGTGAGGTGTTAGGCCTGCCGGTGGCCGAGGAGGCCGGGTTGGTTCTGGGTTATCGCTTAGGAGGCAGCATACTGATGCTGAAGGACGACGGCGAGCGGGCTCCCACCGAGCAGCCGAACCCCAGGGTCACCCTGGCGGTGGACGCCGCGCTTGAGACCCAGGCAGCCTTGCAGGCGTTGGGTGTCCGGGTGGCGGATCCGGTGGCCTTGTACGATGAGGCCTTCTTGGTGGGCAGCTTCCTCGACAGCGAGGGCAACAAGCTGTGGTTTTGCTCGCCGAAGGGCGGCTAACTGCGACCATAAGGAAAAAGCCCCGCTCATCTGAGCGGGGCTTTTTATTTAGCCGGCGGTGTGGCGGGCCAGCTCGGGTTGGGCGGTTCGGCCCAGGCGGCGATGGATCAACGCCTCGCCCAGCAGCAGGGTGAGCCCCAGGCCCAGCAGCAGGGGGCCGCTCTCCTGCCAGTCGATGATCCCCTCGGCCAGCTGCGGGAAGATGAACAGCAGCAGGGCGCCCAGGATGAAGCTCAGGCTGCAGCCGGTCAGCAGCCAGGCCAGCGGCCGGCTGGCGGGCAGCGGGAAGGGGCGCGGGTGGCGGGCATCCTTGAGGCGCAGGCGCAAGAAGGCGGCGAACATCAGCAGGTAGGGCAGCAGGAAGACGGTGCTGGAGAAGGCGAACACGGTCCAGAACAGCTCGTCGTTGCTGCTGGCCAGCAAGCCATAGCAGAGGATCACCGCGGTGGAGACCAGGCCGGTGAGGCAGTTGGCGCCTACCGGGGTGCCCAGCCGGCGATGACGGTAGCCCAGCAGGGCCGGCAGCTCGCCCGCCTGGGCGGATTCGGCGGCGGCGCGGCTGGAGCCCATGGTCCAGCTCACCATGTTGCTGATCAGGGTCAGCAGGCCGAGGATGCCCAGCCCCATCACCCAGAACTGGCCGTAGGGCAGAGCGGCAAACAGGATCTTGAGGGCATCGGTGAGACCGGCCACCAGACCCACCTGATCCACCGGCAGGGCGGCCAGGATCCCCAGGGTGCCGAACACGTAGAGCAGGGCGATGGCCAGGCTGGCCAGCAGCATGGCCTTGGGCATGCTGCGCACCGGATCCTTGAGGTCGCGGCCCAGACAGGCCACCAGCTCCAGCCCCAACAGGTTGTAGATGATGGCCGGCAGGAAGCCGACGCCGCCTTCGAAGGAGGGCAGCATGCTCTGCCAGGTCAGCTCATTGGCCATGCCGTGTTCTTTGGCGTAGAGGAAGCCGGCGATGCCCAGGGCCAGGATCACCACCATCTTGAGCAGGGCACCGACCTTGCTGATCCCCACCCCGATATCCACCGCCACATTGCAGAACCAGACGGTCAGCCAGGTGAGCAGGATGCACAGCCCCACCTGGGCGGCCAGGCTCAGCTCCAGATCGAACAGCTCGGAGGCCATGCCGGCAAACAGGATATAGACGGCCGGCATCCACAGACCCACGTTGATCCAGTAGAGCCAGGAGGTGCGGGCGGCCATCTTGTCGCCGAAGGCCCGCTTGACCCAGTCATACAGGCCGCCGTCCGCCGGGTAGGCGGTGCCCAGCTCGGTGGCGATCAGGGCATAGGGCACCACGAAGGCCAGCAGGGTCAGCCCCCACCAGCCGATGACGCTGGGGCCCAGGGCCGCGGCGGCGGTCAGGGTGTCGATGATGAGGACGGCGCAGAGGATGAAGAGGATTTGGCCGCCGAGGCCTATGGTGTTGCGGGACTGGCTCATAGTGTGGCCTCCTGCCGTTGGGCGGAATAATGGCATGGGGGGAGGGCTTGCTGCGTTCGTCCTGACATGAAGGGTTCCTTGGTCATTGATCTCCTGAGTCTTCAGTAATACCTCGCCAAGGATTATGATTTAAATGCAATGTTCTAATAAAACCATGACTGGAATTCATTTTGCTGTCTATAGACTTGAATTTATTAAGGCTTTTGCTGGTGTTGTCCGAAGAGCGCAGCGTGACCAAGGCGGCGGAGCGGTTGTTCATCAGCCAGTCGGCCTTCAGCCATGCCCTCAACCGCCTGCGGGAGCAGCTGGGGGACCCGCTGTTCGTGCGCACCAGCCAGGGGATGGAGGCCACGCCGCGGGCCCAGGAGCTGATCCCGGTGATCCGGCGCAGCCTGGGGCAACTGGAGCGCGGTCTGCAGGGGGGGAGCCAGTTTGTCGCGGCCGAGTCGGCACGCACCTTCTACATAGGGGCGGTGGATTACTTCGAGTTTCTCGCCCTACCCAGGCTGGTGTCGCGCTTCAAGACCTTGGCGCCCAATGTCCGGCTGAGCGTGGATATTCTGGCGGAGAAAATTCAGGATACCGGGGTGGAGTCGGGGCAGCTGGACGTGTTTGTCGGTATCGAGGGGTTGCAGCATGTGCCCCACTCCTTTAACAAGCGCACCTGGCTTACCGATCGTTTCGTGGCCATCACGGCACGGCAACGCACGGATCTGCCGGCGCGTCTCACCCTCAGGCAGTTTCTGGCGGAACCCCAGGTGCACCTGCCGGCGGTGATCTCGGGGGCGGATCTCATCGAGCGCTGGCTCAGCGCCCAGCATCAGTCCCGTACCCTGGCCACCATAGTGCAGAGCTATGCGGTGGGTGGCCGGGTGGTGGCGAGCTCCGGTTATCTGATGTGTGTGCCCTTGCGCATCGCCCAGGAGCTGGTGGAGATGCTGCCCCTGCGCATCATAGAGTTACCTGACGGGGCACCCGAGCTGACCCTGACCATCCTTAGCCACTCCCTGTACGACCATCAGGCGGATATCCGCTGGCTGATCGAGGAGATTAGCCAGTGCCATCTGATGGGGAGCTAGGCGGGTTTGACTCTGGGCACGCGCAGTGTGGGGCTGACCGGCTCTATCGTGCCTTTTCTGGCCATTCCCTGCTGAGCCTGCAGACGGAAACAAGCCAGCATCTCCTGCAGCCGGGCTGCCTGACCCTCGATGGCGCTGGCGGTTTCCGACAGATTTTCGGCGGCACTGGCGCTGTGCTGGCTGAGTTGGCTGAGCTGGTTCATGGCGATGTTGATCTGTTCCACCCCGGTATTTTGTTCGGCGCAGGATTGAGCGATCTCCTGCACCAGGGTCGAGGTGCGCTCTATGTCCGGCGTCATCTGCTCAAACAGATGGCCCGCCTCTTCCGCCATGGCCACGCTTTGTCGTGCCACCTGGCCAATCTCCAGCGCCGCTACCTGGCTGCGTTCGGCCAGCTTACGGACCTCGGCGGAGACCACAGCAAAGCCCTTGCCGTGATCCCCGGCCCGGGCGGCCTCAATGGCGGCATTCAGGGCCAGCAGGTTGGTCTGATAGGCGATGTCGTCGATGATGCCAATCTTGCCGGCGATCTGTTTCATGGCGCTGACTGTCTGGCGTACCGCCTCGCCGCCTTGTTCGGCATGCCGTGCCACCTGGGTGGCCAGCTCACCCGTCAGACGGGCGCCGTCGGCATTTTGACTGATGGAGGCCCCCATCTGCTCCATGGCCGCCGTGCTCTCTTCCACGCTGGCGGCCTGGGTACCAGCACCGCGGCTGAGCTGATCCGCCGTCTGGGTCAGGGTACCGGATGAGTGGGATAGGGTGCCGCAGGCCTCGCCAAAGCGGCCAAAGATGGCCAGTAAACGGGATTGGATCATGCGGATCCCCAGCAGCAGCTGTCCCAGTTCATGTTGAGGCAGATCCGGCAGGTTGGCGGTGAGATCACCGTTGGCGATGCGGATCAGTTCCTGCTGGCAGAGGCGCATTGGGGTAAAGATCTGGCGATTTAGCAACACCAGCAACAGTAGCAGTGTCAGCAGATTGATGAGGTGCAGCAGGCTGGCGGCAGTGGAACCCAGTCCAAGGGTCTCGCCCAACCCGGGCCAAAGGTCGTCAACCAACAGCAGGGCGGAGCTTAGCAGCGCCAAGCCGCCCAACCAGCGGCTCTGGGTGCGGAGGGAAAGACGCTGCCAGGCGGAGGGCTTGGGCAGGGCTTGTTCCGGATGGGCACGCAGTTGCCGGTAGAGTGCCTCGGCCTCGGCCACCTGCTGGCGGCTGGGCTTGCTGCGCACCGATTGGTAACCAATGGTTTGGCCGTCCTGCACTATGGGCATCACATAGGCATCCACCCAGTAGTGATCACCATTTTTACAGCGGTTCTTCACCCGACCCCGCCAGGTTTGACCGGATTTGATGGTTTGCCACAGATCGCCGAAGGCGGCAGTGGGCATGTCCGGGTGGCGCACCAGGTTGTGGTGACTGCCCAGCAGTTCCTGCTCTGTGTAGCCACTGATACGGACAAAGTCCTGATTGACGAAGGTGATGTCGCCTTGCAGATCCGTCATGGAAACCAGACGAACCTCGGGGCCAAACTCCACCTCGTGCTGGGTGACGGGTTGATTGTTGCGCATCCTGATGCTCCTTGACGACATGGCTAAATAGACATTCCCAAGCCATGATTTTGGGTCACTGGGCCGGGTGCCGGAGCGCTACTGTCAGATTTGGCAGCGGCAGGGGCGGCAAATTGTTGCCGCCCGGCGGGCGGAGGCCTGATAACGGTGGCTGCAGAGGGGGGTAACCGGTTGGCTGGCGGACGCATGTTTACTCGAATTAACACCAGTGCGTAAAAACTTTGCGTAATTTGACTAAAAATGACGTCGATTTGGTCAAGGCTTTGCAGGTAATGAGGCAGTGTTGTCGCACCTGGGCTGAATTGAGTCGGATTGCTTGGGGCGCTGCGCCTAACCCCCATAAGGAGATGTCCCATGTCCATCAGTTCAGTGTCCAGCAGCCTCTACAGCTCGCTGGCTCAAATGTTTCAAAGTGGCGCCGATCAGAGTTCGGCTGTGACGGATGACGAGATGAAGATGCCACCGCCTCCCCCCAAGGATAAGGGCGGTATGATGCAGGATCTGCAGAGCACTCTCTCTGAGCTGGGTATCACGAGCAGTTCGGACTCAGACAGTGATGACGAGCTGCAATCCTTTATGGATACGCTGATGAGCACCCTCCAGGCTCAGGGGGCGGCAGATAGCAGCGCCAGCAGCGGCACCAATCCCATGAAGACGGATCTGCAGAGCCTGCTGAGCAAGCTCACCAGTGATGATACCAGCTCTGACAGCAGCATCAGCAAGCTGCAGAGCCAGTTCTCCGCGCTGCTGGATAGCCAGGGTGCCTCGGACAGCAGTGTGAGCCTGACGCAGTTTCTGCAGTCCTTTGGCAACAAGATCCCCGACGGCGCGCCGGCCGGCAGCTTGCTCAATCTGACCGCTTAGTGGCTTTTGTCCTATCCAGAGGGGCTCTTAATGGGCCCCTCTGGTGTTTTTAACCGGTTATGTTACCGTGCTGCCGCTGCCCCATGAGGGCCTGCCTACCCTCTTTAGTTGTGGCTCATTCGGAGTCTTTGATGTTGCAAACCCTATATCGCTCTATGTCTGGGCGCCTGCTGGCGCTCTTGTTGTGCCTGACGGTGTCTGGTTGCGTGGCCCCCTTGCTGGTGGGGGCGCAGAGCCAGCTGATGTGGGCCTTGCTCAAACCCTTGGTGGGCTTTGATCCCAATGAGGTAAACCTGTTTGAGAACTCCCTGGTCAAGGATCGGATGACGGCCCTGCTGGGGGATGAAAACTACAATACGGCCTTGCGCCTGCTCAAGACGGCCGATGAGCTCCAGCAAGAGGGCCCGCTGTTCTTTGTGCTGTCTCGCTATTCGCCCATTCCCGAAGTGGCGGAGCAGGCCGGCTTTGTCTGGAACAGCGATACCAACCAGATGGCGGTGACCCTGATCTCCGGTGGCGCGCCTAAGGTCTTTGCCGAACAGGTGTTGAAGGACAATCTGCCCGTGGTGCCCAGCTGGCCCACGGCGTTACAGCCCGTGATGGCGGCGGCCAAGGATCCTCAGGCGCAGCTGAAGCAGGCCGCCGATCAGGCCTTGGGGTCGGCGGTCAGCGGGGCGACCGGGCTGGTGCAACAGCAGGCCGATTCCCTGGTCAATGGGGCGCAAACCGCGGTGGAGCAGCAGGTGGAACGGTCGGTCAGCGGGGCGGCAGGCACTGTGCAGCAGTCGATCAGGGTACCGTAACGCAGCGATTGCGCCCCTGGGACTTGGCTTGGTAGAGGGCCTCATCGGCCCTGGCCAGTAGTTGCTTGGGATTCTTGTCATTGGGGTGGGCGGCCACCACACCAATGCTGGTGGTGATCTGCAGACTCAAGCACTCCCGCCCCATCACAAACGGGGGGTGAGCGATGGCCTTACGCAGCTGTTCGGCCTTGATGGCGGCCTCTTCCAGTGTGGTATCGGTGAGCAGGATGGCGAACTCTTCGCCGCCAATGCGGCCCAGCTCGTCGATACGCCTGAGCTGGGCCTTGAGACGGCGGCCAAATTCCACCAGTACCAGATCACCGACGGGATGACCGTATTGGTCGTTAACCAGCTTGAAATGGTCGATGTCCAGCATCAGCAAGGTCAGGCCATGGGGATGCCGGCGAAAACGGGCAAACTCCCGGGTGAAGACCTGAAAAAAGGCACGTCGGTTGTGTTGTCCGGTCAGGTGATCGGTGCGGGAGAGTCGTCTTAGTTGCAGCTCGGCGGCTTTGCGAGCTGCAATTTCCAGGCGTAAACGAACGTTGATCTTCACTATCCAGCCGATGATGGCCAGCAGTCCCAAGGCCACCAGCACAAAGATGCCACTCATCAGCCAGAATTTGCCATCGCTGGGTGGTTCTTCTTGGTAGAAGAAGCCCTCCAGGCGCGAGAGGGGCACCGTCTGACCATTACCCTCTTCTATCTCGGCGATCCGAGCCCAGCGTCCGGGATTCATATGGCCTAGGGCTACAAAATCCGGCTGAATGAGCTTGATCAGGGCATGAGCCTCAAACAGCAGGTGCTCCCGGCTCTTATAAGGGGCATAGCGTTGGCGAATGAGATCGACCATCTCGTCCACATGTTCGATGGCATAGTGCCAGCCCTTCAGCGTCGCCTCGCGAAAGGCCTTGACCCGTTCCGGATGGTCTCGCATCTCCTGCCGTGAGGTGAAGAGCACATCACCATAGAAATCGATGCCGTAACTGCGCGGCTGGATCAGCCGGTAGGGAATGCCCATCTGCTCCAGTTGGTAAGGCTCGTTGGTAACATAGGCATCATATGCGTCCACCTTGCCGGCCAGCAGATCACGCAGATCATGGGTTGTGGGGATCAGGTTAAGCTGCTCCACCGCGACGCCCTCGGCATGAAACGGCGCCAGTAACTCGTAACTTTCATTCACCGGCAGTGCCGTCATCAGCCGTCGGCTGCTCAGGTCATGCAATGTCTGAATGCCGGACCGCTCCAGCACCAGCCAGGTGACCGCCGAGTGTTGCAGTATGGCCGCCAGCACCACCACGGGCTTGCCTGCCATAAATATCTTGACCAGCCCTGAGTTGCTGATGCCATAGTGAGCCCGTCCGCTGAGTACCTCCTCCACCGGGGATACTGAGATCCCATCCTGGCCATTGGGTTTGAGTTGCACATCCAGCCCGGCGGCGCGGTAATAGCCCTGCTCCAGGGCGGCATAGTAGCCGGCAAACTGGAACTGGTGGGTCCACTTGAGCTGGAGCACCACGGACTCCAGGGCCATGGCCGGCAGACTCAGCAGTACAAGCAGCCCCGCCAGCCAACGACCGAATCGGCAGCAGCATGGCATCACCCTGGTAGCGCCTGGGGGTCTGGGAGGGCAGCGTGGCATAGGCCTCCTGCACTGCGGTTGAATGGGACTCATGCCTAAGCATAGGCGGGATTTGGCCATTCTTGAGGTGAGCACTGGCAAAGCGGAGGGCGGCTTTCTAGCCTCATCATATGGGTAGCCCTCTGATGAGGCACACTATGACGTATCCTCGCATCTTGCTGGCCTTGAGTCTGGAACGGGATCCCGAGCCCTTGCTGCAACGGGTGGTTAAATTGGCCAATCGCTGGTCAGCGGTGGTGGATGTGGTGGCCATTTTGCCATTGGATGAAACCCTGGATCTGGTGGAGCAGGAAGCCCATCTGGCGGCCCTCAAGGCGGCAGAGTTCGAGGCATTGCAACGCCACATGGCCAGTCTCTCCATCCGTACTGGCCGTTGTGATCTCTATTGTGGCCAGGTGGCGGAGGAGCTGATCCGCCGGTGTAATCAGGGGGATACCAGCCTGTTGGTGCTGGGGCAACATGGTGGCGATGGCCAATTCTGGCACCCTCATCTGGCCAGCAAGATCGCCGCCCGCATTGCCTGCGATCTGCTGGTGCTGGATCCGGAGCGTGCCTATTGGCCGCGGCAACCCCTCTGGTTGCTGGCGCTGCCCCTGGATGACTCGGCGGCCATGCTGTTGGAGGGCGCCGCCACCCTGGCCCGGGAGATGGGCGCCAGGCTACAGCTGTTGCATGTGGTGGAGCCGGTGGCCGTGGCCCACAGCGGACTGGAGCTGGAGTATGCCCCGGAGGGTTGGTTGGCCGAGTACCAGGAGCGGGCGGAACGGCAACTGGCTGCCTGGCACCTGGCTTATGGCGATGTCGTGCTGGGGTGGCAGGTGGTGACGGGCTCCGTGGCCCATGAACTGACGCGATTCGCAGAGGATCCAGATCTGGCCTTGCTGATCCTGGGGCGGGACGCGCGCCTGCTGAGCTTTCTGGTTGGCTCGCCCATGCACGGCCTGTTGGCCCATGGGCGAGGGGATCTGCTGATCCTGTCGGTACCGCCTTATCCCAGTGAGTAGGGCAGGAGCCGCAGCGTTAATTGACTCTGTTCATCCTGCTTGAGGCGCAGCCGGGCGTCGGATGCCAGGTCCTGGGGCAGCACGGCGGACAGCAGCACATCGTGGCCTCGTTGCCAGCTATCCAGTACCAACCCGGTTCGCTTCCAATGACCGTCTTCCAGGGCCAACTCCAGTACATCCCCAGGGGCGATCACTTGGTCGCTATGACCTTGCAGGATAAACAGGGCGCGGTTGTTGGCCCCGCGGTACTTGGCGCGGGCGACGATTTCCTGACCGGTATAGCACCCCTTGTGGAAACTGATGCCCCCCAGCGCCTGCAGGTTGATCATCTGGGGGATGTATTCGCCCTGGTGAACGGCACTCAGGTGCGGCAGACCGGCCAATATCTCCAGACCCCACCAGTCCGCCTCGGGCGCACTGGGAAGATCGGTCTGTGTCGGGATGCCTACCAGCAGCCAGCGATCCGCGGCGAGGCGGCAGGCCATGCCGTCCGCCACCAGGCCAGTGTCTTCCAACCCCCAACGCTGGGCCACCCAGGCATCGCTACCCGCTCCGGCCAGGCCCCACAGGGGCAGATCGGTCAGCGGTGCTATGGTCAGCTTGGAGAAGACGGCGTATTTCTTCAGCTCCGGCAGCTGGCGCGTCAGCAGATCCTGCTCCAGCAGCAGGAGCAGACGATCCGGTTGGCGGAGCAGACGGAAACTGGCCCACAGCTTGCCCTTGGGATCGCAGTGCCCGCCCAGCGTCTGGGCGCCTACCGGCAGGGCGGTTACGTCACAGGTGACCTGGCCCTGCAGGTAGCTGAGATGATCCGGGCCGCTCAGGGACAATGCACTGAGGCGACTTAGCGGGTATTGATGCGGACTGGCGGGCAGGCAAGGCAGTGAGGACATGACGACTCCCGATGAGACTGTGATAAGGGCGATGCCAAGGGCGTCGCAAATGCCTTATGGTAGAGGGCCAGGGGGCGTTTGTCAGCCCTGTCTGCCGCCGTTACCATGGAGCCAGATTTAAGGAGAGCCTTGATGAGTGATGCAACTGAATTGGCCCGACTGCGCTGGGCCTGCCGACGCGGTATGCTGGAGCTGGATACCCTGTTGACGCCCTTTTTAGAGCAGGCCTACACGGCGTTATCGCCGGTGGCACAATCCGCCTTTGCCCGCTTGTTGCAATGCAGCGACTTGGAGTTGTTCTGCTGGTTATTGCGCCGGGAAACACCGGCGGATCCGGAACTGCAGTCCATCATTGGAGCCATCCTTGCCCATCGCAGAGCATAAGATCCGGATCGGCCCCTCTCGCTGGCACCAGATCCTGCTGCTGGTGGGGCATCTGCTGCTGTGTTGGCCCATGTGGTCCCTGCTGCACGGTGCCTATTGGCTCTGGTTTGTGCTGGCGCTGGGTGTCAGCCTGGTGGTATCCCTCTACCAGGCCCATCATCGCCACTTATTATTGGCGCTCTCCGGTCAGGAGTTGCACTACCAGGGGCAGTGGTACCGCATCGGGCATGGCTCGCGGGTGGGGCAGGGATTTCTGTGGCTGGATCTGGAAGGAGAACAGGTGATCCGCTTATGGATCTTCGCCGATAGCCTGGCGGAGGCGGACTTCCGGCTGCTGGCCAGACGGGTCAATCTGCATTAAAAAGGCTCCATAAGGAGCCTTTTTTTTAGTAGTTATCGGGGATCAGTATGCTGGGCTTGGGATCGGGCAGTGTGTCCGGGTAGTCCAGGTTGTAGTGCAAGCCGCGGGACTCCTTGCGCAGCATGGCAGAGCGCACGATCAATTCCGCCACCTGCAGCAGGTTGCGCAGCTCCAGCAGGTTGTTGGAAACGCGGAAGTGGGAGTAGTACTCCTGCACCTCCTGCTTGAGCAGGTCGATGCGCCGCTTGGCCCGTTCCAGCCGCTTGTTGGTGCGCACTATGCCCACATAGTCCCACATGAACAACCGCAGCTCGTGCCAGTTGTGCTGGATCACCACCTCTTCGTCCGAGTTGTTTACCTTGCTTTCGTCCCAGCGGGGCAATGCCGGCGGCGGCGAACTCATGGTTAAGCGGGCCAGTATGTCTTGGGCGGCCGAATGGGCGAACACCACGCACTCCAGTAGGGAGTTAGAGGCCAGGCGGTTGGCGCCGTGCAGACCCGTGTAGGAGACCTCGCCAATGGCGTATAGACCCGGGATATCGGTCTGGCCGGCTTGATCTATCATGACGCCCCCACAGGTGAAGTGGGCGGCCGGCACCACCGGCATGGGCTGACGGGTGATGTCGATGCCTACCTTGAGGCAGCGCTCGTAGATGGTGGGGAAATGCTTCTGGATGAAGTCAGCCGGTCTGTGGCTGATGTCCAGGTACATGCAGTCTACCCCCAGGCGCTTCATCTCGTAGTCGATGGCGCGGGCTACTACATCCCGCGGTGCCAGTTCGGCTCTGGGGTCGAAGTCCGGCATGAAGCGGCTGCCATCCGGGCGGCGCAGGTAGGCCCCCTCGCCCCGCAGGGCTTCGGTGAGCAGGAAGTTGCGGTCATCCGGGTGAAACAAGGTGGTGGGGTGGAACTGGTTGAATTCCATGTTGGCCACCCGGCAGCCGGCGCGCCAGGCCATGGCGATGCCATCGCCGGAGCTGACATCCGGGTTGGAGGTGTACTGGTAGACCTTGGAGGCACCACCGGTGGCCAGGGCCACGAAGCGGGCCGATATGGTTTCCACCTGCTCGGCATTGCGGTTCCAGACATAGGCCCCCAGAATGCGGTTGCCGGGGATGCCCAGCTTGCGAGTGGTGATGAGATCCACCGCATTGAAGCGTTCCATCAGCTGGATGTTGGGGTGGGCGCGCACCTTGTCCACCAGCGTGATCTCCACCGCCTTGCCCGACGCATCGGCGGTATGAAAGATGCGCCTGTGGCTGTGGCCGCCTTCACGGGTCAGGTGGTAGGAGGGCTGACCATCGCCGTCGCTCGTCTCTTCTTGGTCAAACGGCACACCCTGGTTGATCAGCCACTGGATGCAATCCTTGGCATTGCGGGTGGTGAATTCCACCATGGGGCGGTCACACAGGCCGGCCCCGGCATTGAGGGTGTCGTTGACGTGAGATTCGATACTGTCCGTTTCGTCGAAAACGGCAGCGATGCCTCCTTGGGCATAGTAGGTGGCCCCTTCGCTCAAGGGTCCCTTGCTTAATACCATGACCCGGGCGTGATCTGCCAAACGCAGCGCCAGGGACAAACCGGCGGCACCACTGCCAATGATGAGGACGTCACAACTGTGTTCAACGTGCTGTTTCATAAGTATCATTGGCGTGGAGTGAGGAAGGCACTATGTTAGCCCAAGAGCCGGGTAGGTGCAGCCGGGATCACGCTTTTTTGAATAATAATGAACTTTTATAAAATCGCTCTGTCTGAAAGTTTGTGTCTCATCGGCCAATGACTTGGGATAAGCGAGTGGAGGTATCCTGCGCCGATGAGCGAGGAGATAGAGGCAAATATTGACCAGGCCCTGGTAGAGCGTGTGCAGCGTGGTGACAAGCAGGCGTTTAATCTGCTGGTCAGCAAATACCAGCACAAGGTGATCGGTCTGGTGACCCGGTATGTGAATAATCCCGGGGATGCCGCCGATGTGGCGCAGGAGGCCTTTATCAAGGCTTACCGCTCCTTGCCCACCTTTCGCGGTGAGAGTGCTTTCTATACCTGGCTGTACCGAATCGCCGTCAATACGGCCAAGAATTACCTGACGGCCCAGGGGCGCCGCCCGCCTGATGCGGATGTGGAAGCCAGCGAAGCCGAGTTTTATGAAGGGGCGGATGCCCTGCACGAGCAGGCCACCCCGGAAAACCTGATGTTGTCTGATGAGCTTAAGCGCCAGGTGCGCGCGGCCCTCGACAGCTTGCCCGATGATCTGCGCCAGGCGATAACCCTGCGGGAGATTGAGGGGCTGAGTTACGAGGAGATCGCCGTCATCATGGATTGTCCGGTGGGCACGATTCGCTCACGGATCTTCCGGGCGCGGGAGGTCATCGACAAGTGGATTCAACCTTTGTTGCAACGCTAGAAAGGGAGTAATCAGGCCATTATGTCCAGTAATGAACGGATTTCGGCATTGATGGATCACCAGCTGTCCGATGACAAGTGGCTGGCGGATTTGCTCAAGGAGCCTGCCCAGGCCCAGACCTGGTCCCGTTATCACCTGATCGGTGATGCCCTACGTGACGAGTTGCCAGCCCGGATGCCGCTGGATTTCACCGATAAGGTGATGGCGGCTCTGGCCGAGGAGCCAACCGTGTTGGCGCCCCGTCCCAGCCGGCTGGCTTGGCACCAATTGCAACCCAAGGTGGTGGCATTCGGTCGGCAGTTGGGGCAATACGCCATCGCCGCCTCGGTGGCGGCGGCGGTGATCGTCGGCGTGCAACAGTATCAACACGGGCAAAACCCGGCGGCCCCCTCGCCGGTGCTCAACACCATTCCCTTGGCCGGTCTGGCGGCACCGGTGAGCGTCAGCTACGGCCCGCAGGCCGAGGCGATGCGCAGTCACCAGAGTCAGCCCTCCTTGACCGAGGAGCAGGTGCAACAGTACCAGCAACGGGTGTCCGCCTACCTGCGGGATCACCAGCTGCAACAACGTCTGCATCAGACCAACGATTAACCCTGGCGTAGAGAGACAATAACGTGCGGCAGCTTGCTTGGCTTTTTCTGGCTGCCCTGCTGATCAGTTTCAAGGCCTCAGCCGATGCACCTTCGGCTGGGGCCTTGTTGCAACAGATGCAGCGGGCTTATCACCACTACAACTTTGAACTCTCCATGGTCAAGCTGCGTCAGGGCTTGCTGGAGCCCATGCGTTTCTCCCATGGTCAGGTGGGTGATCAGGACATTTCCCACCTGATCCTGCTCAACGGACGCCCTAGCGAGTACCTGCGCCGCGGCGATGAGTACAGCTTCTTCGAAAGTGGCAGTGAGCCCTATACCCTTAAAGCCGCGCGGCTGCCCGGTCTCTGGTCCGCCCTCTTGGAGATGGATCTGGAACGGGTACTGCAGAGTTATGAACCCGTGGTAGCCGGGCGCAACCGCATCGCCGGTCTGGCGACCCAGGTGGTCCGCCTGGTGCCCAAGGACAGCAACAAGTACGGCTTCGTGCTCTGGCTGGAGCAGCAAAGCGGCCTGTTGCTGCGCATGGACATGATCGACGATCAGGGGGATCTGGTGGAGCAGTTCATGGGGGTGGATCTGCGCATCTCCGAACAGCCCAGTCCCTGGTTGCAGGAGCTGGCCAAGGCCAAGCTGCCGCCCGCCGTCGCCTTGTCCGAGGCTTACAGCGCCAAACCCAACGACAGCGGTTGGGAGTTTGGCTGGCTGCCAACGGGCTTCAAGGTTGTGTCGTCGGATCGGCACAAGCTGGCCGGGCTGGAGCAGTCGGTGGACTATGTGTTGCTCAGCGATGGCCTGGTGGACGTCTCCGTCTACCTGGCACCGGCCAAACCGGGGGATGTGACGCCTAATCAGGTGCTGATGCAGGGTGCAACCAGCTTGCTCACCTTTACAAATCCGCATAATGTGGAGGTCACCGTGGTGGGCGAGATCCCGGCCCTGACGGCTCGGCGCATCGCCGAGTCGTTGCATCCTGCCGCGGTGGCAGCACAAGGAGCGGCGCATGATTGAATCGGTAGCTACCGTGGTGGCGGTAGGGGATACCTGGGTGCAGGTGGAGTGCCGGCGCAAGAGCGCCTGTGGTCACTGTCATCAACAGGCCAGTTGCGGCGTGGGCACGGTTGCCAAGGCCATGCCGGGTCACCCTCAACTGCTGGAGCTGGCCCGGGTGGCGGAGGTGAGCGTCGGCCAGCAGGTGCGCATCGGCATCCCGGAGAAGAGCCTGCTCAAGAGTGCCCTGCTGGTCTACATGCTGCCGCTGTTCTGCCTGCTGCTGGGGGCTCTGGCGGGCAAGTGGCTATCCGATGTCTGGCACATAGCCGAAGAGCTGCCGGAGATCCTCGGTGCCCTGCTGGGCGGCGGTCTGGGCTTCCTGCTGGCCAAGCTGGGGGCCCGCCAGTTTAGCGAAGGGCTCTACCGCCCGGTGCTGCTGGGGGTAGACATTCCCGCGCAGCAGATTGACTAAGCCATAGCCGTTCCTTTTGTGATCCAGTAAACTCTCGCGTCTATTGTCAGGCGACCTTCCCTATTAACCGAAATTTATCCGATGAAACAGATTCGTAACTTCTCCATCATTGCCCACATTGACCACGGTAAGTCGACCCTGTCGGACCGTCTTATCCAGATCTGCGGCGGGCTCTCCGACCGTGAGATGCAGCAACAGGTGCTGGACTCCATGGATCTCGAACGGGAGCGTGGCATCACCATCAAGGCACAGAGTGTGACCCTGAACTACCAGGCCAAGGATGGGCAAACCTACCAGCTCAACTTCATCGACACGCCCGGCCACGTGGACTTCTCCTACGAGGTATCCCGTTCCCTGGCGGCCTGTGAAGGGGCGCTGCTGGTGGTGGACGCCGGTCAGGGGGTTGAGGCACAGACTCTGGCAAACTGCTACACCGCCATGGAGATGAATCTCGAGGTGGTGCCGGTGCTTAACAAGATCGATCTGCCCCAGGCCGAGCCGGAACGGGTGGCCGAAGAGATCGAGGACATAGTCGGTATCGATGCCATCGACGCCGTCCGCTGTTCCGCCAAGACCGGCCTGGGGGTGGACGAGGTGCTGGAGACGATCGTCGCCAAGATCCCGGCCCCGGAGGGGGATCCGGCGGCACCGCTGCAGGCCCTGATCATCGACTCCTGGTTCGATGACTACCTGGGGGTGGTCTCCCTGGTGCGGATCAAGCAAGGTTCCCTGAAGAAGAACGACAAGATCAAGGTGATGAGCACCGGCCAGGTGTGGGGCGTGGATCGCCTGGGGATCTTCACTCCCAAACAGAAGGATACCGACGGCCTCTCCTGTGGAGAGGTGGGTTGGGTGGTGTGCGGCATCAAGGACATCCACGGTGCCCCGGTGGGGGATACCCTGACCCTGGCCAAGCACGGTGCCGACAAGCCGCTGCCAGGCTTCAAGAAGGTCAAGCCCCAGGTCTATGCCGGCCTGTTCCCCATCTCCTCCGACGATTACGAGGCCTTCCGCGACGCCCTGGAGAAGCTCTCCCTGAACGACGCTTCCTTGTTCTATGAGCCGGAAAACTCTACCGCCCTGGGCTTCGGCTTCCGCTGTGGCTTCCTGGGCATGCTGCACATGGAGATCATCCAGGAGCGGCTGGAGCGGGAGTACGATCTGGACCTCATCACCACGGCGCCGACTGTGGTGTACGAGGTGGCACAGACCGACGACTCAGTGGTGCACATCGACAGCCCGGCGGCCCTGCCGGCGGTCAACAACATCACCGAAATCCGTGAACCCATCGCCGAGTGCCACATCCTGGTGCCGACCGAGTATCTGGGCAACGTCATCACCCTGTGTATCGAGAAGCGCGGCGTGCAGACCAACATGGTCTACCACGGCAACCAGGTGGCGTTGACCTATGAGATCCCCATGGCCGAGGTGGTGCTGGACTTCTTCGACCGCCTCAAGTCCACCAGCCGGGGTTATGCCTCGCTGGACTACGGTTTCAAGCGCTTCGAACCGGCGGACATGGTGCGGCTGGATATCATGATCAACGGCGAGCGGGTGGACGCCCTGGCCATCATCACCCACAAGGACAACGCCCAGTCCCGCGGGCGTCTGCTGGTGGAGAAGATGCGCGAGCTGATCCCGCGGCAGATGTTCGACATCGCCATTCAGGCGGCCATCGGCAACCACGTCATCGCCCGCAGTACCGTCAAGGCCATGCGCAAGGACGTACTGGCCAAGTGTTACGGTGGTGACGTGAGCCGGAAGAAGAAGCTGCTGAACAAGCAAAAAGAAGGTAAGAAGCGCATGAAGTCCCTGGGGCGGGTGGACGTGCCTCAGGAGGCCTTCCTGGCAATCCTGCACGTAGGTAAGGAGTAACATGGCCAACACATTCTCGCTGATCCTGGTGGCGGTGACCGCCCTCACCGGCTTGGTCTGGTTGCTGGACAGCCTGTGGCTGCAAAAGGCGCGACTGGCCAAGGTGGCCCGCGCCGAACGGGCCGCCGGCAATGCCCTGGATGCCGCCACCATCGACAAGCTCACCGCCGAGCCGGTCTGGATCGAGCAGAGCAAGGGCATCTTCCCGGTGATTGCCGCCGTGCTGGTGCTGCGCTCCTTCGTCTACGAGCCGTTTCAGATCCCCTCCGGCTCCATGATGCCCACCCTGCTCATCGGCGACTTCATCCTGGTGGAGAAGTTTGCCTACGGCATCAAGGAGCCCATCGAGAACCATACCCTGATCCCCACCGGTCACCCCAAGCGGGGTGACATAGTGGTGTTCAAGTACCCCGAAGACCCCCGGGTGGATTACATCAAGCGGGTGGTGGGGCTGCCGGGCGACAAGGTGGTGTATACCGCCGACAAACAGCTGCTGATTGAGCCGGCTTGCCCATCCGGCCAGGACTGCGCGCCCCTGGCACCGGTGGCGCACAGCTTCCTGGAGCAGGGCAGTTTCAGTCAGACGGTCAATGGCGGCAACCTGGGCCAGGTGACCCTGCCCATGGCTCGCTTCAGCGAGCATCTGGGCACTGTGGATCACCAGATACTGCAGACCCCGGCCATCACCGAAGAGGCTAAGCAGCCGGCCTATCATCGGCTCGATGGCCTGCCGGTGGGCCAGTGGGTGGTGCCGGCAGGACACTACTTCGTCATGGGGGATAACCGTGACAACAGTGCCGACAGCCGTTTCTGGGGATTTGTCCCCGAACGCAACCTGATGGGCCGCGCGGTCGCCATCTGGATGAGTTTTGAATTTGATCGCACGCCGGACTCCTGGCTGCCGGGCTGGGTGCCGACTGGCGTACGTTTTGACCGCATAGGCAGTATCCAGTGATCGACAACAAGTTAGACCGTTTGCAAAGCAAGTTGGGCCATCGCTTCCAGAAAGAGGAGCTGCTGGTGCGGGCCATCACCCACCGCAGTGCGGGGGCCAAGCATAACGAGCGCCTGGAATTCCTGGGTGACTCCATCCTCAGCATGGTGATTGCCGAGGCGCTGTTCTTCCGCTTCCCGGAGGTCAGCGAAGGGGACATGAGCCGGATGCGCGCCACCCTGGTGCGGGAGAAGACCCTGGCCGAGCTGGCCCGGGAGTTCGAGCTGGGGGATTACCTCATCCTCGGTCCCGGTGAACTCAAGAGCGGCGGCTTCCGTCGCGAGTCCATACTGGCGGATGCGGTAGAGGCCATCATCGGTGCCATCTACATGGATTGCCAGATGGAGCGCACCCGTGACTTGCTGCTCTCCTGGTATGCCGAACGACTGGAGCAGATCCGTCCCGGCGTGGATCAGAAGGATCCCAAGACCCGGCTGCAGGAGCTGCTGCAGGGCCAACGCAAGCCCTTGCCCACCTATGTGGTGCTCAAGGTGAAGGGCGAGGCCCACAATCAGGAATTCACCGTCCAGTGCGAGGTGGAGGGGCTGCCGATCGAGATCATCGGCATCGGCTCCAGCCGACGCAAGGCGGAACAATCCGCGGCCGAACGGGCCCTGGAGCAATTGCTATGAGTGAACAAGAGACCACCTACTGCGGCTTCGTGGCCATCGTGGGGCGCCCCAATGTGGGCAAGTCCACCCTGCTGAACAAGCTGCTGGGCCAGAAGGTGAGCATCACCTCCAAGAAGCCCCAGACCACCCGCCACCGCATCCTGGGCATCGACACCCAGGGGGCCTGGCAGACCATCTTCGTCGATACCCCCGGCCTGCACATCGAAGAGAAGCGGGCCATCAACCGTCTGATGAACCGCGCTGCCACCAGCTCCCTGGGGGACGTGGAGATGGTGGTGTTCGTGGTGGAGGGGACCCGCTGGACCGCCGATGATGAGATGGTGTTGAACAAGCTCAAGGCACTGCGCTGCCCCGTGGTGCTGGCGGTCAACAAGGTGGACAAGATCGAAGACAAGGCGACCCTGCTGCCGCACCTGCAGTGGTTGGGCCAGCAGATGGCGTTTGCCGAGATACTGCCCATCTCCGCCAAATCCGGCACCAATGTGGAGACCATCCGCGAGCTGGCCCGCAAGCAGCTGCCGGAGGGGGAGCACTACTTCCCCGAGGATTACATCACCGACCGCTCTTCCCGCTTCATGGCGGCGGAGATCATTCGCGAGAAGCTGATGCGCTTCATGGGCGAGGAGCTGCCCTATTCCGTCACCGTGGAGATCGAGCGCTTCAAGGTGGAGGATGACGGCCTGTTCCACATCCATGGTCTGATCCTGGTGGAGCGGGAAGGGCAGAAGAAGATGGTGATCGGCAACAAGGGCGAGAAGCTCAAGCAGATCGGCACCGAGGCCCGCCTCGACATGGAGCGCTTGTTCGACACCCGGGTGTTCCTGGAGCTGTGGGTCAAGGTCAAGTCCGGCTGGGCCGACGACGAACGGGCGCTGCGCAGCCTGGGCTATGGCGAAGACTGACACCGGTTTTCAGACCGCGCTGGTGCTGCATGTGCGCCCCTACCGGGAAAGCAGCCAGCTGGTGGAACTGTTCAGCCAGGAGCATGGCCGACTCGGCCTGGTGGCGAACGGTTCCCGCCGGCAGAAATCCGGCCACAAGGCCCTGTTACAGCCCTTCGTGCCGCTGCAGATCCGCTGGCGCGGCGCCGGGGATCTCAAGACCCTGGAGCGGCTGGAGCCGCTGGCCCTGCCGGTGCCGCTGCAAGGCACCGCCCTGTTCAGCGGCCTCTACCTCAACGAGCTGCTCTATTACCTGCTGGAGCGACACACCCCCTATCCTGGTCTGTTTAGCCGCTATGTGCAGAGTCTGGCAGGGCTGGCGGTGGCCAGCGATCCCCAGCCAGTGTTGCGGCGCTTCGAGCTGGCTCTGCTGCAGGCCCTGGGCTACGGCGTGGCGCTGGAGCAGACCGCCGATGGCGAGCCTGTTTTGGCCGAGACCGATTACTGCTATCGCCACGAGCTGGGGCTGACCTTGGCTACCGTGGCGACACCGGCGGCCGAGCGCTTGCCGGGGGCGCACCTGCTGGCCATGGCCGCGGATCGGCTGGAGACAAGCGAGTGCCTGACCACCGCCAAGCGGCTGTGCCGTCTGGCGCTGAAACCTTATCTGGGCGACCGACCCCTGCGGAGCCGGGAGCTGTTTTCCACTAGCATGAAGAGGACAATGGAGTGAGCAACATCCTGCTTGGCGTGAACATCGACCACGTGGCCACCCTGCGCAATGCCCGGGGGACCCATTATCCGGATCCCGTGTTTGCTGCCGCCCTGGCCGAACAGGCCGGCGCCGATGGCATCACCATCCACCTGCGCGAAGATCGCCGCCACATCAAGGACAGGGACGTGCGGGTGCTGAAAGAAACGCTGCAAACCCGCATGAACCTGGAGATGGCGGTGACCGAGGAGATGCTGACCATCGCCTGCGGCATTCAGCCGCACTTTGTCTGCCTGGTGCCGGAGAAGCGCCAGGAGGTCACTACCGAAGGTGGTCTGGATGTGGCCGGTCAGCTGGCCGTCATGCAGGATGCCGTGGCGCGCCTGGCGGCAGTCGGTACCCAGGTCTCCCTGTTTATTGATGCCGATCATGCCCAGATCGATGCGGCGGTGGCCTGTGGCGCCCCCTATATCGAAATTCACACCGGTCGCTATGCCGATGCCACCAGCGAGGCCGAGCAGGCCGCCGAGCTGGCGCGCATCCGCGAAGCGGCGGCCTACGCCCATGGCAAGGGGCTCAAGGTCAATGCCGGCCATGGCCTGCACTATCAGAACGTCAAGCCCATCGCCGCCATCCCCGAGATGGTGGAGCTCAACATCGGCCATGCCATCATAGGCCGGGCCGTGTTCACCGGTCTCACCGAGGCGGTGGCCGAAATGAAGCGCTTGATGCTGGAGGCCCGCCAGGGGCTCTAAGTCAGACAGCAACACAGGCGGCCTTCGGGCCGCTTTTTTTTGCTCAGCCGGCGGGGTTATGGGGAGCCTACATTCTCTTTGCAGAAACTTACCAACTTGGTCTTCTTCTTGCTTTAACGCATCAACCTGCTCGGTTGAGTCCGCTGGCAGGCGTTGTTTTCTCGCATCAGCTGGGCGATCGGCCGGAGGTCATCGCCATCATCAAAAGGAAGTATTCATGAACAAGACGTTACTGCTGCTCTCACTCACGTTGGTTGGCCTGCTGGGGTGTCAGGAGGATGCCACACAGACGACGGATCCGGCTGTCGAGGCGGGCTCCAAGGCGTTTGATTATCTGGTGGAGCTGAGTGATGGCAGTGTGGGGATAGGCGCGCGGGCCACCGGCACCGAGGCCGAGACCCGGACGGCGGAGTGGATCCAGGATAAGCTGACCGGCTGGGGCTATAGTCCGGAGCTGCAAGCCTTCAGCTACACCCGCCGCGGCACCGAGATGAGTTCACAAAATGTGGTGGTGACCCTGCCCGGACAGAGTGACCAGGTGGTGGTGCTGGGCGCTCATTATGACAGCACTGGGGTATCCGTCGGCTCCGAGGGGGCGACCGACAACGGGGCCGGGGTGACCAGCCTGCTGGCGGTGGCAGAGGCGGTCGCTGGCAAGACGCTGCCCTATACGGTCCGCATGGTGTTCTTTGGCGCCGAAGAGGTGGGAACCAAGGGCTCGGAGGCGTATGTCGCCAGTTTGAGCAGCGAGCAACTGACGCAGATCCTCGCCATGGTGAATCTGGATACCCCGGTGGGGGGCGACATACTGTATGTCCATTCCGCCCATTCGGACGAGGGCGAGTACGGCTGTGACGATGCCAGCCGCTACAGTTTCGACCCCAAGGTACGGGATCGGCTGATCAGCTTGTCCCAGCAAGGCGACATGACGCCATTCGTGCTGCATCCCAGTTTTCCGGGATACCCCGAGGGTGAGACCGGCTCCTGGTCCGATCATGCGGCCTTTGCCTGTCAGGGCATTCCGGTGGCCTATCTGGAGGCGACCAACTTCGGCATCAATGGTGAGGACGGGTATGACGGCTATTCCCAGACCACCAATGCGGCCCTCTGGGACTGTTATGACGCCGACAGCAAGAGTGCTTGTGATCGGGACAGTGAAACCCAGTGGGGCAAGATCTGGCATACCCAATATGATCGCCTGGATCGGATGGAGGAGGTTTTCCCAGGCCGCATTCAATCCCAGATTGCCGACAGCACCCGCCTGATGTTGCGTTTCGTGCAGGATCCTGGTCTGTAAGCTGAGTCGCGACAGGGAGCTAAAATGGTGTCTTTGCTCTATTTTGGTGATTGATGCTGACGATGTCAGTGTGACTGTCTGTTTCCACTACCACTATCGGCAGGATGGCGTCGATAAGTCTGACGCCCCTGCTTTTCTTACAAACAAAGAACCCGGCCTTGGCCGGGTTCTTTGTATTGCGAAAGGTGTCGCCAGCTCAGTCCGCCAGGGCGGCCATCAGCTCCTCTTCCAACTTGCCGTTGGAGACACAGACCGGGGTGATGGAGGGGGCCGGCACATGGCTGCCATCGCTGTCGATGAAGGAGACGCTGGTGCTGCCCTTGACGTTGACGGTGGCCACCGTCTTGCCCAGGTTTTCGGTGATGATGAGGTTCACCCGCAGGGTCGGCGCCTCGATGGCGACCTTGCTGCCACCACTACCGCAGTCCAGGTAATCCAGGCCGTCTGCAAAGTTGGTCTGTTCGGCGGCCAGCAGGCCTGAGCTGCGGGCGTTGGATTGCAGTGGCAGCTGCTTGTCGGCAAACCAGCGCTCGGCCCGGGCCCAGGCCAGATCGTAGGGCTTGTCCATCTCGCTGGTGTTGTTGGTGGCCACTACAGTGGGCGGGGTGTAACGGTACTGTTCGGACAGGCCGGGATCGCTGGAGCAGGCGGTAAGCAGAACCGGCAACAGCAGGGCCGGCGCAAGTAGACGTTTCATCGGGAGTCCCTTGTTGGAGAAAGGTAAATAGGTTATCGGCCGGCCATTTTACGCCAGGCCGCGTCCCCCTTCACACGACAGAAAGTTATGCGAAGCGCGAAGGATTACCGGCAGGGACGACGACTAGGACTCCAGTGGTGCGGCTGAACCCAGGGCCTGTATCTCTTGCTGCAACTGGGTCATCAGGTCCGTGAGCTCCAGCCATTCCGGCTCCAGCTGTGTCGGGGTGTCGCCGGCGTGCAAGGCGCTCTCCAGGGTCTGACAGTGCTGTTGCAACCGCGGCACCCCGCAGTAGGCGCAGCCGCCGTGCAGCTTGTGGACGGCCGCCAGGCAGGCCTCCGGCTCCGCCGACGGCCAGACCGACTGCAGCTCCTGATAGGTCTGCCAGAGCAGCTCCAGCATCTGGCGGGCCAGATCTGGCTTACCGGCAGACTGACGCAGGGCCAGGGGCCAGTCCAGCAGAGGCGGCTGGCGGGGCGTGGGCAGATAGCGTTGCAGGACCTCTTCAAGCTGGCTCTCGTCGATGGGTTTGGCCAGGTAATCGTCCATCCCCTGGGCGATCAACCGTTCCCGTTCCCCCGGGATGGCATGGGCCGTCACGGCGATGATGGGGGTGTGCTGGTTACAGCCCTCCTGGCGCACGGCCTGGGTGGCGGCGATGCCGTCCATGATGGGCATCTGGATATCCATGAAGATGAGATCGAACTCCACCCGTTGGGCCAGCTCCACCGCCTGACGTCCGTTCTGGCAGCTGTGAACTTCTTCGACCCTTTCATCCAGCAGGGCGCCGATCAGCTTGAGGTTGGCCGGGTTGTCATCCACCGCCAAGACGCTCAACGGCAGCCTGGTCCGGCGCTCGGGCAGTGCGAGGGGAACCTGGGGATCGCCTCCCGGATTGAAGGCGGCGATCAGCTTGCCGTGCGGCACGGGTTTGCTCAGGCAGTGGGCGGCACCCAGGGCCAACAGCTGGGCCAGCAGGCCGGGGTCGTGGGAGTTCACCAGCAGGATGCGCTTCTGCGGCGCTATGGGCAGGGCCTCCAGCAGGCGCTGGGTCTGCGCCAGATCCGGCTGGCTGCCCAGACCCAGCAGCAGCCAGGGCTCGGTATCCCCAGGCATTTGGGCCTCTTCCCAGTGGCGGACCGCCTGCACCTGCATCTGCCATTCGGCCAGCAGCTCGCCGGTGGCCTGTCGGCTCCAGTCATCCGGCTCCACCAGGATCACCGCCTGCTCCGCCAGGGCGGCCACCCCCTTGTTCTCCAGGGCGGGTTGGCTGGCCACCTTGAGATCCAGGGTGTAGATGAACTCGGAGCCCTGGCCAGCCTGGGAGCGCACCTCGATCTGACCGCCCATCTGCTGGATCAGCTTCTGGGTGATGACCAGCCCCAGTCCGGTGCCGCCGTAGCGGCGGGTGATGGAGCTGTCACCCTGGTTGAAGGGCTGGAACAGCTGGCTCTGCTGCTGGGGCGACATGCCGATGCCGGTATCCCGGATGCGGGTACACAACCGCAGCTTCTGTTCGTTCGGGTTGCCCAGCCGGCCTATGTGCACATCCACGTTGCCTCGCTCGGTGAACTTGATGGCATTGCCGGTGAGGTTGGTGAGTATCTGTTGCAACCGCAGGGGATCCCCCAGCAGCAGATCCGGCACCTGGCTGTCCACCCGTACCGACAGGGTCAGCCCCTTGTCGTGGGCGCTGGGGGCCAGCAGGGTCATGGTCTCGTTCAGGTGATCCCGCAGGCTGAAGGGGATCTCCTCGAGCTGCAGCTTGCCGGCCTCCAACTTGGAGAAGTCGAGGATGTCGTTGATGATGTTCAGCAGGCTCTTGGCCGACTTCTCTATGGTACCCAGGTAATCACTCTGATTGGGGGTCAGGGGCGTCTTCATCAACTGCTTGGCAAAGCCGATGACGCCATTGAGCGGGGTGCGCAGCTCGTGGGACATGTTGGCCAAAAACTCGGACTTGACCCGCGCCGCCTCCTGGGCCCGCTTCTTGGCCATGTCCAGTTCCACGTTCTGGATCTCGATCTGCTCCAGGGTCTCCCGCAGATCCGAGGTGGCCTGGTCTATGTTCATCTGCATCTCGTTATGGTACTCCGCCATGGCCTTGGCCATGGCGTTGATGCCGTTCTTGAGCATGTCCAGCTCGCCGTTCATCTGGCCCCGCACCCGGGTATCCAGCCGGCCCTCGCGGATCTGGTAGACGGCCCGCACCATGCGGTTGATGGGGTTGATCACCACGTTCACCAGGTTGACGCCGAAGTAGATGCTCAGCCCCACCCCCAGCAGCCAGACCAGCAGGGCCAGGGCGCCGTCCCGGTAACGCACCACCAGGGCGCGGTCGGTGTTCAGCTGCAGGGCGATATAGCCCAGGGGCTTGGGCGGTCCGCTCTCGCTCGTGAGCTCTGACTCCAGGCTCGCCTCGGCGATGATGGGAGTGCGGATGATGATGTAGTCCGCGTGGCGCTCCACGCTGGTCAGCTCCGGGATGGGGCTGCCCGCCGGCAGGCGCATGCGCACGAAGGCCCTGTGATAGTTGGAGGTGACGAACAGCTCGTTCTGCGGGTTGAACACGGCGATGGAGGTGATAAGCGGGCTGTTCTTGCGGTGGCTGAGGCCGATGAGGCGTTTGAGGCCCTCCCGCGAGCTCTGCTGCATGCCGTACTCACTGGCGATCGCCAGGGGCTCTATGATGTTGATGCCTTGTTCGATGAGCTGGTTTTCCACCTGTTGGTAACGGTGGAAGCTGAAGTAGCCGGCCAGCAGGCCGCCGATGAGCAGGGTGGGGAGCAGGGTGAAGGCCAGCACCCGGGCACGCAGGCCGTATTTGGTCATAGCAGGCTTCTTGTGGGACAATGCAGGGCCGTAAAACCCGCTCATCATGACATAGCCACCCTGAGGCACCAAGTACTATGGCCCAGTTTTTCAAGCCCCAGCCCAAAGCCCGTCCCCAGGGGCGCCTGACCCTCACTGTGAGCCAATTGGACTTGCACGGCGTGGGCATAGCCCGCCATCAGGGCAAGGCCATCTTCGTCGAGGGAGCCCTGCCTGGCGAAGAGGTGCAGGTCAGCCTGCAAGACGAGAAGAAGCAGTTCGCCCTGGCGCGGCTGGAGAAGGTGCTGCGTCCGGCGGATCAGCGCTTGGCGCCCTTCTGCCCGCACTACAGCCAGTGTGGCGGCTGCACCCTGCAGCACATGCCGGTGCCCCAGCAGCAGCAGACCAAGATGGCCGGTATCCGGGAGCTGTTTGCCCGCCAGGCCCAGATGGAGTTACCTGAGCCGGAGACGGTGATCCAGGGCGAGGCCATGGGCTATCGCCGGGTCTGCCGGCTGGCCGTCAAATATGACAAGAAGGCGCGCCTGGCCCGGCTGGGTTTTCGTCGTCGGCAGAGCAACGAGCTGGTCGAGGTGAGTCAGTGCCCCGTGCTGGCACCGCGGCTGTCGGCCTTGATCGAACCCCTGCGCGTCCTCATCAATCGCCTCAAGGGCTTTCGCGATCTGGGCCACATCGAACTATATGACACGGATGCCAGACCCCTGCTCCTGGTGCGCCATAATGGGCAGCCCAGCGAGGGCGACCGGCAGCTGCTGGTGCAATTTGCTCAGCAGCATGAGCTGGACTGTTACCTGCAGACCGACGGGGAAGCCGAGCCCTTGCAGGCCGCCCAAGCACCGGCCTATGGGGTGGCGGATGTGCGGCTTAACTACCTGCCCGGCGACTTCCTGCAGGTGAACGACAGGGTCAACCAGGCCCTGGTGGCCACCGTGCTGGAGTGGCTGGCGCCGACCCCGGATGACAAGGTGCTGGATCTGTTCTGCGGCCTGGGCAACTTCACCCTGCCGCTGGCCCGTCATTGTGCCGAGGTGGTGGGGGTCGAAGGGGTGCCGGCCATGGTGGAGCGGGCCCGGCAGAATGCCCGGGCCAACGGCATCGACAACGCCCGCTTCTATTGCGCCGATCTGGCGGAGGATTTCACCGGCCAGAGCTGGGCGCGTGAGGGCTTCGATCTGGTGCTGCTGGATCCTGCTCGCCCGGGGGCATGGCAGACCATAGGGCACCTGTGCCGGTTGGCGCCCCGGCGAATTGTGTATGTTTCTTGCAATCCGGTGACGGCAGCCCGGGATTGCGCGCCCTTGCAGGCCGCAGGCTATCGTGCGGTACGCTGGCGCATGCTGGACATGTTCCCTCACACGGGACATGTGGAGTCCATACTGCTGTTTGAGCGGTCAGAACAACAAAAAGGATAGGCACATGGTTGCGGTACGGGATACCCACCTCAAGACAGGTTTCAATCTCCAGGCGTGGACGGCGACCCTGCCGCTCTCGGCGGAGGATCGACAGACCCTGATAGGGGTGTTCGAGTTCTGTCAGCAGGAACTGTCGGCCAACCCGGCGGAGGCCGAACGGCTGGTAAACCGGGCGGCGGAGATGGTGGGCATACTGCAGATGCTGCACATGGATCTGGATACCTTCAAGGCCGCCGTGCTCTATCCCCTGCTGGAGAGCAAGCACCTGACCCTGGAGCAGGTGGAGGCCGCCTACGGCGCCACCATCGCCAAGCTGCTGCGCGGGGTGGTGGACATGGAGGCCATCCGCTTCCTGCAGAGTCTCAACACCGGGGACGTCTCCGACACCCAGATCGACAACGTGCGGCGCATGCTGCTGGCCATGGTGGAAGACGTGCGGGCCGTGGTGATCAAGCTGGCGGAGCGGATTGCCTGCCTGCGGGAGGTCAAGCATGCCGACGAGGAGACCCGGGTGCTGGTGGCCAAGGAGATCAGCAACATCTACGCGCCCCTGGCTAATCGCTTGGGCATAGGCCAGCTGAAGTGGGAGCTCGAAGATCTCTCCTTCCGCTACCTGCATCCGGACACCTACAAGCAGATCGCCAAGCTGCTGGACGAGAAGCGCATCGACCGGGAGCACTACATACAGCGCTTCGTCGCCGACCTGCGCCAGGCTCTGCTGGATGCCGGCATCCAGGCCGAGGTGTATGGCCGGCCCAAACACATCTACAGCATCTGGCGCAAGATGCAGAAGAAGACCCTGAGCTTCTCGGATCTGTTCGACGTGCGGGCGGTGCGCATCGTCACCCACCGCCTGCAGGACTGCTACGCCGCCCTGGGGATAGTCCACACCCACTGGCATCACATTCCCCGCGAATTCGACGACTACGTGGCCAACCCCAAGCCCAACGGCTACCAGTCCATTCATACCGTGGTGCTGGGCCCGGACGGCAAGACGGTGGAGATCCAGATCCGCACCGATCAGATGCATCAGGATGCTGAGCTCGGCATCGCCGCCCACTGGAAATACAAGGAAGGCACCATCTCGGGCAAGGATTCGGCCTACGAGGATCGCATCGCCTGGCTGCGCAAGCTGCTGGCCTGGCAGGAAGACATGGTGGAGTCCGGCTCCCTGGTGGACGAGCTGCGCACCCAGGTGTTCGAGGACAGGGTCTATGTCTTCACCCCCAAGGGGGATGTGGTGGACCTGCCCGCCGGCGCCACGCCGCTGGACTTTGCCTATCAGGTCCACAGCATGGTGGGCCACCGCTGCATCGGCGCCAAGGTGGATGGCCGCATCGTGCCCTTCACCTACCAGCTGCAGACCGGCGATCAGGTGGAGATCATCACCCAGAAGGAGCCCAACCCCAGCCGTGACTGGATGAACCCCAACATGGGCTTCCTGCGCACCAGCCGGGCCCGGGCCAAGGTCATCTCCTGGTTCCGCCGCCTGGATCGGGACAAGAACATGCTGGCGGGCAAGGAGCAGCTGGAAAAGGAGATGGAACGCCACGGCTTCCAGCTCTCCCGCGAGCAGCAGACGCACCTGTTCAAGGAGCTGTACGCCCGCTACAACGTGCAGGAGCACGAGGATCTGCTGGCCGGCATCGGTGCCGGCGACATCCGCATCAACCAGATCATGAACTTCCTCGAGGGCAAGCTGAACAAGCCGAGCGTCGAGGAAGAAGAGAAGAAGCTGCTGGAACAGCTGGAGCAGAAGAGCCAGCAGCGGGTGCAGAGTCAGCAGCCCAAGGGGCACATAGTGGTGCAGGGGGTGGGCAACCTGATGACCCACATCGCCCGCTGCTGCCAGCCGATCCCCGGTGACAGCATCGTCGGTTTCATCACCCAGGGCCGCGGCATCTCCATCCACAGAGAGGACTGCGAACAGCTCAAGGAGCTGTCCCGGCGCAACCCGGAGCGGCTGATCGAGGCGGTATGGGGGGAGAACTACTCCGGCGGCTACACATTGACGGTGCGCATCACCGCCAACGACCGTTCGGGCCTGTTGCGGGACATCACCACCATCATCGCCAACGAGAAGATCAACGTGCTGGGGATGCGCTCGCGCTCCAACCTCAAGCAGCAGAGTGCCGACATCGACATCGACATGGAGATCTACAACATAGAGGCGCTCAACCGCATGCTCGCCAAGCTCAGCCAGATGAACGATGTCATCAGTGCCAAACGGCTGTAATCTTCACTCACATCACCACGGGGGCCTGGCCCCCGTTTTGTTTGCCAAGGAGTTGTCATGTCCAACGTCCATACTGCTGCCATGAACGATCTGCTGGCCATCATGGCCAGGCTGCGGGATCCGCAGACCGGCTGTCCCTGGGATCGCAAGCAGACCCTGCAGAGCCTGGTGCCCTATACCCTGGAGGAGGCCTACGAGGTGGCCGACAGCATAGAGCGGCAGGACTTGGCGGCCCTCCAGGGTGAGCTGGGGGATCTGCTGTTCCAGGTGGTGTTCTACTGCCAGCTGGCGGGCGAGCAGGGCTTGTTTGACTTCAACGATGTGGTGGCCACCGTCTCGGAGAAGCTCATTCGTCGTCACCCCCATGTGTTCGGTGACGCCGAGTTTGCCGACACGGCGGCAGTCAATGCCAACTGGGAGGCCGAGAAGGCCCGGGAACGCCAGCAAAAGGACGCCGCCGCCACCAGCGTACTGGATGACATTCCCCGCGCCATGCCGGCCCTCTCCCGGGCCTACAAGATCCAGAAGCGCTGCGCCACCGTGGGCTTTGACTGGGGCACACTGCCGCCTGTGGTGGACAAGGTCCGTGAGGAGATCGACGAGGTGCTGGCGGAGGTGCAGGCGGCCGAGGTCAATCCGGCGGCGGTGGCCGAGGAACTGGGGGATCTGCTGTTTGCCACCGTCAATCTGGTGCGCCACCTGAAAAACGATCCCGAGCAGGTGCTGCGGCAGGCCAACGACAAGTTTGAGGCGCGCTTTCGCCAGGTTGAACAACGCTTGAGCAGCCAGGGTCGTTCTGTGGCCGATCACAGCCTCGCCGAGATGGAAGAAGCATGGCAACAGGTCAAGGAAGCCAACAAAAGTTGACCCAACGCATATCTTGCATGCTGGTGGGTTGCTAAATTTTTGCGCGTTGTTAGGGGGAGGGGGTTTTGCTATACTGCCACCCCGTCTTGATACTCCCACACACTCTCGTGTGATCCCTAAACATCTTCTAGGTTCAGCATGACGACTAAATACATTTTCGTAACCGGCGGCGTGGTTTCATCCTTGGGCAAGGGTATTGCGGCGGCCTCTCTGGCAGCCATCCTGGAGGCTCGGGGCCTCAAGGTCACCATGATGAAGCTGGATCCCTACATCAACGTCGACCCCGGTACCATGAGCCCCATTCAACACGGTGAAGTGTTCGTCACCGACGATGGGGCCGAGACGGATCTGGACCTGGGCCACTATGAGCGCTTCATCCGCACCAAGATGAGTCGCCGCAATAACTTCACCACCGGCCGCATCTATGCCGACGTGCTGCGCAAGGAGCGTCGTGGTGACTATCTGGGGGCCACCATCCAGGTCATCCCCCACATCACCAACGCCATCAAGGAGCGGGTGATCGCCGGTGCCGAAGGCCATGAAGTGGCCATCGTCGAGGTCGGCGGCACCGTGGGGGACATCGAGTCCCTGCCGTTCCTGGAGGCCATTCGTCAGCTGGCGGTGGACATAGGCCGCAACAACGCCCTGTTCATGCACCTGACCCTGGTGCCTTACCTGGCCGCCTCCGGCGAGGTGAAGACCAAGCCGACCCAGCACTCCGTGAAGGAGCTGCTCTCCATCGGTATCCAGCCGGACATCCTGATCTGCCGTTCCGACCGCGCCATCCCCGCCAACGAGCGCGGCAAGATTGCCCTGTTCTGTAACGTGCCGGAGCGGGCCGTGGTCTCCCTCAAGGATGTGGACTCCATTTACAAGATCCCGGCATTGCTCAAATCCCAGGGTCTGGATCAGCTGATCGTCGACCGGTTTGGCCTGAGTGCCCCGGAAGCCGATCTGGCCGAGTGGGAAAAGGTCATCTACCAGGAAGCCAATCCCACCGGCGAGGTGACCATCGGCATGGTGGGCAAGTATGTCTCCCTGCCGGATGCCTACAAGTCCGTCAACGAGGCCCTGAAGCACGGCGGTCTGAAGAACCGGCTGACCGTCAACATCAAGTACATCGACTCCCAGGACGTGGAAACCAAGGGCCTGGAAGTGCTGGAAGGGCTGGACGCCATCCTGGTACCCGGCGGCTTCGGCGAGCGGGGGGTGGAAGGCAAGATACTGGCCGCCCAGTACGCCCGTGAGCACAAGATTCCCTACCTGGGCATCTGCCTGGGGATGCAGGTGGCCCTCATCGAGTTCTCCCGCCATGTGGCCGGTCTCGAAGGCGCTCACTCCTCCGAATTCAGCAAGGAAACTCCGTATCCGGTGGTGGGGCTCATCACCGAGTGGATCACCGAAGACGGCAGCGTGGAGCAGCGCAGCGATCGCTCCGACCTGGGCGGTACCATGCGTCTGGGCTCCCAGCTGTGCCACCTGATTGATGGATCCAAGGTGCGGGAGATGTACGGCAGCGAGACCATCCAGGAGCGCCACCGTCACCGCTACGAGGTGAACAACACCCTGCTGCCGAAGATCGAGGCAGCCGGCCTGAAGGTCACCGGCCTGTCCGCCGACAAGAAACTGGTGGAGATCATCGAGATCCCGGATCATCCCTGGTTTGTAGCTGTACAGTTCCACCCGGAATTCACCTCCACCCCGCGGGACGGCCATCCCTTGTTCGAAGGCTTCGTCCGGGCGGCCGGTGAGTTCCAGAAGCGTCAGTTAAATTAATTCGACAAAATCCACGGTTGTGGGCATAGTTTTGCAACCGTTTTTTTATGCAACTTTAGTGTTGTTTTATTTCAAATATCGAGGATCGATACAATGGCTAAGATCGTTAAAGTGCTGGCTCGTGAAATCATTGACTCCCGCGGTAACCCGACTGTAGAAGCCGAAGTTCACCTGGAAGGTGGTTTTGTTGGTATGGCTGCTGCGCCGTCTGGTGCTTCTACCGGTTCCCGCGAAGCCCTGGAACTGCGTGACGGTGACAAGTCCCGCTTCCTGGGCAAGGGCGTGCTGAAGGCCGTTGGCGCCGTTAACGGCCCGATCGCTGCTGCGCTGGTTGGTAAGGATGCCAAGGATCAAGCTGCCATCGACCAAATCATGATCGATCTGGACGGTACCGAGAACAAGTCCAACTTCGGCGCCAACGCCATCCTGGCGGTGTCCCTGGCTAACGCCAAGGCTGAAGCAGCTGCCCAAGGCCTGCCGCTGTACGCCTGGATTGCCGAACTGAACGGCACCCCGGGTGTTTACTCCATGCCGCTGCCCATGATGAACATCATCAACGGTGGTGAGCACGCCGACAACAACGTCGACATCCAAGAATTCATGATCCAGCCGGTTGGCGCCAAGACCCTGAAAGAAGCCATCCGAATGGGTGCCGAAGTATTCCACAACCTGGCCAAGGTGCTGAAGTCCAAGGGCTACAACACTGCCGTGGGTGACGAAGGTGGTTTCGCTCCTAACCTGAAGTCCAACGCCGAAGCCCTGGAAGTGATCGCCGAAGCCGTTGCCGCCGCCGGTTACAAGCTGGGTACCGACGTGACCCTGGCCATGGACTGCGCCGCTTCCGAGTTCTATGACGCCGAGAAGAAGGAATACAACCTGAAGGGCGAAGGCCGTGTCTTCACCTCCAACGGTTTCTCCGACTTCCTGGAAGAACTGACCGAGAAGTTCCCGATCGTCTCCATCGAAGACGGTCTGGACGAATCTGACTGGGAAGGCTTCGCCTACCAAACCAAGAAGTTGGGCAGCAAGATCCAAATCGTGGGTGACGACCTGTTCGTAACCAACACCAAGATCCTGAAGCGTGGTATCGACAACGGCATCGCCAACTCCATCCTGATCAAGTTCAACCAAATCGGTTCTCTGACCGAAACGCTGAACGCCATCAAGATGGCCAAGGACGCCGGTTACACCGCCGTCATCTCTCACCGTTCCGGTGAAACCGAAGACGCTACCATCGCCGACCTGGCTGTGGGTACCGCGGCTGGCCAGATCAAGACCGGTTCCATGAGCCGTTCTGACCGTGTTGCCAAGTACAACCAACTGATCCGCATCGAAGAAGCCCTGGGTGAAAAGGCTCCTTTCCGCGGTCTGAAGGAAGTTAAGAACCAAGCCTAATCCGCTTGTTGCTTAATTCGCCAATGCAAGCCCCGCCAATCAGGCGGGGCTTTCTTTTGGCTGGTAATATGGGAAACTATGCCGCGCAGGAGGCGCCACCATGCGGTTATTTACCCTCATCTTGATCATCATTCTGGCCTGGTTGCAGCACCAGCTCTGGTTCGGCAAGAACGGTCTGGTGGAGTATCGCCAGCGCTCGGAAGCCGTGGCACGGCAACAGGCCGACAACCAGCAGCTCAAGGAGCGCAATCAACTCCTGTACAAGGAGATCGATGACCTCAAGAGTGGTCTTGAGGTGATCGAGGAGTTGGCGCGCAACGATCTGGGCTTCATCAAGCCGGACGAAACCTTCTATCGGGTGTTGCCCCGGGACGCCCGTGGGCCGGCCCAGGCAGCCAAGGGGAACTGACAGCATGACCTTTACCGTGGTGGTTCCCGCCGCTGGCGTGGGCCGGCGCATGGGGGCAGACTGTCCCAAACAATACCTGCCCCTGGCGGGCAAGTTCCTCATCGAACATACCCTCGAGCGTCTGCTCAATCACCCGCGCATCGAGCGGGTGGTGGTGGCGCTCAACCCCGCCGACGACTTCTTCGCCACCCTGCCGGTGGCGTCCCACCCGCGCCTGCGTACCACGCTGGGTGCCGACGAACGCGCCGGTTCCGTGATGAATGGCCTGGCCAGGGTGGAAACCGAATGGGTGTTGGTGCATGACGCCGCACGACCCTGTCTGACCCATGGCGACATGGACAAGCTCATTCAGGCGGCGCTGGCTGGGGACGGAGCCATCCTCGGCAGCCGGGTGCGGGATACCATGAAACGCGCCGATGCTGCAGGTCACATAGTGGCGACAGTGGAGCGAGACCATCTGTGGCATGCCTTGACGCCGCAGATGTTCCGCACCGCCGAACTGCGCCAGGCTCTGCTGGCGGGCTTGCATGCCGGTGCCTCTATCACGGACGAGGCCTCGGCCATGGAGTTGGCGGGTAAGTCGCCCAAGATGGTGGAAGGGCGGGCGGATAACATCAAGGTGACCCGCCCCGAAGACATCGCCCTGGCGGCACTTTTCTTATCTCAACAGGAGCAGCTGGCATGATCCGCATCGGCCATGGTTTTGATGTCCATAAATTTGGTGGCGAGGGGCCCTGCACCCTGGGGGGCGTCAAGGTGCCCTATGAGCAGGGGCTGCTGGCCCACTCCGATGGGGATGTGGTGCTGCATGCCCTGAGCGATGCCCTGCTGGGTGCCATTGCCGCCGGCGATATCGGTCGTCATTTTCCCGATACCGATGCGGCCTTTGCCGGCATCGATAGCCGCATCCTGTTGCGGGATGTCTATGCCAAGGTGCGGGCCGCCGGCTATGTGCTGGGCAATCTGGATGTGACCATCATTGCCCAGGCCCCCAAGATGGCGCCGCACATTGATGCCATGCGCGCCGTGATGGCCGAGGATCTGCATGCCGATTTGTCACAGATTAACGTCAAGGCGACCACCTCTGAGCGACTGGGCTTCACCGGGCGCAAGGAAGGCATCGCCGTGGAAGCCGTAGTGCTGGTGGTGAAAGCATGATGATTCCAAAGTGGCACTATCTGCATGGTCAACCGACGCAGTCCGCTCGCCTCAAGGCCGAACCGGCGGATTTCCAGGTATTCGAAGATCTGGGGTTTGAGCCCGATGGTACCGGCGAGCACCTGATGGTGCGCATCCGCAAGACCGGCGAAAACACCGCCTGGGTCGCCAAGCTGCTGGCCCAGGCGGCGGATGTGCCTCGTGCGTCCATCACCTGGGCGGGGCTTAAGGATCGCCATGCGGTGACTGAGCAGTGGTTTGGCATTCATCTGCCGGGCAAGCCGGATCCGGATCTGTCGGTGATTGAAAATGAGCAGATCCAGATCCTCAGCATGGCTCGCCACTCCCGCAAGATGCGGGTAGGGGCGCTCAAGGGCAATCATTTCCAGCTGCTGCTGCGGGATCTGAGCGTCAGCGATGCCCTGGAGTCGCGACTGCAGGCCATCGCGGCCCAGGGCGTGCCCAACTACTTTGGTTCGCAGCGTTTTGGCCGCAATGGCAACAACCTGGAGGGGGCTCAGTCCATGTTCGACGGCCGTCGGATCAAGGACAGGGACAAGCGCTCGATCTTCTTGTCCGCCGCTCGCAGCTACCTGTTTAACCTGGTGGTCAGTGCCCGGCTGGAAGCGGGTCTGGCTCAGCGTTTGCTGGCTGGCGATTGCCTGATGCTGGCCGGTACTCATTCCTTCTTCGCCGAAGAAGAAGCCAGTGACGCCTTGGCCGAGCGTCTGGCACAAGGCGATCTACAGCTGAGCGCACCCCTGTGGGGCCGTGGTCGCAGTCCGGCCCTGGCAGAGGCCCTGGCGTTTGAAACCCAAGCCCTGGCGGGACAGGAGAGCTGGCAGGCGGGGCTGGAAGCGGCGGGCCTCAAGCAGGAGCGACGGCCCCTCTTGCTGCAACCCAAGGGGTTGCAGTGGCAGTGGGCCCCCGAGGGCTTGCAGTTGAACTTCTGGCTGCCGGCGGGCACCTATGCCACCAGCCTGGTGCGCGAACTGGTACAGGTACAGGCAGAGCAAGATGAAGATACTGCTGAGTAATGATGACGGGGTGAATGCCCTGGGGATCCGCTGTTTACACGAGGCGCTGTCGGCCCTGGGAGAGGTGATTCTGGTGGCACCGGATCGCAATCGCAGTGGCGCCAGCCACTCCTTGACCCTGGAGACACCCCTGCGGCTGGAGCAGTTGCCTAACGGCTTCTATTCGGTGCGTGGCACGCCGACCGATTGTGTGCACCTGGCGGTCAACGAGCTGGTGCCGGATGCGGATATCGTGGTGGCAGGGATCAACCACGGTGCCAACCTGGGGGATGACGTCATCTACTCGGGCACGGTGGCGGCCGCCACCGAAGGCCGTCATCTGGGGTTGCCAGCCATGGCGGTCTCCCTGGTGGGGGAAACTCACTTTGCCACGGCTGCCCATTTTGCGGCCTTGCTGCTGGCGCGCTTGCAAGCCATGCCCTTGCCCTCGGATCAGATCCTCAATGTGAATGTGCCGGATCTGCCGCTGGCGGAGATCAAGGGCATTCGTGTCACCCGACTGGGCAATCGCCACAGAGCCGAGGCCGTCATCAGCCAGCGGGATCCCCGGGGCAAGCCCATCTATTGGATTGGTCCGCCCGGTCCCATGCAGGATGCCGGTGAGGGCACCGATTTTGCTGCCATTGAGGCGGGTTATGTCTCCATCACGCCCTTGCATGTGGATATGACGGCGTACGCCAATCTGCAGCAACTCGGCCAGTGGGTTGAGCAACTGGGGTAGGTCATGCGGAATGTCATTGCACAGCCTTTGCTTAATCAGCTGATCGGCCAAGGGATCCGGGACAGCCGGGTGCTCAGTGCGCTGTCGGCAACCCCGCGGGAGCAGTTTGTCGATGAGGCCTTCGCCCATCAGGCTTGGGAGAACACGGCCCTGCCCATCGGTCAGGGGCAGACCATCTCGCAACCTTATATAGTGGCGCGCATGACGGAGTTGCTGTTGGCCCGGGCGCCGCAACGGGTGCTGGAAATAGGCACAGGCTCCGGTTACCAGACGGCGATTCTGGCGCAGTTGGTGGAGCATGTGTTCACGGTGGAGCGCATCAAGTCACTGCAGTATCAGGCCCGGCGGCGCTTGCAGCGGTTGGATCTGCATAATGTCTCCACCCGGCATGGGGATGGCTGGCAAGGTTGGTCAAGTAAGGCCCCGTTTGATGCTATCATCGTCACCGCCGCCCCGGAGCAGATCCCCGAGGCTTTGTTGCAACAGCTCAAAGAGGGAGGGCGCATGGTGCTGCCGGTCGGCAGCGCTAGCCAGCACCTGCAGGTGCTGGATAAGCAGGATGGCAGGATTCAGGTAGCAACGTTTGAGGCAGTCCGTTTCGTACCCTTGGTACAGGGAGAGTTACAGTGAAACTTTTTTCCGCACTCTATGACAAAGTGATGGGCTGGTCGGCACACCGACATGCCCCCTATTACCTGATGGCCAACAGTTTTGCCGAGTCGGTGTTCTGGCCTATTCCGCCCGATGTGATGTTGGCGCCCATGGCGCTGGCCAGGCCGGAGAAGGCATGGCATTTCGCGCTGATCGCGTCTGTGGCCTCCACCGTGGGTGGCTTGGCTGGTTATCTGCTGGGCTATTGGTTGTTTGATCTGGCTGTGCAGCCCATGATCCAGGCTTTCGGTTATCAGGATAACTTCGAGCTAATCCAGCAGTGGTTTGCCCGCTGGGATTTCTGGATCGTTTTCCTAGCCGGCTTTTCACCCATTCCCTATAAGCTGTTTACCGTGACGGCAGGGATGCTGCATATGGCCTTGCTGCCCTTTATGCTCGCCTCTGTCATCTCCCGCAGTGCCCGTTTCTTTTTGGTGGCGGCGCTGATGAAGTGGGGTGGTGCTCGTATGGAGCAAAAGCTGCGTCAGTACATTGATCTCATCGGCTGGCTGACGGTCGCATTGGCGGTCATTGCCTATTTGATCTTCCGGCATTGAGGTGCGTTTTGCGTCTGGCGTTTGCGTTATCTTTGCTCTGGCTGCTGGCGGCCTGCAGTAATTCGTCACCGGCACCGGTACGGGATGCCGGCCACAAGGCCGCCTATGCCAGTTCGGGGGGGGCGAGCAAACCGACGAGATCGCCGACACTGACCAACAAGCAGTACCGGGTCAAGGCTGGCGATACCCTCTATTCCATCGCTTGGGGGTTTGGCATCGACTTTCGGGCCTTGGCCAGCTTTAACAAAATTACCCCGCCTTACGCCATCTATGTTGGTCAAATCATCAACCTGGATCTGGATAATCCTGACGCAGGGCGCTATGTGGTCAAGCGCGGGGATAGCCTCAGCAGCATAGCCCGTCGGCACGGTACCAGCTTAAATAACCTGGTTCGTTTTAATAACCTGAAGAAACCCTATGTGATCCACCCAGGTCAGCTGATCGTCCTGGGAACGGCCCATAAGGCTACCGGAAGTGGTGGGAAAGATGCGAATTTGAGTAGTCATTCAGTTCGTGCGGTGGATCAGAGATCTCAACAATCTGGCAACAAATCGTTTGCTGGCCAAAATGGAAAGGAATACGCTCAAACCAAATCAGCACAAGCCAGTAACAAGTCGCTAACATGGCGTTGGCCATCATCCGGTCGTATCGTGCAAGGTTTCTCGCTTAAGGAACAGGGGAACAAGGGTATCGATATTGCGGGCAAGCGTGGTCAGCCAATCTATGCCGCCGCCGCCGGGCGCGTGGTCTATGCCGGCAGTGCGTTACGCGGCTACGGCAATCTGGTGATCATCAAGCATGACGACGACTATCTGTCTGCTTATGCCCACAACGAGGTGCTGAGAGTAACAGAGCAACAGGAAGTTAAGGCCGGGCAGCAAATAGCCGATATGGGAAGTAGCGATACCTCAGATGTACGGTTGCACTTTGAGATCCGTTATCGAGGCCAATCGGTGAACCCTTTGGGTTATCTGCCTAAACGCTAGATTCCGAGCAGGATGTCTCGGTTCGGTCAGGGGATAGATGCCATGAACAATCAAGATCTGGATATCACTGAAAACGATTTCAATGTTGAGGATGAGGCTGAACTGATGGTCATGGCCGATGCTGCTGAACCATTGGAGACTGAAGAGAGCAGCCAGGCAGACGAGGCCTTCAGTGCTGACATCAATAAGGTGATGGATGCCACCCAGCTTTATCTGGGAGAGATTGGCTTCTCTCCGCTGTTGACGGCTGAAGAAGAGGTCTATTTTGCCCGCAAGGCCCTGCGTGGTGATGCGGCGGCGCGTAAGCGGATGATCGAGTCCAACCTGCGCCTGGTGGTTAAAATCGCCCGCCGCTACAACAACCGTGGGCTGGCTCTGCTGGATCTGGTGGAAGAGGGCAACCTGGGGCTGATCCGGGCGGTGGAGAAGTTCGATCCGGAGCGCGGTTTCCGCTTCTCTACCTATGCCACCTGGTGGATCCGCCAGACCATAGAACGGGCCATCATGAATCAGACCCGCACCATCCGTCTGCCGATCCATGTGGTGAAGGAGCTCAACGTCTATCTGAGAACTGCCCGTGAATTGGCGCACCGTCTGGATCATGAGCCTACCGCCGAGGAGATCGCCCAGGCGGTGAACCGGCCGGTGGAAGACGTGGCCCGCATGCTCAAGCTCAATGAAAAGATCTGCTCCGTGGACTCGCCGATTGGCGGGGACGGTGACAAGGCGCTGCTGGATATCCTGACCGATGAGCGGGGTATGGGCCCTGAGCTGGAAACGCAGGACGACGACATGCGCATGTCGGTGGTGCATTGGCTGGAGCAACTGAATGCCAAGCAGCGTGAGGTGCTGGCCCGTCGCTTCGGTCTGCTGGGTTACGAGGCGGCCACGCTGGAGGACGTGGGTCGGGAAATCGGCCTGACTCGGGAGCGGGTGCGCCAGATCCAGGTGGAAGCATTGCGCCGTCTGCGGGACATGTTGACCCAGCAGGGCTTGTCTATCGACGCCTTGTTTAACCCGCACTAATGCGGTGTCTATGCAAATGCAACAGGCCGGGCAATGCCCGGCCTGTTTTGTTATGACAACTGCTGTTTGAGCTCATACAGCAGGCTCAAGGCCTGACGCGGACTCAGCTCGTCGGGTTGCAGGTGGCGAAGCTGGGCCAGCAGCGGATGCTCCGGCGGTGTGCTAGTCGCCGGCGCTGGGGCGGCGGGCTGGACCGCACCGCGCGCCTGGGGCTGATTTTCCAGCTCAAGCAGCTTTTGTCGGGCACGGGCAATGACGTCCCGCGGTACACCCGCCAGGGCGGCGACCTGCAGGCCGTAGGAGCGGCTGGCCGCACCCTCCTGTACCGCATGCATGAAGGCGATGCCGTCTTCATGTTCCACTGCATCCAGGTGCACGTTGGCCAGCCCGGGCAGACGGCTGGGCAGCTGCGTCAGCTCAAAATAGTGGGTGGCAAACAGGGTAAAGGCGCGGATCTTATCCGCCAGGGCTTCGGCGCAGGCCCAGGCCAGGGAGAGGCCGTCGTAGGTACTGGTGCCGCGACCTATCTCGTCCATCAGCACCAGACTGTGGCGAGTGGCGTTGTGCAGTATGTTGGCGGTTTCCGTCATCTCCACCATGAAGGTGGAGCGGCCAGAGGCCAGATCATCCGAGGCGCCGATGCGGGTGAAGATGCGATCTATGGGGCCGATGCGGGCGCTGTCTGCCGGCACATAACTGCCCATGTAGGCCATCAGCACAATGAGGGCTGTTTGGCGCATATAGGTCGATTTGCCCCCCATGTTGGGGCCGGTAACGATCAGCATGCGTCGCTCACTCGACAGCTGCACCGGGTTGGCGATGAAGGGATCGCTCATCACCTGCTCCACCACGGGGTGGCGGCCATTGTCGATCTGGATCTGGTTATCGCTCACCAGTTCGGGACGGCAGTAGTTGAAGCTGGCCGCCCGCTCCGCCAGGTTGCTCAAGACATCCAGTTCGGCCACCGCACCGGCGCAGCGCTGCAGCTCGGCCAGATGGGGCAGCAGCTGATCCAGTAGCTGCTCGTAGAGCTGCTTCTCCAGGGCCAGCGCCCGGCTTTGGGCGGTGAGTACCTTATCCTCGTACTCCTTGAGTTCGGGGATGATGTAGCGCTCGTTGTTTTTCAGGGTCTGGCGGCGCACATAGTGGGCCGGCACCAGGTGAGCGTTGGCGCGGGTGACGTCGATATAGAAGCCATGCACCTTGTTGTAGTCCACCTTGAGGGTGTTGATGCCGGTGCGTTGCCGCTCTCTGACCTCCAGCTGTTCCAGATAGGCGGTGGCGCCGTTGGCCAAATCCCGCAGTTCATCCAGCTGGGCATCGTAGCCATTGGCGATGACGCCCCCATCCCGCAGCACCACTGGCGGATTGTCGATGATGGCGCGCTGCAGCAGGTCGCACAAGGCCGGGAACTCGCCGATGGCTTGGCGCAGGCGCTGCAGGGCCTCGCCGTTGGCCTGGGCCAGTTCGGTTTGCAGCAGGGGGAGGGCTTCGAAGGCCAGCCGCAGACGCAGCAGATCCCGGGGACGGGCACTACGCAGGGCCAGACGAGCCAGTATCCGCTCCATGTCCCCCACCTGCTTGAGCAGGGGCGGCAGACTGTCAAAGCCCTGGCTTTCCAGCAGCTCGCCGATGGCCTGTTGTCGTAGCCGCAGCGCCTCTGGTTGGCGGATGGGCTGATGGATCCAGCGTTTGAGCAGCCGGCTGCCCATGGCGGTGGCGGTGCCATCCAGCACGGCGGCGAGCGTGTTGTCCTGGCCGCCGGCCAGATTCACGGTTAGCTCCAGGTTGCGCCGGGTGGCGGCATCCAGGATCACCATCTGGTCGGTCTGCTCCTGGCCAATGCTGCGGATATGGGGCAGCTGGGTGCGCTGGGTATCCTTGACGTACTGCATCAGGCAGCCGGCGGCGGCCAGGCCACAGTTGGCTTGCTCTACCCCGAAGCCGATGAGATCCCGGGTACCGAACTGCTGGCACAACAGCTTGCGGGCGGTCCCCAGCTCAAATTCCCACTCCGGGCGTCGGCGCAGGCCCCGCCGCTGCCCCAAATTGTGCAAAAAGGCGAAGCCATCGGGGTAGAGCAGCTCCGCCGGATCCAGCCGCTGCAGTTCCGCCTGCAGGGTCTCCTCCGCCGGAAACTGATTGAGAGTGAAGCGGCCCGAGGTGATGTCCAGCACCGCCAGGCCGAATTGCTGGCCATCGTGATAGAGGGCGGCGATCAGGTTGTCCTGCCGTTCGTTGAGCAGGGCCTCGTCCGAGATGGTGCCGGGGGTGACGATGCGCAGCACCTTGCGTTCCACCGGCCCCTTGCTCAGGGCCGGATCGCCTACCTGTTCACAGATGGCCACCGACTCGCCCAGCTGTACCAGCTTGGCCAGATACCCCTCCACCGCATGATAGGGTACGCCGGCCATGGGGATGGGGCTGCCAGCCGACTGACCGCGTTTGGTGAGGGAGATATCCAGCAGCTGGGCGGCCTTGCGGGCATCGTCATAGAACAGCTCATAGAAATCCCCCATGCGATAAAACAGCAGCACATCGGGGTGTTCGGCCTTGATGCTCAGGTATTGCTGCATCATTGGGGTGTGTTGCTCGATATTTCTGTTACTCATCAAGCCCTTAACCTTTTAAATGTTTTATAAATCAATTGATTGCGTTCTTGATGACGACTCACTATGTATCTGGTTGTCTCAAGCCATCTCGCTGCATCCTAACAGTAAGCGTAGGTTAAAGCGTAGGTTGTTGATGGTTTCTGGGACGTAAACACGATAACCTACGCTTCATGTAAGAGTGAGTCTGTTTACTGAGGAGTACGGCATGTCGGGGCGTCAGAATAGCAAACCGCTTTCTTACAAAGCAATTGAAGCCATGAAGCCGGGAGACAAGGATAAAGCCGATATCGGTGAGTATCGAGGCTTGCGTGTCAGCTGTGGTCGAACTGGCAAAAAAAGCTTCTACTATCGCTATAACGATCCAGCAAATCCTCGCAAGCAAAAGCAGATAACGCTGGGTGTTTTCCCCATCCTTACGCTTGAACAGGCTCGGATCCGGCTTAAAGAGCTCAAGCTGATGCGCCACCAAGGTCTGTGTCCTGCAACGGAGTTGGCGAACGAGCTGCAGCTCCAGAAGACTCAAGCCGTTGAGACCACCGAAGCAAAACCATTCACAGTACGCGATGTCATAGAGCTGTATCTTGGTGAGTACATCGAGGATCACTGGTCCTCGACTGGGGAGTTAATCCCTGGGGCGAGGAAACCGAAAGGCCAGGCTGAAGCTCGACGTACTCTTTGCACCGATGTATATCGAGATTTGGGGGATATAGAGGCGATTCAGATTTCGGCACAAGATGTCAGCAATCTAGTGTTGAAAATCGTTGGACGTGGGGCCAATGTTCAGGCGGGTAACGTACTACGTGAGCTGGGTTCTGCTTATGACTACGCGATTGGCTCGGGCCGGTTGCCTGATGATTTCGTCAACCCGACGATCAATGCCAAGAAGAAGCTCAAAATGACGAGGCTTCGCCTGACCAGCCAGAAGGCATCCCGAGTTTTCGATGATGAAGAGTTACGACGATTTTTGCAGTGGCTACCCGATTCGGCATATCCATTAGGCCAACAGCATGTTCTCAGACTGACGCTTTGGACCGGTTGCCGTACGGGAGAAATTTGTGGTTTATATTGGAATCAAGTTGATCTGGATAAAGGGACTATTCATTTAAAAGAAACAAAGACCGATGTCGATCGATATGTCCAACTGTCTAGTCAAGCAATTTCATTTTTAAAATTATTGAGATTGGAAACAGAGGATTGTTTATTTCCATCTAGAACCACGAACGAGCCAATTCAACAAAAAGCATTGACGACCAGCGGATGGATCCTAAGACAAAGAGGACAGATGATAGATCTGCCAACTTGGACACCACACGATCTGCGTCGGACTGTAAGAACCGGTTTAGCTAGATTAAGTTGCCCTACCGATATTGCGGAGGCGATATTGGGTCATAGTCAGAAGGGGATACAGGGAACGTATAACCTGCATCGCTACAATGACGAATGCAAAGTTTGGCTGCAGAAGTGGGCTGACTATCTGGACAGTCTCTTTGATAACTGTCTTGATTAAATCCAAGCAACCATTAATGGCGTGAAGTTAAGTAATACTTACACGGCACGCCATTATCTATGCGAATGGGTGTTTAAATTCTATGCTTTGCCTTCATTGATTCATATTCCTTCCGTATCAATGATTCAATTAGCTCATTTTTATTTGTTCGAATTTCATACATAGAAACCAGTTCGTTAAGGATGGGCATAATGTCTACGCTCATGTTAATGCTGAATTGCTTTTTGCTGACATTCTTATCTCTGAATTTCTTCTGTGACCATGCCTTTTTCATGGACGACAATGCATACTTATATTTGTCGATGTTCTCAGAAAAAAGAATATCCCAAAATGATTGGATATCATCTAGCATTAGTCTTGTATTTGATGATGGAGCACAAGAAACTAAGGGGTAGTAATATAGTGTTTCTCGCATATAACTAACCGTCCATTCGACTTGCTCTCTGTTTTGTGTGTCGAACCATTGGTGTAGTCTTTTATTGTTGGATGGATTCGAGTAGCTTGACTTTATGTAAAGCAATAGATGCTCTTTTGCTGACTTATCTATGTTCAAACGATCGAAATACCTTATTACAGATGTTCTAATGCTAGATAAGTTTGATATCTCATTATGGATTTTAAGCTCGTTCATTGTCTTGCTTACAGTGTAAGGGATTTTTGAAAATATCCATTCAGAGAATACAGGTTGACAGTCTTGTCTAGTGACATTGTGTTCTATAAAGTTGATATAGTGAATTCTTCTCCATACAAATAAACAAGTCCTTGGATTTTTCTCATCTATCCAATCAAAGAGTTCATCATCAATTCTTCTCCTGGTGAAGCCGTTGTAGAGCAGATTAATTACGTCTTTTTGGTTGCTGATGTTTAATCTGCTTTCCTGCGAAAGTAAAAAACTCCTAATGCCATTATTCATACGCCATGGGATCAACATGTTTAGCATTTCTCTGATGCCGCAAGAGCTAATAATATTTTTCCCAGACAGATTATTTAAGAGAAAAGACAAATAGTCTAAGAACCTTTCATCTTTAAATGCGGTATGGGTAAACTCCGGATTGTCACCATTTTTCATTCTAATAAGCCCATCTACATGGTAGTAATGTCGTAGTGGAATTGTAGTGGTTTATGTCGTGAATGTGTAGTTGCATGCGTAGCAAAATTTGGTGCTATATGCCGTAGATGTGTAGCCATCTGGTGGCTGCAGGCAAGGATTGTGAGGGATAGGTGATGATGCAATGCCATGGGCAGTAAGATGCTTGATTTGATGGTCACCTCTTGATGTTAGTTTCGCTGGTCTACTTGCGGTGTCTCAGATTTTGAATGCCCCCAAATACCCATTTAACGCAGCATGCATTGTGAATAGTACTTAGCCGTGTCTAGATGGATATTTTATGTTCTAGAATTGAATGGGTATATTTGTATGCGATGGTATATGTTATCGACTGCAATTCACCCTGCTTTCCTATGAATAATGAAGTGGCATGTTTTCCATCATTCATCATGAGGTCGTTCTTTTCCATAAATTGCGTGCGGCGGTCTTAATAAGTGTGTCTAGCTTTCTCAAGTTTGCTATGTGTCAGCTGGTTGTCAAAAATTACATCCTCGCCCTAGCTATGACAAATTAACGAGGTGCATCATGGAACTGATTAAGATAAATGACGTCATAGCCCTAACGTGTCTTTCTAAGGCATCCATTTACAGACTTATCAAGCAGGGTTCTTTTCCAAAACAGGTTCATCTGTCCAAACGTGCATCTGCTTGGATCAAGGGCGAGATTCTCGACTGGATAAGTGATCTTTCATCGCGGAGATAAATCAACACCCGGTGCTACATTGTATCTTTGCTTGATATTATTTAGTTCTTCTTCCTTGCTTTTTTGTTTCACGCCAGCGTTATTGGTCTTGTCGGTCAAGTTGTTTTTATTCCAGCCTAAAACCAATTATAACTTAATTTCGGAGTTACTTGACTAAGGCTTAGGCTTAATTTTGTTATTTAAAATTGGCTTTGGCTGTTAATTGTTGGTGGATATTCAAGGGCTGTTGAGTCTGTCTTGTTGCTCGTCAATGTTGGATAGGTAATATATCGGGAGTTATGACTAACAATAAAACAATAAAACAATAAAACAATAAAACAATGAAACAATAAAATAAATGATTAATAGGGGGGTGGTTGTTAGTGTTGTTTAGGTGAGCGCATTAAAACACCATTAAAACAAATGACTGTGCCTTAGTGTTTTGTCTCTTGAAAAATGTTTCTTCATAACCGTTGGAGGGTGGTTGATATGTATGTTTATCCTGGTTTGACCGAGAAGGAAGTTCAAGGTGTTATCCATAACGCCCCTTGTGATTATGGTGCAATTGAATCTAACTATCTGCTCAAGATAGATCATGTGCTTGGTAATGCATTAAGCCAGTTTCCTAGGGTCATGGCTATTCGTGTAGATTTAAGATTTGTCAAAAATGATTGTGTTGATATGCCACCTTGCTTTCAAGACAGCGATGGGCTTGTTGTGAAGCGATTCATCGAGTCATTGAATAGCCAACTGTGCGCACTTGAAAATAGGCGAAGAAATCAAGGGGGACGGGTTTATCCGAATAAGGTGAGATATGTGTGGGTGCGGGAGCAAAATGATTCGGTGAACCAGCACTATCATTTTGTTCTGTTTTTTAACAAGGATGCGTATTGTCGCCTTGGTGATGTTAATCATGAAAACTCATTGGCTAACAAAATTAACAAAGCTTGGCTTAGCGCTATCAGACTTCCATGTTGGGCATCGAGTGGTCTGGTTCACTTTTCGAAGAATGGTTGCTACTGGATAACGAGAGATGATGCCCAGCTTCGATCTCCAGACTATGCTGCATTCATCAAGAGAGTGGTTTACTTGGCTAAGGTGGATACTAAAGTTTGGGGGGAAGGGCACCGTTGTATTGGTTCAAGTCGTGGCTGATTTGTCTTTGTGTTCGGTCTTTAACACTCATCTGATAAAGGAAAGGGATATCTATATCACCGAGTTGGATTGCCATCTAATACGCCAGCAATGGGCCTTGTTGATAAAATCCATAGCTGGATGGTCACCCCCCTATCCCCCCCTGCGGGCTTAGTTGATCTCCTGTCGAATGGGCATACATACCAAGCCCTATGGCCTTGTTCATGGCTTGTGAATTTGCTTCAAGTATAGAAAGACACCAACACGTTGAGAGAGCAGCGCCGCAGGTTGCCGTCCATGGTGATCTCAGCGGTGGCGTCATCTGGTCAAAACCGAATACCACTTTTGCGCCTGGCCGCGATGCATCTGGCGTTATTGCAGTAGCCGGTAGGGGATGGGTGATCTAATGGTTCACCGCAAATTCGACAGTAGCGAGTGTGACTCATGTCTGCAGTGTGCTCACCAACATCGGCGCTCGATAATGGTGTCCAGTCCTGATCTGAACCGTAGGGCCGGCGCTCAAGGATTTGGTAGGCCTGTTGTAAGCGGCTCTGAGCTTGCAAGGCTTGCTCTTCCTGCTGGGCTTTAAGGATTCGATATTGCTGCAGGCGAGCTTGCTGTTCCTTGAGCTCTTGCTGGCGTTTTTCCTCCTCTTGTTGTTGGTACCGAGCTACTTGAGCTTGATAGCGAGGATGGTAGAGCCACCTCAAGGCTAGAGAGGACGTTTGGACGATGCTGATTAGTTTGGCGATATATTCGTTGTTGTGATCACGGAATAACTGTTCGCCAATAGCACCGTAGTTGAGCTGCAAGATGCCCATTCGGGGATCTTTGGCTATGAACTCATCAAGCCAAACCGGGGGAGCATTCTGTCCTGCTGCCGGCAGGTAGAGTCCGATCCGGTAGTCCTCGCTTTGCGGGATTTTGTAAACGAAATGGGGGCTCTGGTTGGCCTGAGAAAGGTCGAGATCGAAAATCAGATCGACCTTAGTTCGTCCTTCAATGATCCGCTTTTGGCACCAAAGATAGTCCGGTGTGGAGATAGACCGGATCTGCCCCAGGATCTCCAGCAGCATCAGGCGGATACTGGTTTCAAAGGCAAACTCACATAGCTCGACACTGCTGTCGTGATGCGCAAAGTGATGTTCGTTGACGTCACCTTTTCGAGCGACTAACCGAGCATCACAGCTGGGGCAACGGCATTCACAAGCTAAGCCTCTAGGTACTTCTTCAATACTGACGATCCGGTTATCTGCCATCCGGACGGCAAAAGGAATTTTGTTGAACAATCCCACTCTGCCCTCCTATGGCGCCGCTAACGGTGGTGATTAAACAAACAGAAGTGAGTCGCATGAGTCGGTTTTATCACCAAGCTCACAATAAGTCATCATTTTGATTGTGTGACTTATTCGTTATGATACTTTGAGTTTCTTCTGAACATATCCGACTGCCATCGCATGCACGTTTTAGATGAGCTTCCCTACGCCCAGCGAGAGCGTTTGGCGTACATCGATTTTTGCCTCAACTATTTTGGCTCTATTACCCGCGCCGCACTGATGGAGCGATTTGGTACCGGCTTGGCGGCGGCCACCCGTGACCTTACTGCTTACAAAGAGTTCTGTGCTGGCAACCTTGCACTGCGAGCACAGGACAAGGTGTACGAACGGACGCCTTCATTTAAACCGTTGTTTGACCATCAGCCGGAGGCGGCTCTTTCCTGCCTGGCCTATGGTTTCGGCAATGGTATCTCCCAGCCGTTTTTGCCAAATCCTCGCTGTTTGGCACCACAGCAACTGATCCAGCCTAAGACTGAAATATTGTCAGCCCTAATGCGGGCCATTCACCTGCAAAAAGCCATCAGCTGCAGCTATGTATCGCTCTCATCCGGGCGGATGCAACGTGAGCTGGTACCTCACAGTCTGGCCAATGATGGTCATCGCTGGCATGTCCGGGCCTTTGATCGGCTTAGGCAGGCGTTCCGTGATTTCTCCTGTTCGCGCTTTGATACTGTCTCGCTGTTAAACGATGTTCCGCCGGAAAAAGAAACCCGCGAGTTCGATCATCAGTGGAACCGAATTGTCGATTTGGAGCTGATCCCGCACCCAGCCATTGCGCATCCAGAGGCTATAGCCATGGACTACGGCATGGTCGATGGTTCGCGCCGTGTGCAGATCCGCGCTGCGTTGGCGGGCTATTTGCTCAACTACTGGAATGTGGATTGTTCACCTGAGCACAGCTTGTCCGCTGAGCGTCATCCGCTGGCGTTGAACAATCGGCCTGCCCTGTATGGCGTAGAGAATCTGGTGTTGGCTCCAGGCTATGGAGCGAGTTCATTGCAACCGGCATCTGCCACGGGAGATAAAGCGTGAGTCATTATTCAGCACATCAGCAAGCGTGGCTGGCTCATAGCCTGACACTGGAGGGTAAGGCGGAAGAGTCGTTGACCAAGACGATGGCTGGAGCCAAGGTTGATATGAACCCGCATCAGATCGAGGCGGCCATGTTCGCGCTGGCATCCCCACTGTCGAACGGAGTAATTCTGGCTGATGAAGTCGGTCTGGGGAAAACCATCGAAGCCAGCCTAGTCTTGGCGCAGAAATGGGCCGAACGCCGTCGTAAGTTACTGTTGATAGCCCCTGCTACCTTACGCAAACAGTGGAGTCAGGAGCTTGAGGAAAAATTCTCGCTGCCTTCAATGATCATGGAGGCAAAGTCCTTCAATGAATCTAAAAAGGCGGGGGTGGCCAATCCGTTTGATCTGGAACGTGCTTCCGGAAAGCCTGCAATTTGCATCTGCTCCTATGAATTTGCAGCCCGCAAGGAGTCAGAACTTCAGCGTATCCCGTGGGATCTGGTCGTCATGGACGAAGCGCACAAGTTGCGCAATGTCTATAAGAGTGATGGAGCCAAAACAGCCAAGGTGCTTGATAACGCCTTAATGGGGGTTAAGAAAGTTTTACTTTCGGCCACGCCATTGCAGAACAGCATGCTGGAGCTGTACGGGCTGGTGTCCATCATTGATCCGCACTTTTTTGGCGATTTGCCATCGTTTAAGGCCCGTTATGGCCGTCAACAACTGGATCAGGTTGAACTGGCGTTGCTTCGAGATCGCCTGGGTAAAGTCTGTAATCGCACACTCAGACGCCAGGTACAGGAAGAGGGTGGTATTAGTTTCACTCGTCGTTATTCCATGACCGAGGATTTCCGCCCGTCAACGCAAGAAGAGCAACTGTACCGGCAGGTCTCCGAGTATCTGCAGCGTGAAGATCTGCTAGCCATCAAAAGTGGTGCCAGACATCTGGTGACCTTGGTTATTCGCAAAATTTTGGCTTCATCGTCGTTTGCCATTCAAGGCACCTTGCAGACCATGATTACTCGCCTAGAGCAGAAGCAACCGCTGCTGGATGCCTTGGCAGATTATGAGAATTTGTCAGACCTTCAGGATGAGGAGGGGGTGAGCGACGAGGAGTTGATTGATCCTCAAGCTCTGCAGGCTGAGATTGATTTATTAAAGGATTTTCAACGCCTGGCTTGCAGTATCGCCAACAATGCTAAAGCGGATGCCTTGGTTCGCGTGCTCGAACGTGCCTTTGAGAAAACAGCCGAGCTAGGTGGCAGCCGCAAAGCAGTAATTTTCACCGAGTCAGTCCGAACCCAGACCTGGCTGGCAGAAATGCTGGCGGCCCAAGGGTATGACGGTCAGATCGTGATGCTAAACGGCAGTAACAGTGATTCAGTATCGAAACAGATTTATCAGGAGTGGTTAGAGCGTCATCGGGGCTCTAGTCGTATTTCTGGTTCTAAAACTGCAGATATGAAAGCGGCTCTGGTTGAGCGGTTCCGCGATGATGCCACCTTGATGATCTGTACTGAGGCGGGAGCCGAAGGTATCAACTTGCAGTTCTGCTCTTTGCTGATCAATTACGATCTGCCCTGGAACCCGCAGCGGGTCGAGCAGCGGATTGGCCGGGTCCATCGTTATGGTCAGAAGAACGATGTCGTCGTGGTCAATTTTATCAACAAGGGCAACCGTGCCGATGAGCGCGTGTTTGAGTTGCTGAGTCAGAAATTTCAACTGTTTGAAGGTGTGTTTGGTGCTTCAGATGAAGTCCTTGGCTCCATCGAGTCAGGGGTCGATATTGAACGCCGGATCCACGATATCTACCAGCGCTGCCGTAGCGATGAGCAAATCGAATCTGAGTTCAATTCATTGCAAGAAGAGCTCAAAGAGCAGCTGGAGGCCAAAAACAGTGATACCCGCCGGTCGTTGTTTGAGCATTTTGATGCCGATGTCGTCAGCCGACTGAATACCCGACGGGACAAGACCAATATTGAATTGACGGCTTACCAGCAGAAGATGTTGCTACTGGCCCGTATGGCCTTACAGGAGCAGGGCGGGTTTAGTGAAGTTGCGGGGGCTTTTGTCTGGCGCGATGGCAAGTACAGCCTGAACTGGCAGACGGCAGAGATCGAGGATGGTGAGTTTTTCCGGCCTCATGATGGTCTTGGTGCCGAGTTGATTGCACAGGCCAAGGCTGCTCACTTGCCGCCTGCTGCACTCCAGTTTGTTTACGAGCGCTCGTCTGATCAGGGGCAATGGGTTGATGTGAAAGGCTTGATAGGCAATCGCGGTTTGCTAAAGGTCATCAAGGTGAGTATCGAATCAACGGCGCAGCGTCGTGAGCAGCTGCTATTGCTGGCGAGCAACCAGCATGGCGAGCCACTGCATAGCGAAACCGTCGAGCGACTATTGCAGCTGCCGTTAGCCCAGGTGCCGGTCATCATTCCTGAGCCTGACTTCTATCCACTGTCAGAGCGGCAGCAAACACTGCTGGGAGATTTTCAGCGTGAGGTTGAGCGCGATAACGAAACTTACTATGGCGAAGAGGTTGAGAAGCTGGAGCGTTGGTCTGAAGACAAACGCATTGCACTGGATCTGCGCATCAAACAGCTGGATCTGGAAATCAAGGAAGCACGTAAAGCATCACGGCAGCTAACCTCCTTGCAGGAGAAGATGGAAGCCAAGAAAGCGCTCAAACAGCTAGAGAGAGAACGCGATAACGCCATGCTGCACTACTACGAAGAGAAGAAACAGATTGAACAGGAAGAGGATCGCCTGTTGGAAGAAGTTGAAGCTCGTCTGGCCACAGAAACCCGTGTGACCGAGCTGTTTGCGGTAACATGGCAGGTCGTGGCGAATGAACGTGAGGCGGCAGCATGAAGGATGTTACCAATAGTGATCAGTTGAGTCATATCGTGATTGATGGCTATAAGTCGATTGCCAAGTGTGATCTGCTGATGGGCTCTTTAAATGTGTTAATCGGTGCCAATGGTGCGGGTAAGTCGAACTTCATCAGCTTTTTTAGATTAATTGCCACCCTGCTGGATCACCGTTTGCAATTCTTGGTAGGCAAGGCTGGAGGCCCAGATGCCTTGTTACACTTTGGTCGCAAGCAGAGTGAGGCCCTAAAGGGTGAGCTCTACTTTGGCAACAATGGCTACAAGTTTGCGTTAGAGGCCACTAACGACAACCGCATGATGTTTCAGCGAGAAGCGTTGTGGTGGAATATGAACGGCGATAATTCGGTCGGCTCCGGTCATTTCGAGTCACTGGCCGAAAAGCATAACTCCCGCATTAAAGCGTTTACGCTCCCGATCATGCGTCGCTGGCGGGCCTACCATTTCCATGACACCAGCGAGAGTGCAAAGGTCAAGCAGATCCACCGTATCAACGATAACGACTACCTGCGGGAAGACGGCGCCAATCTGGCGGCTTTCTTGTTCCGGTTACAAAAAAATCATCCCAGCAACTACAAGCGGATCGTGCGCACCATTCGCATGGTGGCACCCTATTTCGGTGAATTTTACCTACGCGCCACACCAGACAACCTAGACAGCATTCAGCTTGAATGGACTGAGAAGGATCACGATATTCCCTTCAAGGCCAGTGAGCTATCGGATGGCACCCTGCGCTTTATCCTGCTGGCGACCGTGCTGCTGCAGCCGGAAGAATTTATGCCCAGTGCCATCATCGTCGATGAGCCAGAGCTGGGCTTGCACCCCTATGCCATCAATGTGCTGGCCGAGCTGATTAAAAGCGCCAGTATCGAACACCAACTGATCATTTCGACCCAGTCGGTCGAACTGGTGAATCAGTTTGATGTCGAGGATCTGATCGTCGTGGATAAGCAGAACGGTGCTTCCACCTTCAAACGTCTGGAAGAGGATCAACTGAGCGAATGGCTACAGGATTACAGCTTGGGTGATTTGTGGAAGAAGAACCTGCTGGGCGGGAGACCACAATCATGAGTCGAGTGCTGGTCTTTGTTGAAGGGCAAACCGAAGAGACTTTCGTGCGTGATCTGCTGGTTCCCTATTTTTCGCGTCTGGGCATTTATCTGACGCCCATTCTGGCGCAGACCAGTCCGGGGCATAAGGGTGGGATAGTCAGCTATGGCAAGGTGAAGCACCAATTGACGCGCTTGTGTCGGCAGGACCAAGGGGCGTATGTCACCACCATGATGGACTACTATGGCCTGCCCAATGATTTTCCGGGGCTAGATGGCCGAGTAGCGGATGCCCATGAGCAGGTGATGCGACTGGAGCTGGCATTGCAGCAGGATATCGGCGCGCCCAATTTTATTCCTAACCTGATGCTGCACGAGTTCGAGGCGCTACTGTTCAGTGCGCCGGAAAAGTTTGCCGAATGGCTGGATGATCAGGCACTGCTTGCACCGATGGCGGCGATCCGCGGCGCGTTTGCAACGCCGGAGCATATCAATAACAGCCCGCAAACTGCGCCGTCAAAACGAATCTTGGCGTTAGTGCCACACTATAAAAAGACCGTGGATGGTCCTTTAATTGCTGAAGATATTGGGCTGGACGCCATTCGCGCCAAGTGCCCCCATTTTAATAACTGGATTGAGCGCCTGCTGGCGCTGCCTCGCTGATGATGGCTGGAATAAACATGACAACACCGAAGCAAAAATTGGAACTCACCTGGATTGGCAAGGATAAACGCCCGCGTCTTGAGCCGCGTATTTTCCTTGAAGATAAAAGCCTCTCTTATCAGTCTGCAAAGGTAATGACTAACGAGGAAGGTGAAGCAAATACCGCCTTCAACGATAACCTGTTAATCCATGGCGATAACTTGCTGGCGCTTAAGGCTCTTGAACATCAATACGCTGGCAAGGTGAAGTGTATTTTTATCGATCCGCCATATAACACCGGTAGTGCATTCACCCATTATGATGATGGTCTTGAGCACTCGATGTGGCTTTCGATGATGCGGGATCGCCTAGAGTTATTGCGTACTCTCATGAGTGAAGATGGTTCAATCTGGATAACTGTTGATGACAATGAAGCTCACTATCTTAAAGTGCTTTGTGACGAAGTGTTTGGTAGAAATAATTTTGTTGCCAATGTTGTATGGCAAAAAAAATATTCAAAACAAAATGATTCTAAATGGTTTAGCACTAGTCATGACCATGTTTTTGTTTATGCCAAAATTAAGGATCTATTTTCACCAAACAAACTCAACAGAACATCAGACGAGCTGAAAGGTTATAAAAACCTTGATAATGACCCAAGAGGCTTATGGCAATCTGTTGTTTATACTTGCGCGAAGACAAGGTCTGAAAGACCGAATCTTTATTATGCGATCACACATCCAAAAACAGGCGAAGACATCTACCCAAGTGAATCTCGCGTATGGGCTTATGATAAGAAAAGGCATGAGCAACATGTAGCTGATGGATTGGTTTGGTGGGGGGAAAATAATGAAAAAGATAAACCGAGACTAAAATCATTTTTAGATAAAGTTGGGAGTGGTATTGTTCCAGACACATTGTGGCTAAGAGATGGCGCGGGGGACAATCAAGATGCAAAACGAGAAGCAAGAGCATTCTTTCCTTCAGGAACATTTGATACTCCAAAACCGGAGAAATTAATTCAAAAAATCCTTCAAATATCAACATCTCCTGGGGATATTGTTGTTGATTCGTTTGCCGGTTCTGGGACTACCGGTGCCGTAGCCCACAAAATGGGTCGCCGCTGGATCATGGTGGAGTTGGGTGAGCACTGCCATACCCATATTGTTCCGCGCCTGAAGAAAGTGATTGATGGTGAAGATCAAGGCGGCATTACCAAGGCCGTGAATTGGCAAGGCGGTGGTGGTTTCCGTTATCTGCGTCTGGCGCCCTCCTTGTTGAAAAAAGATGACTGGGGTAACTGGGTCATCAACAAGGAATATAACGCCGAGATGCTTGCCGAAGCCATGTGCAAGCATATGGGCTTTACCTACGCCCCAAGCCAGACCCAGTTCTGGAACCATGGCTACAGCACCGAAACTGACCATATCTACGTGACCACAGGCTCGCTGGCCTATGACCAGCTTAAGCGCATCAGCGAAGAGGTGGGTGCTGAGCGCAGTCTGTTGATTTGCTGCAAGGCGTTTATGGCCGAGGGTGCCGATTTTCCGAATTTGACGCTGAAAAAGATCCCCAAGGTCATTCTGAACAAGTGCGAGTGGGATCATGACGATTACAGCTTCACTCTGAACGTGCTGCCGGAAGAGCAGGACGACGAGTGGGCGGATGACGACAGCGAAGAATAAGGAACAGTCATGAGCAACGGGACCACTATTGCCAACCAGATCGGCGCACGTCTTTCCCTGCGCAAGCCACAGAGTGAATCGCTCGCGATCCTTTGTCGTTTGCTGGAGCAGTTAAAGCTGGATAAAGAGCCAGATCTGCAGCGCTGGATTGAGCTCCTCAAAACCGAGAAGCTGCCCTTCAAGCGCTTTGAGCGTGACTTTCCTTCACTCTGTTTTGCCCTGGCAACCGGTGTTGGCAAAACCCGTCTGATGGGGGCCATGATTGCATGGCTCTATCTGACTGGTCGTAGCAGCCATTTCTTTGTGTTGGCGCCAAACCTGACCATCTATGAAAAGCTGAAACAGGATTTCCTGCCGGGCTCGCCCAAATATGTGTTTCAGGGCATCCCGGAACTGGCCCAGACGCCGCCCGTGTTGATCACTGGTGATGACTATCAGGAAGGGCGTGGTGTGCGCCTGGATCAAACCGTCACCATGAGCATGACGGGCGATATGTTCGCGGCGGAGACGGCGCCGCATATCAACATTTTCAATGTCTCCAAGATCAATGCGCTGGAGAACAAGCAAGGGGCGGCCAAATCCAAGCAGGCGAAGATCCGTCGCATTCAGGAGTATATCGGTGACTCCTACTTCAACTATCTGGCGGACTTGCCCGATCTGGTGGTGCTGATGGATGAGGCACACCGCTACTATGCAGATTCTGGCGCAACAGCCATCAATGATCTTAAACCCGTACTGGGCATCGAGCTGACCGCCACGCCGAAGACTACCGGGGCCAAGCCACGCGATTTCAAGAACATCGTCTATCACTACCCGTTGGCCCGTGCGCTGAATGACGGCTATATCAAGACCCCGGCAGTTGCCACCCGTAAAGACTTCAAAGCCAGTAGCTACAGTGAGCAGCAGCTTGAAACCATCAAGCTGGAAGATGGTATCCACCATCATGAATACGTGAAGACCGAACTGGCCAGCTATGCCAACAACACTGGTCGGCCACTGGTTAAGCCCTTTATGCTGGTGGTGGCACAGGACACAACCCATGCTGAAACCATCAAGGCCAGGATCGAAGATAACGAATTCTTCAATGGTGCCTATAAGGGCAAGGTCATTACCGTTCACTCCAACCAGACCGGGCAGGAGTCGGACGAAAATACGCAGCGGCTGTTAGCGGTAGAACACGACAAGAACACCGAGATTGTCATTCACGTTAACAAGCTCAAAGAGGGCTGGGATGTCACCAACCTCTACACCATAGTGCCTTTGCGGGCATCCGCGTCCGAGATTTTGACCGAACAGACCATTGGCCGCGGCTTGCGTCTGCCCTATGGCAAACGCACCGGTGTGGAAGCGGTTGATCGTTTGACGATCATTGCCCACGACCGCTTTCAGGAGATCATCGATCGCGCCAATGAGGAAGACTCCATCATCAAGCAGACCCTGTTTATCGGTGCGGATGATGATGAAAACGGGATCCCGGAGCACAAGCCTAATCAAGTGATAGTGCCTTCACTGGCTGAAACCTTGTTAGGGCGCTTGCCGACCGATGGTGAAGGGAACCAAATTAAGGAGCCGTTCGCCGCACCGTATGTAGCGACAAATCCGGCGGGTAACACATCGGTAAAACCGGTTCTGGCTACTGAAGCCCAACGGCGCGTGGCGGAGATCACTGTCAAGATTGTTAGTGAAGAGGCTAAGCGACTGGGAAGCAGCAAACAGCTGAACACACCCGAAGTGCTGCAAAGCGTCACGCGCAAGGTGCAGCAAGTGATGAAGGAGATATTCCCCCCCGTCTCCACCTCTGAGGTACAGCCTGAGCTTACCGGTATGAACTCCCCTGAGCCGGTTGCTCCGGTGGAGATAGACGAAAAGAGTATCGGTGTGCTGGTCGGACAGATCACGGAAAAACTGGCGGAATACACCATCGATATTCCGCAGATTGTGATTCTGCCGACGCGCGAGGTGAACTACGGATTTAGCGAGTTTGACCTCGGTGGGCTGAGCAGTATTGCCATGCGGCCAGGTAGCCAGGAAATGTTGCTGCGCAACTTGAAAGACAACAGCACCAGCACCATCAGTTGGGCGCGTGGTGGCATGACCGAGGCGCGGTTGGAGGACTACCTGGTTCATCATCTCTTCGATCATGACGAAATTGATTATGACGAGCATGCGGCAACCCTATACCGTCTTGCTGGGCAGATGGTTGCTCATCTGAAAACCTATCTAACCGATGAAGAAGCCGAAGTTTTGCTCAAAACCCAAGGCCGCCAGCTGGCTGATTTCATCTGGGCGCAGATGAAACAGCATATGTGGACGACACCAACCGATTACATCGGCCATATCACCAAAGGGTTTGATGTCTTGCGTCCGGCCACCTTCAACTACGCCCACGATGAACAACCACGAGATTTCCGGGCGCCTGTTCCGGCAGGAGAGAAGAGCCGGGTGCGGCAGATGCTGTTTACGGGTTTTAGTAAATGCTGCTATCCGTACCAGAAGTTCGATTCAGTGGATGGTGAGTGGCGTCTGGCGCAGATCCTCGAAGGGGATGCCAGCGTGCTCAAGTGGATGAAGCCTGCACCGAGCCAGTTCCGGATCGAGTATGCCAATGGCCAGAACTATGAACCGGACTTCGTGGTGGAGACCCAAGACGCCTTCCTGCTGATTGAACCCAAAAAAGCAATGGACGTCGCTTCAGTCGAAGTTCAAGCCAAGGCAAGAGCCGCTGTACGCTGGTGTAAATACGCCAACGAACACGCTATCGAGCATTCGGGTAAACCGTGGCGCTACGTGCTTATCCCTCACGACGATATTGACCTAAGCCGCAGTATTGACGGCCTGGTGAGTGAGCATGAGGTGAATAGCTAATTGATTATATTCATGATCTTTTTCTGGGATCATGAAGGGGCAAAAATCGCTTTACGGGTCTGATGGCGCTTGCTGCTGAATTTACTGTCGGCGAAGGTGATTTGATGACCCATTATGTCACGCTGTGATAGAGATCTAGATGGAAATCACGATCTCAAGGACTTATTCGCATCATCCATTAAACAGACGTTATGCTATAAAAAGTCAACGCAGTACCGATAAGGACAAGATATGAACGATGTAACACTATCAGTTCAACGGTTAGCTTCATACAGAGAAGCCATAAAAAAAATTAAAAAAGGAAAATATTCCTTATCTTTCCCGAAGGATACCAACATAGAATCCATTCTCGATTTTGAATCTGAGCTTGTTCAGTTGGCTGCTTGGCTTGATGCCCGATTTGATGGGTTTAATAAAATTCAAGAAATATCCACTGAAATCAGTAAAGGCAGTGTTCTTGATGAGGTTTTAAATCGCATATATGATACATTTCATGAAATAATACCTTACGATAGGATCGGCTGCGCATTAATATCTGATGATTATGAACGGGTTTTCGCTCATTGGACAAAAAGCAATTACCCAGAAAAAATAATGATCAAAAATGGATATACTGCTTTTTTAAGTGGTAGTAGTTTAGAGGGGATACTAACCACACAACAACCCCGCATTCTTAATGATCTGCAACTATATTTAGTTGAACACCCTAATTCATTGTCAACTAAATTAATAGTTGCTGAAGGCATTCAATCAAGTTTAACCTGCCCGCTCATTGCAGATGGTAAGCCTATCGGTTTCATTTTCTTCTCTAGCAAAGAAAAGAACACATACATTGATGCCCACCAAAAAACATTTATTAACCTTGCAAGGCAAATATCATTTTTAGTCGAAAAAAGCCGTCTTTATCAACGCATCTATGACATAAACAATCAGTTGGTAAATGCATTGGCGCAACTCAAAGAGCAGTCTTCTCGGGATGCACTTACTGGTGTTTTTCATCGGGGCGCTATAATGGAGTTCCTAAAAAACACCATCGAAAAAGACACAAGAAAAAAACAGCCTACTACTGTAATACTTGCTGATATAGATCATTTCAAACATGTCAACGACACATATGGTCATGTTGCTGGTGATACAGCGTTGAAAGAGGTCAGTAAAAGTTTAACTAACCACTTAAGGAGTCATGATTGTGTTGGGCGTTATGGTGGTGAGGAGTTTTTAATTATACTGGGTGAAACCAATGCCACAGATGCTATGTTAATTACAGAGCGTATCCGTCAAGCAATTTCTGAGCTAAAGTTTGAAAGGAATGAAGGCAACTTTTCTGTCACCATGAGCTTTGGTATTGCCTATTCAGATAATACCTCACATATAAAGACTGAAGAAACATTACTACTAGAAGCGGATAGTGCTTTATATCATGCAAAAAACGAGGGTAGAAATCGTGTATGTATCGCATAAAAAGTGTTACTTATGGACACAAACCTGATCTTTACCCGCATGCTTGGCCGTATACATCGCCGAATCAGCGGCATTTACCAGTTGGTCGGCAGATCTTTCATCATCAGGGTGATGCATCGAAATGCCGATACTCGCGCTGATGGTGACGGTTACTGAATCGAGTTGTATCGGGTGCTGAAGGGTCTCCAGTATTTTTTGTGCCAACATATTGGCATCGGGAATACCGTGCTTAATGTTTTCCAATATTACAGTGAATTCATCCCCGCCAAGGCGAGCGGCAGTATCTGTCTGCCGAATACTAGCTTGTAAACGAGCTGCTGCCTCACGCAAGACGGCATCACCGGCTTCATGGCCATGTGTATCGTTAATTTGTTTGAATCCATCCAGATCGATGAAAAGTAGTGCCAGAGACACCCGAGTTCGTTTGACGCGAGCAATAGCTTGAGACAATAAATCGAACATGCCTCGGCGGTTAAGCAGCCCCGTCAATGGGTCATGTGTTGCCTCGTGTTCGCGGATTGCCTCTAACTGTTTACGTTCAGTGATGTCATGTAAGAACGCACTAAAGATAGTTTTCCCATCAATGGATAATGGACTAACCCGCACTTCAACAGGTAATGGTGTGCCATCACGGCGTACAGCTGTCAGTTCAATGCGCCTGTTTAACACGTTGTGCTCACCGGTCGCTAGATAGTGCCGTAATCCTGCACGATGACCTTCGCGCATGGTGACTGGGATGATCATTTCATCCAATCGGCGGCCAATAGCCTCTTGGCTACTCCAACCAAAGGTTTGTTCTGCCTGTTGATTCCAGTCCCGGATCACACCGTTATGGTCAATACAAACATAAGCATCGTTTGCGTTTTGGAGCACCATCTGCAACTCAGCTTCGCGTTTGCGTAGCTCCTGCTCAGATTGAAGTTGTTGAGCCATGGAGGATGAGAGCATTTCATTGGCTAACCGTAGATCTCTGGTTCTTGTTTCTACACGATTTTCCAGATCCTTGCGAAGTTCAGTCAGTGATGCCTCTGCCTCTTTGCGCTCTTGTATATCTTTAATAATTGATACGAAATATTCCAACTCACCTTGAGGACTCATTTGCTTGGTGACGATTAGCTGTATCCAAATGGTATTACCTGATTTAGTGATATACCGTTTTTCCAATTGGTAACGGTCTATCTCGTCATCGATTAACTGTTGTAGCATGTACAAATCCGAGTCCAAATCGTCTGGATGAGTAATGTCCTGAAAAGTAAGCTTGATGAGTTCATCTTGGCTGTAACCGACAATTTGACACAAGGCATCGTTGACACGTAACCAACCACCGTCAGGAGCAAGCAGCGCAATTCCCACGCCAGCACGTTCAAATACGGTTCTAAACCGTGCTTCAATGGTCTCAACAGCTCTTCTCGCTAGCTCTGAGTTTGCCTGACTCAGGAACATTGCTTCACGCATTTGTACTTCTTTGCTGATCACTGCAGCTAGGTCGATCAGGATGTTAATTTCGTCCGCGTTTAACTTTCGTGGTTTGGAATCGATTGCGCAAAGGGTGCCTATCGATAGTCCACTGACACTGCGCAATGGCACACCAGCGTAGAAGCGTATATTCGGATTACTGGTAACAAGAGCGTTGTCCATGAAGCGTTCGTCTAGCGTTGCGTCTGGGACAATCAGCGGTGATGACTGCACGATGGCGTGGGCACAGAAGGCCAGTTCACGTGGAGTTTCTATCGCATCCAGACCAACACGAGACTTGAACCATTGCCGATCAGTATCAACTAATGAAACTAGCGCAATCGGGACATCGAGAACGCGTGCGACTAATCGGGTTATGCGATCAAAAACCTCCTCAGGCGGTGTATCGAGAAGATCGAGAGCATGAAGCACATTTAACCGCTCATTTTCATTCGGCGGGATTGGGTAGGTTGTCATGCTGGATTGTTCCAAGTGATCTGCGCATAAATATAGCCATAAAAAATATCAGCTTCGAAGTTGAAGAAACATTGCACGGATATCAATTATCGAGATATGTGTCGATGGTCCGATGTCGTGCTATGCAGGTATAAAGGTTGCTGAGCACCTCAGTATTGGGCTGGAGGCGGTTTCTCGCATGGAGCGAGGATTGGTTGTGCCGACCATTGTTCGGTTAGCGGAATTGGCTCAGCTGTTTGATTGCGATATTGCTGAATTACTGCGAGAGAGCAGTAATCGCCCGACGGACCAAGGTGTTGTCCTCGCGCAACACTTGGCTCGGTTGAACTCAGCAGATCGGAGCATGTTGTTGGAGTTGATTGAGAAACTATCGGACCGGTTAGCCAATCCCGTTGGTTGATTGATAACCTGATCCTGGGGCTATTCCGCGGTTTAGTTCAGCCCGTGACTCTGACTCCTCTTTTACCCTCCTTGATCGTTATAGCCACCCTCGCTCTGCCATTGACACCCTGCCTTCGGTGCCTATCACCAGATGATCCAGCACGCGGATCTCGACGGTGGCCAGTGCAGCTCGGAGTGTTTCAGTAAGGGTGCGGTCGGCGCGACTAGGTTCCGGCAAGCCGGATGGATGGTTGTGAACCAAGATCACTGCCGCCGCATTGCAGACCAGCGCTGCCTTGACCACTTCGCGCGGGTAGACAGAGGCGCCATCCAGGGTGCCCCTGAACAGTTCCTCAAACTTGATTACCCGGTGCTGGCTGTCCAGAAACAGGATGCCAAATACCTCGTGCTCGTATTCCTGCAGCAGGGTTTGCAGACAGCTGTAGGTGAGGCTGGGCGAGGTCAGCGCCTTGCCCTTGCTCAGTTTGCTGCGGGCCAGCTTATTGGCCATGGTCAGGATTTCTTCGGCGGTGACGGGCTCGGCCAGTACATAGGTGCCGCGGGTTTCACCGGCTTTGAATTTGTGATGCATCGTGAGACCTCCAAAAAAAGAACCCCCGCATGCCTGGTGGCGTGCGGGGGCTATGTGCGCGTTTGTCCCATTCAGGGGTGGGGTGATGGCCGGCGTGCCGGTTGTTGGTGTGCGGTGGCGGAAGGCCTGGGCAGCGGGTCAGTGCGGATCACCGCTTGGCCCAAACGGATTTGCAGCTGCAACTGCTCCAGACAGTGTTCCAGCAGCGGCACCGACACCTGTGCCAATGGACAGGATTGCAACTGCCAGTAGTGCTGGCGCTGGGCATCAAAGCAGATCTCCTGGATGACCTGATGCTGGTCGTAGTAGTCCGAGGTATTGCTGATGCTGACCAACTGCCAGATCAGCCCCGACCAGATGAGCTGCAGGGTAGTGGTTTGCGTTAGCCCGCTGAGGGCCACGGGCAGCATGGGGGTGAGGTGCAGCAACCAACGTTCGCCGGTGTGCTGTGGTTGCAGGCCCGCCAGGCGGGCCCACTGTTGCACCATGACCGATGCCGTCAGGGAGATGGGCAGCGTGTGTTCCATGTTCCCTCCTACTCGCTCTGGGCGGTAACAGCAAAGCAGCCCATCTTCTGGTAGTGCAGGAAGTTACGCTGCCACAGCGAGAAGATCTCACAGGCGTGCTGATGGCGTAATGCGCCCCAGCCCAGCATGAAGTACTCCCTATCCAGGAAGTTGAAATCCAGCTCCTTACACAGCTCGGCATCCTGCCCCAGGCCCTGGTAACTGAAGTCCGTCACGTAGTCGAACAGCCAGCCGTTGAGGCCTTGCACCAGGCGAATTTCCACCGGATGAAAGCCGCCACGCTGCGGGTCGTAATCTGGATCGCGGAAGTTGAAGGTGATGGCGGTACTATTCGCCAGGGCCTGGGGTGCTTGCTGCGCCACGTCATCCACCAGGCACAATAGTTCGTCACAGACGGGCAGGGTGATCCCGTCCCGGTCAAAGGGAATGAGCATCATGGTCTCCTTGATTGGTTGGGCTAGCGGCGGCCGAAGAGTTCCTGCAGGCGTTGCCGGACCTGCGCACGAATGGCGTCGTCGATAAAGGCGCTGATACTGGCCAGGGCGGCACTGAGCACGGCTAGATCATCAGTCAGTCCCAGGGGCAGGAAGTCGGGGACGACATCCAGCGGGGTGATGAAGTAGAGCAGGGCGCTGTAGATCAGCAGCTTTTCCCACAGGGGCAGGTTGGGCTTTTGCGCCGTGTAGTAGAGCAGCAGGCAGATCTCGACGAAGTGGCGACCGACCCGGCGGGCCAGCCGCCAGAGGGTTCGCCAGAAGCCGGCGTCGTCGAAGTCTTGCAGGGGCGGGGGTAGATAGGAAGGCATGGGGATCTCCTGTCTCGCGGACAAATAAAAAGAGGAGGCACATGGCCTCCTCGTATCGGGTTCAAGCAGCGGATTGCAGTGTTTACTCATTCCACATTAAGCAATCGAACTCCTGGGATTTTGTCGCCGGCAATACGCTGGCGGCGTCCTTGGTGGGCACGTTGAGCTTCTGGCCATCGGCAGTGATGACGGTGATGGTCTGGGCCTTGCGCATCTTGTCCCACATATCAAAGAAGTTGTTCTCGCCGACCCGGGACTCGGTTTCGTAGGGCGTGTCGTAGTGGGTACCGTCCACCTCGATGGCAAAGCCTTGCTCGCTGTAGGAGCCATATTCCTTACCATTTACGGTGGCGGTCATGGCGACTTTCTTGATGTCGTTGCAGGCGATATAGAGATTGTTCTTGGCATCCACCACGGCGGTGTACTCGCTGGTGCCCTGGCCCCAGCCGCTGCTCCAGTGTCCGGCCTCTCCATAGGCCCAGGCCTGGCTGCCAAGCCCCAGCAGCAGGGTTGCAAAGAGATATTTGTTCATCTTGATGTCCTTATCCAACGTAGTAACCCAGCACGTTATTCATAAAGCTGCCGCAGATAACACTGCCGATGACGGCACCGATGCACTGCGGGCCAAATTTCCAGAACAGACGCTTCTTTAGCATGTCGCCGGCGCCCTCTGCCACCAGGACATCCGGGTGTATAAAACGGCGGACGAGTTCCCCGCCCATGGCGCCCAGCGCCATAAACAGCGAGCCGAATATGAAGTACCAGAAGTACCCCCAGAAGCCCAGGTTAGGGTAATCACCGCTCATGGCGGATAGCATAACGATAATGAACATGACGACAGTCGCAATGAGGGGATAACGGCGCATATCTGATTTCCTTAATGAGTCATATCAATGAATAGGTTCGTCTGACAGAGCGACAAACCTGGTGGCTGCAGGCGCGCTGCAGCGGGCTTAAACACACAGATGGGGTAAACACTCCTCCTTGAGCGTCGATAGTCAACCAATTGCGATGATAGTCAACTCGCTGAGTCCTTCCTGTCAATACGCCCATAGCCAACCATTCAGGTCGAATGGGAGGAACTATGAGCGGGATCAACGTGAACGAGTTGGGCAAGGCGGTGGGCTTGGCGATAGCCAAACAGCGCCAGCGAAAAGGACTGACACAGGAGGAGGTAGCCGAGCGGTTGGGCATCGGGATGGAGGCGGTCTCCCGAATGGAGCGCGGCCTGGTGGTGCCGACCGTGGTGCGGCTGGCGGAGCTTGCCCAGATCTTTGAGTGTGAACTCGCCGATTTGTTGCGGGAGTCCAGTACTCGGCCCTCGGAACAGGGCATCGTGCTGGCTCAACAACTGGAGCGGCTCACCAGCCAAGACCGTACCCTGCTGCTGGACACCCTGTCCCACCTGGTAGAGCGCCTGGCCAGTAAATAGATCACTTAAGCGGGGGAGGCTGTCGCGCCCTTGCCCAGCTTGCCGGTCAGGGGCGTCGCCCGTGGCTGGAGCCGACGGTTCGGCGGGATGACCGGTGTCTGGCTAGTTTCCTCCTCTGCCGGCGGTGAGAACTCCTCCAGCAGCATCGGCACTTCTTCATCCATATCCTCAAACTGACCGTTAAGCAGGCATTGCCTGGCGGCCTGCTCCATGGCCATGACATCCACACCTGCCTGCTCATCCTGCAGGGCCAGTTGACGTGCCGTGCTGATGGCTTCAGCCAGGGACTGGTTATCCCGCAGCGTCAGATCCACGTAGAACACCGGGGTCCGGTAGGACTGGGTGGTGCTCTTGGCCCGCAGGCGCAGAGTCAGCGGCAGATAGCGGGTCAGGCCGCCACTGGCCGCCTCGAAGTACTTAAGCCGTGCCGCCAGGGTACGCACCGAGTTGTAGCCAGTGGTGCGAAACATGAAGCTACCCAGCTCATCCTCTTGTCCTTCGACATACAGGTTCAGACGACCATACAGCTTGCAACCCTGCTGGGAGCCAAAGGGGCAGCGCTCCGGCCCCGGACAGGCGACGTCCTCCACGCCTTGTGCCGTCATCCGCCGGGCGGACTCACCATTGCCGACACACAGGGGACGCCCGGTCTGGCGGTCGAAGGCACTGTAGTCGGCCCGCAGGTTCAGCTCAGTGTCATTGAACAGTACCCGTACCGGGATGGCCCGCAGCTTGGCGTGCTCCTGTCCCTGGCAGTAATGCTGATGCAGCGGATGCAGCAGCCAGCCGGATTTTTGCTGGATCTGGGTGGTGAGCGTAAAGCTGTCGTCCTTCTCAGGTACCCACTTGTCCTGTTTTTGCACCAGCCGGCCGATGGCGATGCGCCCTATGATGGGCGGCGTGATGGCGAGTCCCTTGATCATGGTGCACTCCTTCTGGTGGATTGAATGTTGAACCGGCGCACGCCGGGAATGGTCTTGCGGTATTGCGCCAGCAGTTCCGGGTGCTCCTGCTCCAGCTTGTCCACATCGGCCATCTGCCGGTCTTTGCTGCGCTTCCAGGTGATCTTGCCGGCGGCAAACTGGGCGGCTGAGGCCTCGCCCAGGGTGAGTTGCAGCCGTTGCTTGAGCAGGGACTCCTGCTGTTCAACGGACTCTTTCTCGGCGCGCAGCTGCAGCAGTTGGCTAAACAGGGCGTTGCCTTCGACCGAGTCAGATAGATCCAGGGTCAGGCCATCGTCTTTGGGGAACAGCCAGCCCAGGGCCTGGGCGGCGTCGGCAGAGCCATCCGGTGCGGGTTGTCTATCCTCGGTGACCGCCTGCCAAAAGGCCGCTTCACGTGCAATCAGATCGGCAATCTTGTCGTTGTCCCGCTCAATCCGGTACAGCCGGAAGTCCTGGCCACCAATCAGCACCGCGACCTCCGCCCAGGCGTGGCCGGTGACAGCCAGCTGATGCAACACTTGGCACTGATAGGCGATGGGGATACCGTCCTCCCACTGTGGCGCACTGTGATAGCTGGCGGTCTTGATCTCCAGGATGCCGGGGCCGTCCGGGTGACCGACGATCTCCCGGTCGAGATTGGCCAACATGAAGGGATACGCGGGGTGCTGCAAAATGGCATTCACCCGGCGGACCTTGTAGCCGGTGCGCTTGGCATACACCTGGGCCAGCACGGGCTCCAGCTCGATGCCCCACAACACGGCGGGCTTGTCGGACAGATCTTCCGGGGGCTTGCGCCCGGTTTTCTCCAGCCACAACGACAGGGGACATTTGTAGGGGGACAGGCCAACGGCCACGGCGGCATCGGACGAACCAATGCCCAACTGCCGTAGCGCTAACCACTGCTCGCGATGCATGTCGCGGGTCGATGCCAGACGGATGGCATTGGCGTAACGGGTTTTCATCGTGGACTCCTTGTAACACGGCATAGCCGCCCGCCCGGATTGGTGTGAGCCAGTCCGGGGAGGGCGTATGTCTGCGTTGGAAACTGCGGGGATTAGTGCAGCAGGGTCAGGGCCTGGTTGAGGGCCTTGTGCTTGAGCTGGGCGCCTTGACCAAACCAGGCGGCATCCAGACGGTAGTCCTGGTTGCGAGCGCGACGGTGATGGTCCACGTACTCGGTCATGGCGTTGAGCAGACCCCAGGCGGTGCCCTTGCTGGAGGAGAGGGTGGCGCCCATGCCATCGCCCTGATAAAGGGCCATCACCTGCTGCATGGTCTTCGACGGGCTGATATCCGGGTTCTCCGGCAGTGCCTCGTCCAGCACCAGGCTGAAATAGTCCTGCGCCTCTTGGCGCGAGACAGGCCGCTGGCTCAAGTCCTTCAAGGAGCGCATAAATTGCTCCCAGCCGGACAGACCTAGGCCCAGCGCCTGCTTGACCGCTGCCGGGTCAAACTGGGTGGAGTGGGGCACCTTGATGGCGCCCTGGCTGTGGTCGGTGGCCATCTGTAGGGTGTTGTTACAGACCACCCTGACGGAAGTGAACTGGGCCGTGGTACACAGGGAACCGTCACAGCTGGTGGCCAGCAACAGATAAGCCTTCACCTTGTCGCCACCGCGCAAGGCCGATTCTTGGCCTGTACGGGCCAGGGCCCACAGCTTGCGGCCGCCCTTGAGCACCCCGGCCGTCTCCAGCTCAAAGCCACCGGCACTCACCAAGTCCTGATAGAAGTGCAGCACCTCGGCGGGCTGCACCACCTTGTAACGGTTGGACACCACCGACAGAGGCGCCAGAGTATCCGAGCGGTAAAGCACCTTGGCATCGCTGTGCGGGCGGATATGCAGACCGTCCGGCGCCACGTTAAACAGCACATCGCTTTGCGCGATATGCCAGTCCATGCCCGCTTCCACCAACCAGGTTTCGATAGGTTGATGAGGGGAGAGGGGATTACCCAAACCATGCCAGGGCGTCTCGCCCACATACGCCATGGATTCGACCAAATGAGCCATATAGCCTCCTGAGCAAACAACATGATGGAGAGCGATCTCCGTGAGTTCACATGAGGGATATAGGTCTGAGATTTATTGGAAGACGGCTGATTTGTATTCGTATTTTTTGGGTGTGTTTGTAGGAAACTTAGAGGGAAGAGATCTGTTCAGATTGGGAGGGTCTGTCAGCGGTAGTAGTGACAAAAACGTAGGTTAAAACGTGGTTTTCTGGTTTTAAGTTAAAAAATAAATAGATAAATCAATTGTTAGTCACCAATGCATCATGGGGGTATGCTGAGCCTTGGCTTGCGGGTCAAAGTTGGCAGATTGCATAATGGCTTGGCTTTTTGGTTGAACGGGCGGACAAAGAAATGAAACAGCCTATCGAGGAGTTGGCAGTGCGTCTGGGGCAGGCCCTCAAGGGGCGCGGCTGGATGGCGAGCACGGCGGAGTCCTGCACGGGCGGAGGTGTAGCATACGCCATCACAGAAGTATCAGGAAGTTCCGCCTGGTTTGATCGCAGCTTCATCACCTACAGCAATGAGGCCAAACAGCAGATGCTGGGGGTGAGCGCCACCACCCTGGCCCAGCACGGTGCCGTGAGTGGCGCTGTGGTGGCCGAGATGGTGGCGGGTGCCTTGGCCCATTCCCTCGCTCAGGTGGCGGTGGCCATCAGCGGCATCGCCGGTCCTGACGGCGGCACGCCGGATAAGCCGGTGGGGACCGTCTGGATTGGCTGGGGCCTTACCGCGGGCCAGGTGCAAACTCACTGCCACCACTTTGCCGGTGATCGCCAAGCGGTGCGGCAACAGGCCATAGCAGCGGCGCTGTTGCACCTGTGTGAGGCGCTAGACACTATTTCTACTTGATACTGTACGAATGAACAGTATACTCAACAGCACACCTAATGACTGAATTCCTGCGTACTGGAGTCCCCTATGGATCAAAACAAACAGAAAGCCTTGGCCGCCGCCTTGGGTCAGATCGAAAAGCAATTCGGCAAGGGCTCCATCATGCGGTTAGGCGATACCCAGGCGCTGGATGTTGAGACCGTCTCCACCGGATCCTTGTCGCTGGATATCGCGCTAGGCATCGGCGGCCTGCCGTTTGGTCGGATCGTGGAAATCTTCGGACCCGAATCCTCCGGTAAAACCACCTTGACCCTGGAGGTCATCGCCCAGGCGCAAAAAGCAGGCAAGACCTGTGCCTTCATCGATGCCGAACATGCCCTGGATCCCATCTATGCCGCCAAGCTGGGGGTCAAGGTGGATGATCTGCTGGTCTCCCAGCCGGATACCGGGGAACAGGCCCTGGAGATCTGCGACATGCTGGTACGCTCCAATGCCGTGGACGTCATCATAGTCGACTCGGTGGCGGCGCTGACCCCCAAGGCGGAAATCGAGGGCGAGATGGGCGACTCCCACGTGGGCCTGCAGGCGCGGCTGATGTCCCAGGCGCTGCGTAAGCTCACCGGTAACATCAAGGGGGCCAACTGTCTGGTGGTGTTCATCAACCAGATCCGCATGAAGATCGGTGTCATGTTCGGCAACCCGGAAACCACCACAGGCGGTAACGCCCTCAAGTTCTACGCCTCTGTGCGTCTGGATATCCGCCGTACCGGTGCCATCAAGGAAGGGGATGAGATCGTCGGTAACGAAACCCGGGTCAAGGTAGTCAAGAACAAGGTGGCGCCGCCCTTCAAGCAGGCCGAATTTCAGATCCTCTACGGTGCCGGCATCTCCAAGGAAAGCGAACTGGTGGATCTGGGGGTCAAGTGCAAGCTCATCGACAAGGCGGGGGCCTGGTACAGCTATCAGGGCGATAAGATTGGTCAGGGCAAGGCCAACGTCATGAAATACCTGCAGGAAAATCTACCGGTGGCCGAGGCCATCGAGCGCCAGCTGCGGGAGCTGCTGTTGACCAATCAGGAATCCGGTAATGCGGTGACGGCAGGCGAACAGGCTGACGCCGAGCTGGATGATGAAGCCAGCTTCGCCGACAACGAGTTCTAACACCTGACGGAGCCGGATGGTGGACGTGCAAGAGAGCCCTTTCAAACTGGCGTTGCGCCGGGTGATGGGGCGGTTGGCCCGGCGGGATCATTCAGAGCAGGAGCTGCGCCAGCTGCTGAGCGACCTGCCCGCGTCTGTGGTGGAGGGGGTCCTGCAGCACTGTCGCGAACATGGCTGGCTGGATGAGCGCCGGTTGCTTGAGCAGGCGGTGCACAGCCGGGCGGCTCGGGGGCAAGGGCCACGTAAGATTGCCTTTGAACTGGCTCAGCGCGGCTTGGTCGGTGACCAGGTGCGTGAACAGCTTAGCGCTGAGGGCTATGACTGGTTTGAGCTGGCCGCTCAGCTGGCGCAGCGGCGCCAGGGGGCCGCGCCGCTGGATCTGGCGGCTCGCCGGCGCCTGATGGGCTTCTTGCAGCGTCGCGGCTTCAATCAGGATCAGATCCACTACGCCCTCTCCACCTTATCTAAACCAGGCTCCCCTTAGTGGGAGCCTTGGCTTTTTCTGTCTCCGCATGAGCGGTCGGTTTTACTTTGACCGGGATAACTTTTAAATTATGCCGGTTAAGCATCCAACCCCATTTCGAACCAAGCAGGTTATTCATGTACATGTCCACATCAGAGATACGCACGGCGTTTCTCGAGTATTTCCGCTCTCAAGGCCACCAGGTGGTGTCCTCCAGCTCCCTGGTTCCCCATAACGATCCCACGCTGCTGTTCACCAATGCCGGTATGAACCAGTTCAAGGATGTGTTCCTGGGCAGTGATACCCGTAACTACAGCCGCGCCACCACGGCCCAGCGCTGCGTGCGGGCCGGCGGTAAGCACAATGACCTGGATAATGTGGGCTACACGGCCCGCCACCATACCTTCTTCGAAATGCTGGGGAACTTCAGCTTTGGCGATTACTTCAAGCAGGATGCCATCCGCTTTGCTTGGGGCTTTCTGACCGAGGTGCTGCAGCTGCCGAAAGACAAGCTGCTGGTCACTGTCTATCAAACCGATGATGAGGCCTACGACATCTGGGCCAAGGAGATGGGCATCCCGGCCGAGCGCATCATCCGCATCGGCGATAACAAGGGGGCTCCCTATGCCTCCGACAACTTCTGGCAGATGGGGGATACGGGTCCTTGTGGTCCCTGCACCGAAATTTTCTACGACCACGGTGATCAGATCTGGGGTGGCCCTCCTGGCTCTGCTGAAGAAGATGGCGATCGCTTCATCGAGATCTGGAACGTGGTGTTCATGCAGTTCAACCGTCAGGCGGATGGCACCCTGGAGCCCTTGCCCAAGCCGTCGGTAGATACCGGCATGGGGATTGAGCGGATTGCCGCCATCATGCAAGGCGTGCACTCCAACTACGAGATCGATATCTTCCAGCGCCTGATCAAGGTGGTGGCCGAGATCACGGGTACCCAGGATCTGGAGAACAAGTCCCTGCGGGTCATCGCCGACCACATCCGTTCCTGCTCCTTCCTGATCGCCGACGGTGTCATGCCGTCCAACGAAGGCCGTGGCTACGTGCTGCGCCGCATCATCCGCCGCGCCGCCCGTCATGGTCGGCTGCTGGGGGCAAAGGAGTCCTTCTTCTTCCGATTGGTGGGTACCCTGGCCGAGCTGATGGGGGATGCCTATCCGGAACTCAAGAGCCAGCAGCCGGTGGTGGAGCGGGTGCTCAAGCAGGAAGAGGAACAGTTCAGCCGCACCCTGGACCGTGGCCTGGCGTTGCTGGAAGAGGCCCTGCAAAGTCTTGGTGATAGCAAGCAGATCCCTGGCGAGTTGGTGTTCAAACTGTACGATACCTATGGCTTCCCCGCGGATCTGACCGCGGATGTGGTACGGGATCGCGGTTATGACATCGACGAGGCGGGTTTCGAGCGAGAGATGGAGAAGCAGCGGGAACGCGCCAAGGGCGCATCCGCCTTCACCGTGGATTACAACAAGCAGCTGAAGATCGACCACAGCAGTGAGTTTGTCGGTTACGACCAGCTGCAGGGCGAGAGCCAGATCACCGCCATCTATGTGGGGGATCAGGCCGTTTCCGAACTCAAGGCCGGTGATGAAGCCATGATAGTGCTGGCGACCACCCCCTTCTATGCCGAGTCCGGCGGCCAGGTGGGCGATGCGGGTCTGTTGCAGCATGGCGATAGTCTGTTTGCCGTTTGCGATACCCAAAAGCTCGGCGGTGCCGTGGTGCACAAGGGCTATGTGGAAGTGGGTCAGTTTGCCGTGGGTCAGTCAGTGCTGGCCAGCGTGGACGGTGAGCGCCGCCTGGCGACGGCGGCCCATCACTCCGTCACTCACCTACTGCATGCCGCCTTGCGGCAGACGCTGGGCGAACACGTGACTCAGAAGGGGTCACAAGTGGGGCCTGATCGGCTGCGCTTTGACTTCTCCCACTTCGAACCCATGACCAATGGCACCATCCGACGCGTGGAAGAGCTGGTGAACGCCCAGATCCGTGCCAACGCGCCGGTACAAACCCAACTCATGGCGCTGGACGATGCCAAGCAGGTGGGGGCCATGGCGCTGTTTGGTGAGAAGTACGAGGACGAAGTTCGGGTGGTTAACATGGGCGAGTTCTCCACCGAGCTGTGTGGTGGGACCCATGCCCAGCGTACCGGTGACATCGGCTTCTTCAAGATCATCTCTGAAAGCGGGGTGGCGGCGGGCATCCGTCGGATTGAGGCCGTGGCCGGTCAGGCGGCCATTGAATATATGCATCAGCTGGGCGAGCAGATCGATGCCGCTGCCGAGTTGGTGAAGGGCGATCAGTTCTCTATCGCCACCCGGGTGCGTCAGTTTATGGAGCGGACCCGTCTGCTGGAGCGTGAGCTGGAGGCGGCCAAGAGCAAGCTGGCTGCCCAGGCGGGTGCCGGTCTGCTGGGACAGGTCATGTCCATCAACGGCCAGAAGGTGCTGGTGGCGGAGCTGGACGGCATCGACGCTAAGTCTTTGCGCACGACCCTGGACGATCTTAAAAACCGCCTGCAATCCGGCGTCCTGCTGCTGGCGACCGTCAGTGACGGCAAGGTCAGCCTGATTGCTGGTGTGACGGCCGATTTGACCGGCAAGGTCAAGGCGGGTGAGCTGGTGAACCTGGTGGCTTCCCAAGTGGGTGGCAAGGGCGGTGGCCGCCCTGACATGGCCCAGGCGGGGGGTACCCAACCCGAGGCGCTGCCGGCGGCCCTGGCCAGCGTACAACCCTGGCTGGAAGAACGTCTGTAAACACGGCGGAAGGAGAGTCCATGGCCCTGCTGGTACTGAAATTTGGTGGCACCTCGGTAGGCAGTCTCGAGCGAATCGAGGCGGTGGCGCGACGGGTGTGTACCTTGCAGCAGATGGGGCATCGGTTGGTGGTAGTGGTCTCGGCCATGTCGGGCGAGACCAACCGCTTGCTGGGGCTGGCGCGAGGGCTGGATCTGGATGCCTCGCCCGAAGAGATGGATGTCCTGCTGGCCACCGGTGAGCAGGTTACCATTGGTCTGCTGGCCATCGCCCTGCGTAAGCTGGGCTGCGCTGCGCGCTCCTTCACCGGTGAGCAGGCCGGGATCCACACAGATGCCAGTCACGCCAAGGCACGGATCCTGACCATTGATGAGCAGCCGCTGCAACAGTGCCTGGCGACCGGCCAGGTGGCTGTGGTGGCCGGATTTCAGGGGCGCGGCCCGGATGGCCGCATCACCACCCTGGGCCGTGGGGGCTCGGATACCACGGCGGTGGCACTGGCGGCCGCCCTTAAGGCCGACGAGTGCCAGATCTTCACCGATGTGGATGGCGTCTACACCACGGATCCCCGCATCGAGCCCAAGGCGCGCCGCCTGCCTCGTATCACCTTCGAGGAGATGCTGGAGCTGGCCAGCCTGGGAGCCAAGGTATTGCAGATCCGCTCGGTGGAATTTGCCGGTAAATATCGGGTGCCCTTGCGGGTGTTGTCGAGCTTCGATGAGGGTGAGGGCACCCTGATCACCTATGGAGAACCAAGCATGGAATCACCCCTCGTCTCTGGTATCGCCTTCAGCCGCCAGGAGGCCAGCCTCACCATATTGGGTGTGCCGGACAAACCTAGCGTGGCGGCGCAGATCCTGGGCCCCATCAGCGATGCCAATATCGATGTCGACATGATAGTGCAGAACACCCTGGGCGATGGGACGGCGGACTTTACCTTCACCGTTAACCGGGAAGAGTTTCGCCGTGCCCGTACCCTGCTGGAGCAGGTGGCCGATGAGCTGGGGGCCGATTGTGTGCAAACCAACGAGACCATGGCCAAGGTGTCCATCGTGGGCCTGGGGATGTGGAATCATCCCGGAGTGGCGCGGACCATGTTCGAGTGTCTGGGCCGGGAGGGGATCAACATGCAGCTGATTGCCACCTCGGAGATTAAGATTTCCGTGGCCATCGATGAGAAGTACCTGGAGCTGGCGGTGCGCGCCCTGCATGATGCCTTTGGGCTGGCGCAAGGCGCCGATGTCTCTGGGATGAACAATAATTAACAAGCAGGTTCTTATATTTTTCCTGCATTTAGTCGATAATGACGGTTCAATTTGTCTGAATGGTCAGAACAAAGGAGTGAGCGAATGCTTATTTTGACTCGCCGGGTGGGTGAAACCCTGATGATCGGTGACGAAGTGACGGTGACTGTCCTGGGTGTGAAGGGCAATCAGGTGCGGATCGGTGTGAATGCTCCCAAGGAAGTATCGGTACACCGGGAAGAGATCTATATGCGCATCCAAGCCGAAAAAGGCGACGAGTTGCCGCAAGGCGAACAGTATTGAGAAAGGGCGACGTTATGTCGCCTTTTTGTTTTTTAGCGCACCCAATCGGCTTGAACACCCTGATTTGTTTAAGCAAACAGCTATCTGACTATTTGCTGCGCGAACGGTTGGGGTGGGGGAAAAAGTGTTTGACTTATTTTTCCTGCAAAGTAATATCTGCCCCCGCAACGGTGAGGTGGCCGAGAGGCTGAAGGCACGCCCCTGCTAAGGGCGCATGCGGTTTATAGCCGCATCGAGGGTTCGAATCCCTCCCTCACCGCCATTACGCGCCCGTAGCTCAGCTGGATAGAGTACCTGGCTACGAACCAGGTGGTCAGAGGTTCGAATCCTCTCGGGCGCGCCATCTACAAGCTGTTACACTTATCGATACTGCGCCCGTAGCTCAGCTGGATAGAGTACCTGGCTACGAACCAGGTGGTCAGAGGTTCGAATCCTCTCGGGCGCGCCATCTTATCTTTCAGTGTTACCAAAATATCCTGCGCCCGTAGCTCAGCTGGATAGAGTACCTGGCTACGAACCAGGTGGTCAGAGGTTCGAATCCTCTCGGGCGCGCCATCTTGTCTTTTAGTGTTATCAAAATATCCCGCGCCCGTAGCTCAGCTGGATAGAGTACCTGGCTACGAACCAGGTGGTCAGAGGTTCGAATCCTCTCGGGCGCGCCATTTCCTTCTGTCTTTCTTCCTGTTCCTGCGATTCCCTGTGCCTGACCATCGGGCGCTTCTGTGCGTCAGATCCCGCCTTGCTATCTTCACCTGGCCCCCTGTGAGCCATGACCACTTTTTGGTCACGGGATCCGGTTACAGTAGACCTGTTTTGCATGAGTCTTTCATCGATTATCCAAGACAGGGAGTCTACGACATGGATATCTCAGCCATGCTGCTCGAGGCATTCAAGCTGCTCATCATTGGCATGGGTTTCGTGTATCTGTTGCTGGGGATCATGGTGGGTGCGGTCAATCTATTGGCCCGTTTTGCCGCCGAACCTACCTCAGCACAGTCTCAACCCAATGCCGTTGGTCATGTCCCACATACCGCCGATCTGGACCCGCAGTTGGTGGCCGCCATCAGCACTGCCGTGCATCAACACCGCCGCCAGTAACTCTGAATCCCTATGCGTTGGATAAAGCTACAGGAGAACAATCATGACTAAGCCTTTGGCCATCACAGAAGTGGTTCTGCGCGATGCCCACCAATCCTTGCTGGCCACCCGGTTGCGGGTCGAGGACATGTTGCCCATCGCAGAGAAACTCGATCAGGTGGGTTACTGGTCTATCGAGAGCTGGGGTGGGGCCACCTTTGATGCCTGTATCCGCTTCTTGGGGGAGGATCCCTGGGAGCGTCTGCGCCTGCTGAAGAAGGCCATGCCCAATACGCCGCATCAGATGCTGCTGCGGGGGCAGAACCTGTTGGGCTATCGCCACTACGCCGACGACCTGGTGCGCAAGTTCGTGGAGCGGGCCCATGACAATGGCATGGATGTGTTTCGCATCTTCGATGCGATGAATGACGTGCGGAACCTGCAAACGGCGGTGGAGTCGGCAGTCTCAGTCGGCGCCCACGCCCAAGGCACCATCTGCTACACCACCAGTCCAGTGCACGAATTGTCCATGTGGGTCGACATGGCCAAACGGTTGCAGGACATGGGATGTCATTCCCTGTGTATCAAGGATATGTCCGGTCTGTTGCGTCCCTACGAAGCCGAGAACCTGATCAAGGCGCTCAAGGCGGAAGTGGATCTGCCGTTGGCGCTGCATTGTCATGCCACTACGGGCTTGAGTCTGGCGACCCATATGAAGGCCATCGACGCAGGCATCGATATTCTGGATACCGCCATCTCCACCATGAGCATGACCTATGGCCATTCGCCCACCGAAACCGTGGTGGCCATGGTGGAGGAGAGTGAGCATGCCACCGGACTGGATCTCAAGCTGCTGGAAGAGATCGCCATCTACTTCCGGGATGTGCGCAAGAAGTACGCCAAGTTCGAAGGCAGCATGAAGGGTATCGATTCGCGCATTCTGCTGGCCCAGGTGCCAGGCGGCATGCTTACCAACCTGGAGAGCCAGCTCAAGCAACAAGGTGCCGGCGACCGGATGGATGAGGTGTTGCAAGAGATACCGCGGGTTCGGGCAGATCTGGGCTACATCCCCCTGGTTACCCCCACCTCCCAGATAGTGGGTACTCAGGCGGTGATGAATGTGTTGCTGGGCGAGCGCTACAAGAGCATTGCCAAGGAGACCGCAGGCATCCTCAAGGGCGAGTATGGCGCCACCCCGGCACCTGTGGATGGGGCCTTGCAGGCCAGGGTGCTGGAGGGCGCGGCCCCCATCAGCTGTCGACCGGCGGATCTGCTGCCGCCGGAGCAAGAGGCACTGGCGGCTGAATTGCGACAGAAGGCCGGAGATGCGGGCCTGGATGTGGCTGCGCTGACGGTGGACGATCTGCTCACCTATGCCCTCTTCCCACAGGTGGGGCTCAAATTCCTGGCTAACCGTGGCAACGCGGACGCCTTTGAGCCGGCACCCGGTAGCGAACCGGAGGACATTGATGTGGTTGTCCCGCCGATGGCCAGCCCCGTGCGTACCGGCCCGCAGGCCTATGATGTCCGGGTCAATGGCCAGCTGTATCAGGTGGAGGTGGCCGAGTCCGGCCAGATCAGCCAGATAGTACCGGCGACGGCGGCACCCTCACCGGCGCCAGTCACGCCCGTGACCAGCAGCCAGGCTGAGCCGGTGAAAGCCCCCTTGTCGGGCACCATCTTCAAGGTGCTGGTGAGTGCCGGTCAGGCGGTAAAAGAAGGCCAGGTCATGTTGGTGATGGAGGCCATGAAGATGGAGACCGAGATCCGGGCTGCCCGGGATGGCGTGGTCTCTGGCGTGGTGGTGAAGAACGGCGATGCCGTCGGTGCAGGTGATAGCCTGCTGTTGCTGGGGTAAGGGAGTAGCGACATGGATGGTTTGATGACCCTCTGGCTGGACACGGGTCTGGCCAATTTTACCTTGGGGCAGATCTGCATGATGGCTGTGGGGGGGCTGCTGCTCTATCTGGCCATAGTGCGGGGGTTTGAACCCTTGCTGCTGGTGCCCATTGGCTTTGGTGCCGTGCTGTCCAATATCCCCAATGCCGGCTTTACCGAGCCCGGTGGCCTGCTCTATTACGTCTACCACGTGGGGATCGAGTCCGGGGTCTTCCCCTTGCTGATCTTCATGGGGGTCGGCGCCCTGACGGACTTTGGGGCCTTGATCGCCAATCCCAAGACATTACTGCTGGGGGCGGCGGCTCAGTTTGGCATCTTCGCCACCCTGATGGGGGCCGTGCTGTTGAATCTGGTGCCGGGCTTCGAGTTTACCCTCAAGGAGGCGGCTTCCATCGCCATCATTGGTGGGGCGGACGGCCCGACGGCCATCTTCCTGTCATCCCGTCTGGCGCCAGATCTGCTGGGGGCCATCGCGGTGGCGGCCTACTCCTATATGGCCCTGGTACCCATCATTCAGCCGCCCATCATGCGGGCGCTGACCACGGTGGAGGAGCGCAAGATCGTCATGGCCCAGCTGCGCCCGGTGAGCAAGAAGGAGAAGGTGCTGTTTCCCCTGATGGTGCTGCTGTTGACCGTCTTGTTCCTGCCGGCCTCCACCCCCCTGGTGGGCATGTTCTGCCTGGGTAACCTGATGCGGGAGTGTGGCGTGGTGGAGCGTCTGTCCAAGACGGCGCAGAACGAGCTCATCAACATAGTCACCATCTTCCTGGGGTTGGGCGTCGGTTCCAAACTCTCTGCCGACAAGTTCCTGCACCTGGAAACCCTGGGGATCCTGGTGCTGGGGGCCATCGCCTTTGGCATAGGGACGGCAGGCGGTGTCTTGATGGCCAAGCTGCTCAATCGCTTCAGCAAGGAGCCCATCAACCCGCTGATCGGGGCTGCCGGGGTCTCGGCAGTTCCCATGGCCGCCCGGGTAGCCAACAAGGTGGGGCAAGAAGTCAATCACCAGAACTTCCTGTTGATGCATGCCATGGGACCCAATGTGGCGGGGGTGCTGGGCTCGGCGGTGGCCGCCGGGGTGTTGCTGGCGCTGCTCAAGTGAGCCATTCCCCTCGATAACAAAACGGCGCCCAAAGGCGCCGTTTCTATGTTGGGGCTCGTGGTTACTACGGGCTTATGCCTCCTCCAGCCCGACGATGATCCAGGGGCGACCGGGCTCGTCCAGACGGCGCTCCAGGTGCCAGATTTCCTGGATGGGGAACTCCTGCTGGCTTTGACCATCCCGATAGCGGCCGCTGAAGCGGACACTCAGCTCGGCTTGCTGACTGTCGTATTGCGCACGCACCAGCTCGGCATCGACAAACTGCACCTCGGTGAACTGTTCACCCGGGTGCTGGGCTCGCTCGGCCTGCAGGGCGGCCAGCAGCTCGGGGCTGACGTACTCGGCGATCTTGGCCAGATCATTTTTGTTCCAGGCTTGTTGCAGCTGGCGATAGTGATCCCGCGCCTCGTTGACGAAGGCTTGGGCATCAAAGCCAGGCGGCAGCTCGAAGGGCACGCCATCCTGTGTGGTGGTGCCGCCGGCCGCGGTCTGATTGGACTCGAAAGACTGTGAATGTGCCGGTTCAAAAGACTGGGGTTGGCCAAAGGAGCCGGCTGGAGCGCCATAGGCCGGGCTCATGGCCTGCTGCCGCTTCTGGGTCATGCTGCGGAACAGCTTGAACAGCACGAAGGCGATACCCGCCATCAACAGCATGTCCATGATTTGCAGACCTTCGAAGGCGCCGCTGCCCAGCAGCCAGGCGAACAGGCCGCCGGCCAGCAGGCCGCCCAACAGACCGCCCATCAGACCAGACTTGTTGCGCTGCGGCGCGACAGTGGGCTTGCTGCTGTTGACCGTTTGAGCTTTGGGCTGACTCGGCGCGGTGCGGTAACTCTTGCCGAATGACTTGCTGCCGCCGAACTTGGCGGCCTCCGCCGTGGTGGCCAGGCCCAGGGAGAGGGTGACCAGCAGGACGGCGACAAGGGAAAACCATTTTTTCATCTTCATGATCCCAAGTGTAAGGTGAGACTCCATCCTAGAGGCCCTCGGCAGCAAGTCAATTCCGTTTGTCTGGCATACAACAATCGATAAAACCGAGCAATAGTAGATAAACCGTCGGAATACCCGGATTACTTGGCGGGGAAATGGGCACATCATCTTTTGCTCAGCGGCGCAAAAATGCCGATAATGAGCACCCGATTTTTCTTTGGTACCTGTCATGGCTGAACCCTCCAAAACCCGGACCGACGCCCGTGTCGAACAGCTCAAGCTGCCGCCGCACTCCTTCGAGGCGGAACAGTCCGTGCTGGGTGGCCTGTTGCTGGACAACCAGGCCTGGGATCGGGTGGCCGAGCGGGTGGTGGAGCAGGATTTCTACAGCCGGCCCCATCGGCTGATCTTCGCCGCCATGACACGATTGGCGGAGCGGGGCCATCCGCTGGATCTCATCACCCTGCAGGAGGCGCTGGAAAATCACGAGCAGCTGGCCGAGGTGGGGGGCTTTGCCTATCTTGTTGAGATCGCCAAGAACACCCCCAGCGCCGCCAACATCGCCGCCTATGCCGACATAGTACGGGAGCGGGCCGTGGTGCGGGAGATGATCTCGGTGGCCCACGAGATCGCCGAGGCCGGTTTCGATCCCCAGGGGCGCAATGCCGCCGACCTGCTGGATCTGGCCGAGAGCAAGGTGTTCAAGATCGCCGAGCAGCGGGCCAGCGAATCGGAAGGCCCTCAGTCCTTGCGGGTGGTACTGGAGAAAACCGTCGACAAGATTGAGGAGCTGTTCCGTCAGCCCCACAACGGCGTCACCGGGGTCTCCTCCGGCTATACGGATCTGGACAAGATGACCGCCGGCTTCCAATCCTCGGATCTCATCATAGTGGCCGCCCGTCCCTCCATGGGGAAGACCACCTTCGCCATGAACCTGTGCGAGCACGCCGCCCTGACCTCCGACAAGCCGGTGCTGATCTTCTCCCTGGAAATGCCCTCCGAGCAGATCATCATGCGTATGCTGGCCTCCTTGGGCCGGATCGAGCAGAACCGGGTGCGGACCGGTCAGCTGGACGACGACGACTGGGGACGGCTCTCCTCCACCATGGGCATGCTGCTGGAGCGGGGCAAGATGTACATCGATGACTCCTCCGGCCTGACTCCCACCGAGCTGCGCTCCCGGGCCCGCCGGGTGGCGCGGGAGCATGGGGGCTTAAGCATGATCATGATCGACTACCTGCAACTGATGCGGGTGCCCTCCCTCTCCGATAACCGGACCCTGGAAATTGCCGAAATTTCCCGCTCCCTCAAGGCGTTGGCCAAGGAGCTGCAGGTGCCCGTCATCGCCCTGTCCCAGCTCAACCGGAGTCTGGAGCAACGGGCGGACAAGCGCCCGGTCAACTCGGATCTTCGCGAATCCGGCTCCATCGAGCAGGACGCTGACCTCATCATGTTCATCTACCGCGATGAGGTCTATCACGATGACAGTCCCGACAAGGGGATTGCCGAAATCATCATAGGTAAGCAGCGTAACGGCCCCATCGGTCGGGTGCGCCTGACCTTCCAGGGCCAGTTCTCCCGTTTCGACAACTACGCCGGCCCGGCTTACGACGACGACTACTAAGGACGTAACATGAAGGTGGCCACCGCCCAGGTCCACACTCAGGCCCTGCAGCACAACCTGCAGGTGGTTCAGCAATGCTGTCCGCACGCCAAGCTGATGGCGGTGGTCAAGGCCAACGGCTATGGCCATGGCCTGCTCAAGGTGGCACAGACCCTCAAGGCGGCGGACGGTTATGCCGTGGCGCGCATCGAAGAGGCGCTGATGCTGCGCAGCGGTGGCATCGTCAAGCCGGTGCTGCTGCTCGAAGGCTTCTTCAGCCCGGAGGACTTGCCGGTGCTGGCGGCCAACAACCTGCAGACGGCGGTGCATTCCTGGGAGCAGCTTGAGGCCCTGGAGCAGGCCGAACTGCCCCATCCCCTGACCATCTGGGTCAAGCTGGATACCGGCATGCATCGGCTGGGGGTGCGCCCCGAAGAGGCCGAGGCCTTCTGTGCCCGGCTGGCCCGCTGTGCCAACGTGCGCCAGCCCTTCAACCTGATGACCCACTTCGCCTGCGCCGACGAGCTGGACAGCCCGGTGACGCCGCAACAGATTGCCCTGTTCAAGCGCTTGACCCAGGGGCTCGGCGGCCAGTGCACCCTGGCCAGCTCGGCCGGCATTCTGGCCTGGCCCGCTGCCCATGCCGACTGGGTACGGCCCGGCATCATGCTCTATGGCGTGTCGCCCTTTGCCGACAAGACGGGGGCCGAGCACGGCTTGCAGCCGGTGATGACCCTAAAGAGTGGCCTCATCGCGGTGCGTGAGCTCAAGGCCGGTGAGTCGGTGGGTTATGGCGGTCACTGGACCAGCCCGCGGGATACCCGTCTGGGGGTGGTGGCGGTGGGCTACGGTGATGGTTATCCGCGTAATGCGCCCAACGGCACACCGGTGTGGCTCAACGGCCGGCGGGTACCGGTGGTGGGGCGGGTTTCCATGGACATGATGACGGTGGAACTGGGCCCCGAGGCCCAGGACAAGGTGGGTGATGAGGTGATCCTGTGGGGCGCCCAGCTGCCGGTGGAAGAGGTGGCGCGCTATATCGGCACCATTCCCTACGAGCTGGTCACCAAGCTCACCCCCCGGGTGCAGGTGGAGTACTGCTAGCATGTGGCTCTCCCGGCAACTGAGCCTGCGGCCCCGGGCCCGGGGCTTTCACCTGGTCACCGACGAGATAGTGCAGCAGTTGCCTGAGTTAACAAGCCTGCGGGTGGGGCTGGTGCAGCTGCACCTGTTGCACACCTCGGCATCCCTGACCCTCAATGAAAACTGTGACCCGGATGTTCGCCACGACCTGGCAGGCTTTCTGACCCGATTGGTGCCTGAGAGCGCCTCCTACTATCGCCATGTGCTGGAAGGCGCCGATGACATGCCGGCGCACATTCTCGCGTCCTTGCTGGGGGTCTCTGTGATGTTGCCCATCAGTGAGGGCCGACTGGCGTTGGGCACCTGGCAGGGCATCTGGTTGGGGGAGCACAGGCTTGCGGGGGGCGCTCGGCGCCTGCAGGTGACTGTCCAGGGGGAGTTGCGCTAGCCAGACGCCGCCTGTTCCGGGTTGGACAAGGCGGCGGTTGTTCTCGACTTAGTGGCGTTGGGTCTCGTCGTCCGCCGGCAGCTGCTCGGGGTATTGATGACGCTCACCCTTGTAGAACTGCCAGCGCCATACCCCGGGGGTCCAATACAGATAGAGCCAGGGGGTCTGGGTCTTCCACTGGGGGAAGCTGATCTCCACGCTGTTGTCCTTGGCCTTGTACAGGGACGTCTTGATGTTGATGTTGGAGACGATGAGGGCCACCACCAGGGCGAGAAGTGACCACTTGATTAGCTTACCCATGGACAGACGGAGCTCCGTTGCTCAAAAAAGACTCCCGCAGAATACGGGCTAAGCGCCTTTATTCAAAGCAGATTTCGATGGTGGCCTTACCGTATTCGCACTCGAAAGGCATCATGATCTTGGTGCTGTCGGCCTTGTGGGCGATGGAGTGATTGGGGCCGGCCACCACCACGGGGGTGGCCATGTCGAAGTCGTAACCCTTCTCGCCAAGTATTCGTTTGGCGCCACCCGTCACCATGTTGGTGATTTCCCCCACCATGTCGGTGACTTCTTCATTGATGGTGCTGGGGGCCTCCCCCAGCATGCGGCGCATGATCTCCAGGGCCAGGCCCTTGTCGAAGCTGATGGAGAAGGAACCACGGGTCTGGGGGCCTACCATGCCGATGAGACCGGAGACATCACCCCGGGCCAGCTCATCACTCTTCTTGCGCGGGGCACCCGGCTTTAGTTCCAGCTGAGCCATGGTGTTCAAGACGTTCATCAATGAGATGAGAAACGGATTCACAAATTCTGCGCGCATGCTGGTTCCCTAAATCCTGATTGCTGGGCGAGTCCGAGGCGGGCCGGGTGAACGATTGATTTATGTTCGAAAAACACAGACTCGAACCCAAATTATACCGAAGTCTAACATATTCCGCCGCGCCGTCCTGTGACAACCCTCATTCTCCATTTCGCGCATCTTATCCAAGACAAAGGTGGCGTCCTGCGGCGAAAAGGTCAGCAGGATCGCGGAGCCAGGCTGGGGCGGCCAGGTCGTTTGGCGGGGACTCGCAACTTGAGTTAGTTGTACAACTTGCCTTTCTTTGTATAAGTGCTATAACCAAGATACTTATACAAGGAGATATACCATGTACAAGATAAAGGTGGGGATCAGCGCCTGTCTATTGGGCGCACCTGTGCGGTTCGATGGCGGTCACAAGCGCTCCTCCTTTTGCGAGCAGCAGTTGGGCGAGCATTTCGACTTTCATCCCGTGTGTCCCGAAATGGCCATCGGCCTGGGGGCGCCGCGGCCGGCCATCCGGCTGGTGAAGCGCGCGGGAGAAGTGCGTGCCGAGGCGAGCAACGGCAGCTTCGATGTCACCGAGCGGCTCATCGCCTTCAGCCAGCAGCAGGTGCGTGAGCTGGGCTTTCTCTCCGGCTACATACTGTGTGCCAAGTCCCCCAGCTGCGGCATGGAACGGGTCAAGGTCTACGGCGGTACCCAGGGCGCGGTCAAGGAAGGGGTGGGGTTGTATGCCCGCGCCCTGATGGATGCTCATCCGCTGCTGCCGGTGGAGGAGGAGGGCCGCCTCAACGATCCCCTGCTGCGGGAGAACTTTGTGCTGCGGGTGTTTGCCTATCACGACTGGCAGCAGCTGTGTCATGGCGGCCTGACGGCGGCACGCCTGCTGGAATTTCACTCCCGCTACAAATATCTGGTGCTCTGCCATGCGCCGGAGGCCTACCGCTCCCTGGGGCGCCTGCTGGGCCGTCTCAAGGGCCGTCCGTTGGAGCAGGTGGCTGATGAGTACATAGCGCGGCTGATGCCGGCCCTGACCCGCTGCGCCAGCCGCCGGGGTCACACCAATGTGTTGCAGCACCTGCAAGGCTACTTCAAGCGGTTCCTCTCTCCGGGGCAACGCCAGGAGCTGGCCGACACCATAGATAAGTACCGTCTCGGCCTGTTGCCGCTGCTGGTGCCCCTGACCCTGATCCGCCACTACTTGCGGGAACATCCCAATCCCTATCTGGAGCAGCAGGTCTACCTGAATCCGCATCCGGAGAGTCTCAAACTGAGGTATAGCCTGTGACCGAACCCCTCCTTTATCCCATCCGCGAGGTGGCTCGCCTGACCGGGGTCAACCCGGTCACCCTGCGGGCCTGGCAACGCCGTTATGGCCTGGTGGAGCCGGCCCGCACCGACAAGGGCCACCGTCTCTACAGCCAGCAGGATATCGAGCTGATCCGCCGCATACTGGCCTGGCTGGAGCTGGGGGTCAGCATAGGTCAGGTGCCTGCGTTGCTGGCGCAGCCGGCTTCGAGCCCGGCCGAGCCTGGGGATCACTGGCGGGATCGCATCGATGCGCTGGACGAGGCCTTGCTGGCCCTCAACCAGCGGCGGCTTGAGTCCTTATTGAGCGAGCTCAGCGCCAGTTATCCGTTGCCGCTGTGGCGCCGTCAGGTGCTGACTCCCTGGCTTGAGCGGCTGGCCCAGTTGCCGGAACGCCCGGATGGAGCGGCCCTGCAGGCCTTCGCGCTCCAGTTTCTCGAGCTCTACTTCGGCCGTCGGCTGGTGGCTCAGGACAAGGGGCGTCCCCTCACCCTGGCCGGGGCGGGACGACTGCCGCCGCTGGCCCTGGTGCTGACGGCGCTGGAGGCCCGTGAGGCCGGCTTTGCCGTGACCCTGCTGCGTCAGCTGTCGGTGCGGGAGGCGCGTCTGCTGGCGCCGCGCCTCAATGGCCCGCTGTTGGTGCTGCTGGGGGCCGGCCTGTCTGGTGAGCTGGGGGAACCCTGGCCCGACGGCACAGTACTGCTGGGCGAGCTGGCCCAGCTCTACGATGGCGCGAGCCTGGGGGCGCCGGTCTGCCAGAGCCTCACCGCCTGGCTGGCCCAGGTGGACGGCGAGGAGGCCTAAGATGCAACTGGTGTGGTTTCGTCAGGATCTGCGCCTCGTGGACCATCCGGCCCTGAGTGCCGCCGTGCGGCAGGCCCGGCAGCAAAACCAGACGGTCGAGGCGGTGTTCATCATCAGCCGTGCCCAGTGGCGGCGACACCAGATGGCCCAGGTGCGCGAGCGTTTCTTGCTGGCGCGGCTGAATGAGCTGGGGGCGGTCCTGGCCGAGCTGGGCATTCGGCTGCATCGGCTGGAGGTGGATTGGTTTGATGAGGTGCCGGCGGCGCTGGCGGCCCTGGTGCAGGCCCGGGGAGCCAGGGCCTTGCATGCCATTTCGGCCATTGAGGTCGATGAGCGCCGGCGCGATGCGGCGGTGAGCCGGCAACTGTCGGTGCCCTGCCACTTTGTGCCCGGTTGCTGCGTGCTACCGCCGGGCAGCGTGCTCACCGGCAAGGGGGAAGCCTTCAAGGTGTTCACCCCCTTCAGCCGGGCCTGGCTCAAGGCGCTGGCCGCCCAGGGCAGCACAGTGTTACCGCCGCCTGGGCCGGTGGCTGCGCCCCTGGGCTGGCAGCCGATGTCACTGCCGCGGCCCACGGCCCTGGAGGCCCGGGTGCTGGCGGACTGGCCGGTGGTGGAGGGGGCGGCCGAAGCGCGCCTGACGCAGTTTCTGGAGCGCGCCGTGCTCGACTACGAGTCACAGCGGGATCTGCCGGCCCGGGAGGGTACCGCGCGGCTGTCGGCCTATCTGGCAGCCGGCATCCTGAGTCCCCGGCAGTGTCTGGCGGCCCTGCAACAGCGGCTTGGCCGGCTGCCGTTTTCCCGGGGCGAGCCGGGCTTTGCCTGGCTCAATGAGCTCATCTGGCGGGAATTTTACCGGCACCTGCTGGTGCTGGAGCCCAGGCTGTCGATGGATCAGCCCTTCCAGTTGCACACCCGGGCACTGGCCTGGCGGCAGGATGAGGCCGCCTTCGCCGCCTGGTGCCAGGGGCGCACCGGTTACCCCATCGTCGATGCGGCCATGCGCTGCCTGAACCAGACCGGCTGGATGCACAACCGGCTGCGCATGATAGTGGCCAGCTTTCTGACCAAGGATCTGCACCTCTCCTGGCGGCAGGGAGAGGACTACTTCATGAGCCGGCTCGTCGACGGGGATCTGGCCGCCAACAACGGCGGCTGGCAGTGGGCGGCCGGCACCGGGGCCGATGCCGCGCCCTACTTTCGGGTCTTCAATCCCACCACCCAGGGGCAACGTTTCGATCCCAAGGGTGATTTCATCCGCCGCTGGCTCCCGGAGCTGGCCGCGGTGCCCGACGCTTACCTCCATACCCCCCACGACTGGCTGCGGATCAAGGGGCTGAGGGACTATCCGGCGCCCATGGTGGATCACGCCCTGGCGCGCCAGCAAGCCATCGCCATGTTCCAACAATTGGAGTGAACCATGGATCAGGATCCGCGCCTGGCGCGCGTCATCGACCTTTACCAACGACTGGATAGCGCGCACCTGCACCTGCTGGCGGATGTCTATGCCGAGACGGTGCTGTTCGAAGATCCGGCGCATCGTATCGAGGGCCGGCCAGCCCTCACCGCCTACTTCGCCCGGCTCTACCAGGCGGTGACCGACATCGAGTTTGCCATCGCCTCGGCGGAGATGGCCGGCGAGCATGGCTGGCTCAGCTGGACCATGACCCTGCGCCATCCGCGCCTGGCGGCCGGTGCCCCCGTGGCCGTGAGCGGCGCGACCCGGCTCACCTTCGATGGGGCCGGCCGGGTCAGCCACCACAGGGACTACTTCGATCTGGGGGCCCTATTGTATGAGCGGCTGCCGCTGCTGGGCCCCCTGGTGCGGGTGATCAAGGGGAGGTTCGGCGCATGATGCGGATACTCATCACGGGGGCCAGCTCCGGCATTGGCCTGCAACTGGCGCGCGACTATCTGGCTCAGGGGCATCAGGTCTGGGCCTGCGGACGGGACGCGGCGCGCCTGGCCCCCTTGCAGGCGCAGGGCGCCACCCTGCTGTGCTTTGACGGCCGGGATGCCGCGGCCTGTCATCAGGCGGCCGAGGGGGTACCGGCGCTGGATCTGGCGATCCTCAATGCCGGTACCTGCGAGTACCTCGATCATGCCCGGGCCTTTGACGGCGCCCTGTTCGCCCGGGTCATCGAGACCAATCTGATCGCCACCGGCCAGGTGTTGGCGGCCTTCTTGCCGCGCCTGGTGCGCGGTGGCCGCTTGGCCCTGGTGAGCTCGTCGGTCACCTGGTTGCCGCTGCCGCGGGCCGAAGCCTATGGCGCCTCCAAGGCGGCGCTGGATTATCTGGCGGCCAGCCTGCGGCTCGATCTGGCCCGGGAGGGCATAGCGGTGACCCTGGTGCGGCCCGGCTTTGTGGCCACCCCGCTGACCGCCCGCAACGATTTTCCCATGCCGGGGCTGCTGACGGTGGAGCAGGCCGCTCGCCGCATCCGTCACGGCCTGGCTCGCGGTCAGCTGGAAGTGCAGTTTCCGCGCCGCCTGATCTGGCCGCTGCGCCTGCTGGGGGCCCTGCCCAGCGGCCTGTGGCTGCGGCTGTGCCGTTTTTTGGTACCCATCAAGGACTCGACACCATGAAACAGATAGCGATCATCGGCTCCGGCATATCGGGCCTGACCCTGGGCCACCTGCTGCACCCGCATCATGCGGTCACCCTGTTTGAGGCTGCCCCCGTGCTCGGCGGTCACACCGCCACCGTGGACGTCACCCTGGCGGGGCACAGCTATGCCGTCGATACCGGCTTTATCGTCTTCAACGACCGCACCTACCCGCGCTTTGAGCGCCTGCTGGCCCGCATCGGCCTGGGCGCCAGGCCCACCCAGATGAGTTTCTCGGTGAGCACCCCCACTGGGTTTGAGTACAACGGCCACAATCTGGACAGCCTGTTTGCCCAGCGCAGCAACCTGTTGCGACCCCGGTTTTGGGGCTTGTTGCGGGAGATCTTGCGGTTTAACCGTGAGAGCAAGGCGGCTCTGGCCCGGGGGCCGGCGTTAGAGCAGACCCTGGGGGCCTTCTTGAGCGAGCAGGGCTTCTCCGACTACTTCGCCCGCCACTATATCCTGCCCATGGGGGCGGCCATCTGGTCATCCACCCTGGCGGACATGCGCGACTTCCCCCTGGGCTTCTTCCTGCGCTTCTTCGACCACCATGGCCTGCTGGAGGTGGATAACCGGCCCCAGTGGTACGTGATCCCCGGCGGTTCGCGGGAGTACATACCCCCGCTGATTGCGGGCTGGGCGGAGCGCATTCGCGTGGCGACTCCGGTGCTGGGGGTGCGGCGGGATGAGCCGGGGGTGAGTGTGCGTACCGCCGACGGCGTGGCGCGCTTTGACGAGGTGGTCTTTGCCTGCCACAGCGATCAGGCCCTGGCCCTGCTGGAAGACCCCAGCGCCGCCGAACGTGCCGTGCTGGGGGCCATGCCCTATCAGGCCAACGACGTCTGGTTGCACACCGACACCCGGTTGCTGCCCCGGCGGCCCAAGGCCTGGGCCAGCTGGAACTATCGGCTGGACGGTGATGAGACCCAGCGCCCCCTGGTGACCTACAACATGAATATCCTGCAGGGGATCACCGCTCCCCACACCTTCTGCGTCACCCTCAACCCGGGGGCGGCGGTGGATCCGGCCAAGGTGCTGCGGCGCTTTGTCTATCATCACCCCGTGTTCAACCTGGCCTCCCTGGCTGCCCAGGGACGGCGTAACGAGATCTGCGGCGTGCGCCACACCCATTTTTGCGGCGCCTACTGGTACAACGGGTTCCATGAGGACGGGGTGCGCAGTGCGCTGGATGTGGCCCAGCGCTTTGGAGGCCAGCTGTGAACAGTTCCCTGCTGGTGGGCCAGGTGCGCCATCGCCGCTTCGCCCCTAGGGCCCACCATTTCAGCTATGACCTCTACATGCTGGCCCTGGATCTGGACGAGCTGGATGAGCTCGACGAGGGCGGCCTGATGTGGGGCATCAACCGCCCGGCCCTGCTGGCGTTTCATCGCCGGGACTACCTGGGGGATCCGGCCGTGCCGCTCAAGGCGGCGGTCTGGCAGCGGGTGCATGAGCTGGGGGGCCAGGGGGAGGGGCGGGTGCTGTTTGTCGGCCATGGCCGCTGCCTCGGGCTCTACTTCAGCCCGGTGAACTTCTACTTCTGCTACGAGGGTGCCCGGGCGCGCTGGCTGCTGGCCGAGGTCTCCAACACCCCCTGGAACGAGCGCCATCACTACCTCATCGATCTGGCGGCACCCAGTCCCCAGGGCAAGGCGTTCCACGTCTCCCCCTTCATGTCCCTGGCGATGAACTATCACTGGCGGGTGCGGGCCCCCGAGGGGGGGCAGGGCGATCTGCTGGTGCATCTTGCAAGCCACCCCCAGGCGGGCGGCGGCAAGCTGTTTGATGCCACCCTGGCCCTGCGTGCCGAACCCTTGACCCGGCCTGGGCTGCGCCGCCTGTTGTGGCGCTGGCCCAGCATGACACTGACGGTGCTGCTGGGCATCTACTGGCACGCCCTGCGGCTATGGTTGAAACGTACCCCCTTTTATTCCCATCCGGAGACCCACTGACATGGAACTTGTGGCCACAACCCGCCCCTTGAGCCGGCTCGACCGGCTGGCTCGCAACCTGGTGCTGCAGCTGCTGACTCGGCTGCAGCACGGGCAACTGGATCTGGTGGACGAGAGTGACGGCGAGGGCCGAAGCCATCGACTGGGTCACCCCGGTGAACTGCAGGCCTCATTGCGGGTGTGCGATGGCCGCTTCTGGCGCCGCCTGCTGCTGGGCGGCAGCATAGCCGCGGGCGAGACCTGGGTCGAGGGGCTCTGGCACAGTCCGGATCCGGTGGCGCTGGTACGGCTGCTGGCGCGCAACCTTCCCCTGGTCGATACCCTGGAGCGACGTCTGGGCTGGCTCACCTTCCCCCTGAACCGGCTGCGCCATCTGGCCAACCGCAACACGCTCACCGGCTCGCGGGCCAACATTGCCGCCCACTACGATCTGGGCAACGCCATGTACCAGGGCTTCCTGGACCGCAACATGCAGTACTCCTCCGCCGTCTATCCCACGGACGAGGCGACCCTGGACGAGGCCCAGCACCACAAGCTGGATCTCATCTGTCAGCGGCTGGATCTGGGGCCGGAGGATCATCTGCTGGAGATAGGCACCGGTTGGGGCGGCCTGGCCATCCACGCGGCCCGTCACTACGGCTGTCGGGTCACCACCACCACCCTTTCCCGGGCGCAGCACGACTATGCCAAGGACTGGATCGCGCGGGAGGGACTGGGGGATCGCATCACCCTGCTCTTGGAGGATTACCGGCATCTGCAGGGCCAGTACGACAAGCTGGTCTCCATCGAGATGATAGAGGCGGTTGGTCACGCCTTCCTGCCGGACTATTTCCGTCGCCTGTCCGGTCTGCTCAAGCCCGGCGGCCGCCTGTTGCTGCAGGCCATCACCATCGCCGATCAGCGCTTCGAGCAATACCTCAAGGGGGTGGACTTCATCCAGCGCTACATCTTCCCGGGAGGGTGCCTGCCCAGCGTATCCCACATGACCCAGCTGCTGGCCCGTCACACCGACATGACGCTGGTGCGCCTGCACGACCACGGCAGCCACTACGCCCGCACCCTGCGCGACTGGCGTCAGCGCTTCCTGGCCCTGGCTCCCGAGCTGCGCCAGCAGGGCTACAGCGAGGACTTCATCCGGCTGTGGCACTTCTACTTTGCCTACTGCGAGGGGGGCTTTTGCGAGCGCACCATCAACCTGGTGCACTTTGAGGCGGCCAAGCCCGGTGCCGGCGTATGGCACTGTCCATAAACCGGGACAGCGGGTGGCGCTGGGGCCAGTTTATCGGCTTCGACCTCTACTGGAGTCTGGCGGTGGTGGTGCGCGAGCCCTGGCCCTTGCTGTTGCTGCTGGCGCTGCACCTGTGGTTCACCCCCAGCCGGCGCGGGGATCTGGCCCTGTTGCCATTGGCGGCCGCCGGCTTTGGCCTGGATCTGCTGCTGTGGCAGTGGGGGGTGCTGGCGTTTACGGCCTGGCCGCTCTGGCTGCTGGGACTCTGGGTCGGCTTTGTCTGGACCCTGCCCCACGGCCTGGGCTGGCTGGCCCATTGGCATCCGGCGCGGGTGGCGCTGCTGGGCGCCGTGGGCGGCCCCTTCGCCTACCTGGTGGGGGCGCGCCTGGGCGGCGTCTGGCTGCCCCTGGGGTTGTGGACCTCGGGGGCCTTGCTGGCGCTCATCTGGGCGCTGTTGCTGCCGCTGCTCATGGTGCTCATCCGGCGATGGCTGAGCTTGTTTGACCCCAAGGAGGTGACCCGATGAAGGCCTGGTTGCTGCTGGTGTTGCTCGCCCTGCCGGCCATGGCGGCGCCGCCCCTGGCGGGCCTGCGCCCGGTCGGCCAGGCACAGCTGCACTGGCTCTGGTTCAAGCTGTATGACGCCACCCTCTACAGTGCCGATGGCCGTTATCGCCCGGCGGCCCGGCCCTTGGCCCTGAGCCTGCACTATGCCCGCGACATCGACCGGGATGATCTGCTGGCCGCCACCCGTGAGGAGTGGCAGCGGCTGGGGCAGGTGCCGGCCCGCCATCAGGCGGCCTGGCTGGCGCAGCTGGCGGCCATCTGGCCGGACATTCGTGCCGGTGATCGCCTCACCCTCTATGTCGACCCCAGCGGCGCCAGCCAGTTCTGGCTGGGGTCGCGAGTCCTGGGGGAGGTGGCACAGCCGGAGTTTGCCCCGGCCTTTTTGGCCATCTGGCTGGATGAGCGTAGCCGTGATCCGGCCCTGACCCGTCAACTGCGTGGCGAGGTAATACCATGATGAAACCGTTAGCGCGTATGGTGTCTGTCTGTGGCCTGCTGCTTCTGCTGGGGGGCTGCGGCAACCGCATTGAAGAATACCAAGGGACCACTCCTGCCTGGGATCTGGCCGCCTTCTTCAACGGGCCCCTGGTGGCCCATGGGTTGGTGCTGGATCGTGCCGGCAAGGTGGGTAGCCGTTTCACCGCCAGCCTGCAGGGGGAGTGGCACGACGGCAAGGGGCGGCTGCACGAGGAGTTCCTGTTTGATGACGGGCGCCGGGAGACCCGCACCTGGTGGCTGGAACAAACCCCGGATGGCCGCTGGCGCGGCCGGGCCGACGATGTGGTGGGCGAGGCCCAGGGCCAGAGCCAGGGCTTTGCCCTCAACTGGCGCTACCGCATGAACCTCAAACTGCCGGACGGTGACCGGGTCAAGGTGGACTTTGACGACTGGATGTACCTGCTGGATGAGCAGCGCCTCATCAACCGGGCCGAGATCCGCAAGTGGGGGATCCGGGTGGGTGAGGTGCTGCTGTATATCGAGAAGCTGGACCGGGCCACGCCGGCGGCGGTCGCCACCGGCGCCTGAGGCGAAGCGGTGGCGCCCTCGGCGGTTGGGGTTGAATTGCCATGGGTATTACACGGGCTGCCAGGATTCCTTCCCTGGCAAGGGGAGGGAGGGGTGGCCTTGGTGTTGTTTCTTCTGATCCTGCGTTGGTGGTTCCGCCCTCTGGGGCGCTGGCGTTTTGCCGACCGCCGCTGGGCGGGGCGGCCAGGGGCCCTCCGGCAAGGGCCCCTGGACCCCGTGCCTGTTTGCCCGATGGCCGGGAAAGCCCCTCGTTCTGGTCGTTGTTCCGGGGCCGCCAGCGACGGCCCGCTATGCCCTCCCTGGCTCCGCATTCCGCTCGGACTTCCTGCCCTCGCGCCAAACCGGGCCGGGATAATCAATCCCGTCCTTTAATCGGTTTGGCCCCTGTCCGGCGCTGGCTAAGCCCGCCTCCCTGCGGGCCATCCCCTGCACACCGCCCGCCACTCGGCCCGGCCAAGGGCACCCGGTGGTTGGATTGGGCCTTGGTGTTGCATTCCCATGCGTACGATTACGCTGGCGCGAATCGTACCTACGCGGGCTGGAGTATCCGTTTCTGACTGGAACTGTTCCGCCCTCTGGGGCAGTGGATCTGGTTTGTCCGTTGCGCCTTTATCGGCGCCGAGCCTTTCCAGCCCGCCGCTGGGCGGAGGCGCGCAAAGGGGGATTGTGCATCCCCCTTTGCAATCCCCGGCACTCCCCGCTGACTGGCCCTGCGGCTTCCCTCGTCGGCGCCGGTGGCCTGACGGCACGTTATCGACGCGCTCCCGGCGCGGCGATAACTGGCTCGGCGTCCTGCCTCGCCGCCGGCCCACCGTCACCTCCTCGGCCAGTCACAGGGGAGGGAGATCCCGTTAGCCGCTCCGTTGCCGTCTGCCGGTGGCTCGGTTTATCCTGCCTGATTTTGAAGGGAAAATGTGAACAACCGAGGTGTCAGACGGCACAAAGGCCGATAGGATAGGACGCAGATGGAATATGGCAAACGGCCTATTTATACGTGCAATTACGCTATCGCGAATTGCACCTAAGCAGGCGATATAGCGGAGCTGATGGAACACGATCAGGTCCCACTGCGGGATAGACGGCAGATTGGCCATCTATCCGCAAAGCGCAAAACCATGGCGCTGGTTTTATCGACAAGACAAGTGGTTGCAAGGCACACCCGCCTTGCGTTGCGGAACTAGGCGGCACAAGCCCCATGGATAGGTGGCATTTTGCCGCATAATAATTCTTATGCCTATTGGAGGAATTATGATCAAAAACAAAACGGATGAGACCCCTCCCAATATAGATTCAAAGAAAGGTGTACCTCTTTATGCTCAAGGAAGCTTTGATAAACAGCTAAACTACAATCTTTGGTCCACATCGAGAACACGATATATTGCTGCCCGTCGCTTACGTTCGAAAGATGCAAGGTCTTCAAAAGCGATAGCTTTTCTTTCAGCTTACATGATCATATTCACCCTCTCAGACTACCTATTTCTGAGTCACCTCAAAGGTTACAATGGGAGCTACATATTATTCCTTAATGTGACATTCTCACTTCTAATATTGATTTTCAGCCAATTGGAAAGCTCTGCCTCATACGGTGTTCGTGCCGTTAAATTTCATGAGTGCGGTCTAGAAATCAGTCGCTTGTACAAGATGTTGAGACGGCTTAAATCTCGCTATGAAGGTCATGAAAAAGATGATGCCTTTTATAAGCAAGTAGAGGCTATTGATGATGAGTATGATCAAGTTCTAAAGAACTATGAAAATCATGAGCTAATGGATTTTGAGTTGTTTAAATCTAACTATCCAAACTATGAGGACCACAAGCTTAATTGGATTGGCGTATTTAACATTCAAAAAAAACACTACCTTAAAGATGTTGCAATCTATCATTTGGTAACGTATGTACCTCTCGCGGCCTTTGTTTACATAGTGATAAAAATCATATCAGGGGCAGAGGCATAACAAGTTGCTTAAGTTTACTCCGGGCCTTCAGCCCTCCGCGGGACGCCCACTGCGTGGCCGCCCCTTAGCAAAGCGTTAGGCGCCTACTCATGGACATACAGTTCAGCATCTGGCTCGCAACGAAAACCCGATGGGCTCATCTCACCAAGACCATTCCAATGGCGGTGGTCCCACGCGTTGGTGAGTTCATGAAGTTTGACAACGCGGAGGTTGGTGACTATTTCGCGTGGAAGGTGACGCAGGTTACCTACCTAGAATCTGGGGCTATCGAAGTCTGGACTGAGTTGCTGGACAACGTTGAAGAACGCGGATATTCATTCGAGAACGAAGAGGAGTTTGATGAATACCTCAAGTCCTATGCCGCCGAAGGCTGGTTGAGTCCGCATGGTGTTGGCCAAAACAACCTCTATAAGAGCGCTCATCATGGGCCGTCCGGCGCCTAACCCATCATTCCACCGGACTTGCGCGGAAAGCCGCGCAGGCCGGTAAATTCAGACGTTAGAAGTCTGAGGAAATATGGTTAAATTTGGCGATTATTTTTTTGACGATATACCGGTAATTCAGACTGATTTTAGCCTGACGAATAAAAACTTAACTTTTGTGATGGATGATGCATTTTCAAATGCAAGTAAATATTGTATTTATCTTGTTCGCATATTCGATTGGGAAAGTCTCGATGTTAAGCCTGTAGGTGCTAAATGGACATGTTTCGATGCAGATAACTTTTCTGCTGACTTACTGCTTCATACGGAATATACAGATCAGAATCTTCAGCTAATAGTCATGGCTATTAACTCTGAGTATTATCAATTTACCTTTGAAAATGCATCGATTGATGTACAGCCAACGGAGCAAGGTTGCTAACGAGGGACATTGTTCATTAGAAAATTTGAGCTCGTGTCGGTGCGATTAGACCAGCGTAATGGCACGCATGCCAAACAACTCACCCAACCCGAAAATCCAAACTGGCTGGCTAACTGGATCCGGCTCCCCTCTGTCTGGCCGAGGCGGCCACGGTGGGCGGGGCGGCGAGGCAGGACGCCGAGCCAGTTATCGTCATGCCGGGAGCATGTCGATAACGAGCCCCAAGCCCGGCGGGGGCGGCGAGGGGAGCCGTAGGCCCAGACAGCGGGGAGTGCCAGGGGCCAAACCGGATAAGGGACGGGATTGGCTATCCCGGCCCCGGTTTGGCGCGAAGGGCAGGAGCCCGGAGCGGGCTGTTAGTCAGGGATGACGTTGAGAAGGGGGATGGCACAATCCCCCTTTGCGCGCCCCCGCCAAGCGGGAGGTTTGAAATGCTCGATGCTGATAAGGGCGCAACGGTCAACCAAGACTTGGTATCTGGGGCCAACGGGCAAACCGTCACATAGACAACCCGCCCCGCCAATAAAAACAGGCCGCCCATGGGCGGCCTGGGGGCACGGCAACGGCCGCATCACTCGCTGAGGGCGGCCAGCAGAGTTTGCGCGGTCTGCTCGGAGGAGGCGGGGTTTTGCCCGGTGATCAGCAGGCCGTCGCGCAACACAAAGGGTTGCCAGTCCGGCCCCTTCTGGTAATGGCCGCCATTGGCTTGCAGCATCTCTTCCACCAGGAAGGGCACCACCTCGGTCAGTTGTACCGCCGCCTCTTCACTGTTGGAGAAGCCGGTCACCTGCCGGCCCTGGACCAGGGGGGCGCCATCGACCCCGCGGGTGTGGCGCAACACGCCGGGGGCATGGCAGACGGTCGCCACCGGCTTGCCGGCGGCGATGGCCTGTTCAATCAGGGCGATGGAGTGAGCGTCCTCGGCCAGATCCCACAGGGGGCCATGACCACCGGGATAGAAGACTGCGTCAAACTCCTCCAGCCGGATGTCGGCCAGTGGCTGGGTCGCTGCCAGCTGGGCCATGGCCTCGGCATCGGCACGGAAGCGGTGGGTGGCCGCGGTCTGGAAGTCCGGCTCATCGCTCTTGGGATCCAGCGGCGGCTGGCCACCGGCGGGGGAGGCCAGGGTGAGGTCACAACCGGCATCGCGGAACACATAGTAGGGGGCGGCGAACTCTTCGAGCCAGAAACCGGTCTTGAGGCCAGTGTTGCCCAACTGGTCGTGGGAGGTGAGTACCATCAGGATACGGGACATAGGGGATTCCTCGTGATTGCAGTAAGCGCATTGCGTTGATGAGCGGCACCCGATGCGGGTGCCGCCCCGGATTAATCGGCCAGGTGCACCATGCACTTGCCAAAGTTCTCGCCCCGCAGCACGCCGATCAGCGCCTGGGGGGCCGCTTCCAGCCCGCGGACCCTGTCTTCGCGGAAGCGGATCTTGCCCTCGGCTACCCAGGGGCCCATCTGTTGCAGGAACTCCCCATAGCGGTGGCCATAGTCATCAAAAATGATAAACCCCTGCATACGGATGCGCTGCTTGAGCAGGGTCGCCGCCAGCAGCGGCAGACGATCCGGCCCCGCCGGCAGGGCCGTGGCGTTGTAGTGGGCAATCAGGCCGCACACCGGCACCCGCGCCTTGGCATTGAGCAGCGGCAGCACGGCATCGAACACCTTGCCGCCGACATTCTCGAAATAGACATCGATGCCCTGCGGGCAGGCCGCCGCCAGGCGGGCGGGCAGTTCCGGCGCCTTGTGATCCAGGCAGGCATCAAAGCCCAGCTCCTCGACCACGTAGCGACACTTCTCGGCGCCGCCGGCAATGCCGACGACCCGACAGCCCTGCAGCTTGGCGAGCTGGCCGACCACGGCACCCACAGCGCCACTGGCGGCCGCCACCACCACTGTCTCACCGGCCTGCGGCTGGCCGATATCCAGCAGCCCCATGTAGGCGGTGAAGCCGGGCATGCCCAAGACCCCCAGGGCCAGGGAGGGTTGCGCCAGCTCGCCCAAGTGGAACAGGCCGTTGCCATCACTGAGCGCATACTCCTGCCAGCCGGTGTAGGCCATCACCAGCTCGCCGACGGCATAGTCGGGGTGCTGCGAGGCGATGACCCGGCTGACGGTGCCGCCGACCATGACCTCGCCCAGCGCCACCGGTGGCGCATAGGACTTGGCCTCGCTCATCCGGCCGCGCATGTAGGGGTCGATGGAGAGGTAGAGGGTTTGCAGCAGCAGTTGCCCGGCCTGCGGCTCCGGTATCGGCTGCTGGTCGAGGCGGAAGTTCTCCAGCACAGGTTCACCCACCGGACGCGAGGCCAAGACCCAACGACGATTGATCCCATTCATCTGTCTACTCCTGACCGGATATTAGACCGGTCGTCTAGTTGCGGTGTAAAAAAAGGGCGGCCACCTTCGCGGGCCGCCAGGTCTTGTCAGCCCAGTTGCAACCACTCGCGGCTGCGCTGCAACGCGGCGCGGTAGGCGCTGTCATCACGACGCAGCTTGGCCAGCAGGGAGGCGCCCAACCAGGCCTCATAGAGCCATTGCGCCAACTCGCCGGCCGGCGCCCGGTTGGCAATGGAGCCATCGTCTTGCCCGCGCGCCACCACATCGGCCAGGCGGCCGAGGATCTGCTCGGTACCATCGAGCATGATGGCCCGCATCGGCTCGGAGAGATCCGCCACTTCGGCCGCCAGCTTGACGATCAGGCAGTAATCGGCGGCTTCCTCCCCCTGCTGGGTGTCGATCCAGCGCTGCAAGTAGGTCTGCAGGCAGTCGCCACCGCTGAGATCCGGGCGGCCGAACAGGCCGTCCAGCCGTTGCAGATAGTGGCTGAAGTAGGCCTCCAGCAGGGCGATGCCAAAGCCTTCTTTGGAGGCAAAATAGTGATAAAACGAGCCCTTGGGCACGCCAGCGGTGGCCAGCAACTCCGCCAGGCCGACGCCGACAAAGCCCTTGCGCGCCACCAGACGGTGGCCGCAGTCGAGAATATGTTGGCGGGTATCGATGCGTTCTGTGTTCATGGCGGGCACTATAGAGCGAATTAGACCGGTCGTCTAGTCTGTTCGTGACGAGTCAAGCGTCATGGTCGCCATGCCGCATCACGCCTCCACGGCGTTCTCCCTGGTGGCCCGCCGACGAATGGGTGCCGGGTCAACCGTCAGCCTGGATGCCGGCAGGCGCCAAGGGGGCGGTACAGCCCCCTTGGCCCCAGTCAGGGTTGGGCGTAAGCCCCACAGGCGAAATTTTCGCCTGTGCAGTCTTGCAGTCCGCAGGCGGCGCTGTCCATGTTGTCCACCAGGTTGCAGCCGAAGCTGTAGGCAAAAAACTCGTATTCGCTGCCGCAGGTGCGGGAGGGGATCTCAATGGTGTGGCTGGTGTTGGTATCCGGGCAGGTATAGCTGTAGCTATAGCTGCTGTCTGCGCCGCCACCGCTGTCACTGCTGCCGTCGTCGGAGGACCAGTCGTCATCGACACCATAGCAGCCGCTCAACAGCAGCAGGGTGAGGCCCAGCAGGGGGGTGAGGGACTTAGTCATGCTGACCTCCTGTCTGGCTCAGCAGCAAGCGGGCGTCCTGGGCCAGGCCGGTGACCAGCAGGGAGCCGTCTTGTGGCTGCAGGTAATAGATCTGGGCCGCGTCCGCCTCGGTGGTGAGGTGCAGGGGGTAGTGGTGTTGCCCCTGCGCATCCAGACCGGGGGCGGCGGCCTGGTAGTCATAGTGGTGGGTGGCAAAGCCGCTGGGGCTCAGGCAGTCGTCATCGCTGTAGCGGGTCTCGACGATGTCCAGCTGGCCCTGGCCCAGGCGCCACCATTGGCGCAGTGCGCCGCCATGGGTCAGCCGGCTGCAGTCGCTGTGCCAGTTGCCGTGAAAGTTGTGCTCCACCATGGCCTGGTAGACCTGGTGTTCAAACGCCGTGGGATCGGCGGCGTGGGCCGTGCCGGCCAATAGGCCGAGCAACATCCCTGTCAGTCCATAGTGCATAGGTTCCTCCTGTGTCATGGCCCGCCGAGCATAGCCGCGACACAGGGGCGCTGAATCACCCAGATGGGGGATGACAGGTCGGGGCTGGGCTGGCATGCGGCCTGGCCAGGTTGCGTGTCAGCCACCACACTTGTCTGACGAGGTGGCCCTGGGCCGCCGGCAGACCGCAACAAGGAGCGACCATGGCGCAACAGGCGAAACGGGCGTGGGCCGGCTGGCTGACGGCACTGCTGCTGTGGTGGCCCAGTGTCGGGGTGCCGGTGGAGCAGGATGCGCCCACAGCGCCGACGGTGGTGGTGTACGCCCTGGAGGCCATGCCTTATTGCGGTGAGGTGGACGGGCGCCCGGTGGGCCTGGCGGTGGAGCTGCTGGACGAGGCGACCCGGCTGGGGGCGCCCCGATTCGAGTTCCGCTTCGATGTCCCCTGGTTGCGGGCCCAGGCCCGGGTGCTGCAGGCGGGTACCGAGCCGGTGGCCATCATCCCCTTCTCCCAGACCCCGCAGCGCCTGGCGCAGTACAGCTGGTTGGCGGAGCTGTTCACCACCCAATCCCGTTTCTATTCCTATGGCCGTGACGTTCGCCCGGTGCTCGATCTGGATGAGGCCCGGCGGCGGGTGGTGGGGGTGGTACGCGGCCATGCGCTGATCAAGGTGCTGCAGCAGTTGGGGGTGGAGGGGCTGGATAGCGGGGCAGCCAATGCCGACATGAATGCCCGCAAGCTGCTGGGGGGGCGCTATGACACCATAGCGGACTCGGATCTCATCAGCCGCTACAGCTGGAAGGCGTTGGGGCAGCCCAGGGAGAGCCTGCTGGAGGGGATGGCGGTGGGGCCCCTGACGCCCGTTTATCTGGCCGCCGGGCCTGAGTTCCCGCCGGCTTTGGCCGCGCAGATCCGGGCGGCCATGCTGCGCCTGCAGGAGACGGGCCGCTGGCAGGCCATCATGGCGGCCTGGCAGTAGGCCATGGTCCGCCGCCGGCCATCCCCTAGTCTGGCGGGATATCCTTCACCCGGACCACCTGGCTGCACACGCCGTCCGCCCGGTAGTGGGCGCAGGACCAGATGCCATCCTTCCAGACGATCTTCTCCGGGTTGAACTTGCGGTTCTTGTCGAAGATGCCCGGCCAGGGCGCCTCGCCGGGCTTGGCCCGGTTGGCCTGCCGTTGGGCTTCTTGCTTGGCCATGCGGTCGCGGGCCTGATTCGCCGCCTTGAGCAGATCCACCTCCTTGCCGTAGGTGTCGAGCAAGACGGCCTGGGTACGGCGATCCGTCTTCAGATCGTCGGTCAGCCCGGCCAGGATTCGGCCGTTGTGGCGGGCCATCTCCGCCCGCTCCGGATAGTCTTCCTGGCGGCAGTGCTTGATCAGCAGACGCCAGAGGTTCTGGGCGCCGGGCAGGTTGTCTTCCACAAACATCAGCCGACCTTCCAGGGCTTCGACCCTCTCCAGCCGGCTGACCATGTGTTCGGTTTGCGCGGCCAGGCTGCGTCCAGCTTGTTTCTCCCAGCCGATCAGCCCCTGGCGGGTGAGATGCTGGCTGCTTTGCTCATGGGCAAAAAACTCGGCCCGGGCATCCTTGAGATAGTCCAGCAGGCGGTCGCTGAGTGCTTCTTCCTTTTGCATCAGCCGCTCGGAGACGGCGGTGGCCTTGTCAAAATTATCCTGGCGGCAGACCTCGGCCTGGAGCGGCAGGGCGGTCAGCAGCAGGCAGACGAGGAGGGGGCGGGGGGATCGAGAAAACAAAGGCTCTCCTTGCGGGATTGACGGCGAGGGCGCCGAGTATGCCGCAAAATCCTCACTCTTGGCAGGGAAAAGGCCCTGGGCTGGGATCCCGGTCGGGTTGGCCCGCCTGGTTTGACAACCGCTGGCCGCTGGCGTTTGATAGGACGCGCATCATCATCAGGAGCACATCATGACTCTGAGCCAATTGGCCAAACAGCGTTATACCACCAAGGCCTATGACGACAGCCGCCGCATCGGCGACGCGGATCTGGGGCAGCTGCAGACCCTGCTGCAACTGGCGCCCTCGTCGGTGAACTCCCAACCCTGGCACTTCATCTTCGCCGGCAGCAGCGAGGCCAAGGCCCGCATCGCCCAGGTGGGGGCCCATGATCAGTTCGCCTACAACGGTCCCAAGATCATCCGCGCCTCCCATCTGGTGATCCTGTGCGTGCGCACGGACTTGAGCGAGGAGCACCTGGCGGCGGTGCTGGCGCAGGAGGCTGCGGACGGTCGCTTCGCCGACGAGACCGCCAAGCAGATGGGCGGCAAGGTGCGGGCCGGTTACGTGGCCCTGCACAAGGAGACACTGCAGGATCTGCCCTACTGGATGGAGAAGCAGGTGTACATCGCCCTGGGCAGTCTGTTGCTGGGGGCCGCCACCTTGGGGATCGATGCCACCGCCATGGAAGGGCTGGACTTTGCCGCCATCGACGCCGAGCTGGGGCTGGCGGACAAGGGGCTGCGGTCTTTGGTGGCGGTGAGCCTGGGCTATCGCAGCGACGAGGATTTCAACGCCGGCCTGCCCAAGTCCCGCCTGCCCAAGCAACAGGTGATCAGCCAGATCTGAGGCCAGATCGTGGCAGCGACGGCGCCTGCGGGCGCCGTTTCTTTTGGGTATCCCTAACCCTCAGGCCCTGCGGCTGGTTTCAGGATCACAATATTAATTTCAGGATGAAAAATGGCCTGACTCATATATTGTGGCGGCTTGTTGCGGGCTTCTTATTTCCGTGTTGTTTGATTCGCATTTTGCATTGCTCAAAAATTTAAATTTGTTTCATCACCGATGAAAAATAAATGATGCGATGTCATTCCATTATTTCAGTTTGCTGCCTGGTTATGTTCATAAAACAACATAAGGAGGGTAACAAAAAATGAAAATGAGTAAATTGCCAGTAATGGTTTCCATTCTGCTCCTCAGTGGGCTCTCGGCACAAGGTGCCAATGCCTGGGGCTGGAGCGGGTTGGAATGGAGCAAGTCAGACGGTTGGAAAAATGGCGGTGCTGAGTTTGATTGCACCTGGAAAGCCAACAACATCTGGACAGAAAACGGGCGGCTGGTGTTATTGGCCAAGAATGATGGCGGATATAAAACCTGTGGGGAGCTGCGGAGTACCCGCTATATGCGCCGGGGCCGTTACGAGGTGCAGATGTCCGCCGCCGGTGTGCCCGGCACCATTACCTCCTTCTTCACCTATACCGGCACGGCCGGGACGTCCAGCCATTATGAGGTGGACATTGAGCTGATGGGGGGAACCAATCTGCTGCATACCAACGTCTGGATCGGCGGCGTGCAGCACCCGATGGACATCGATGTCGGCCAGTACGGCCTGTCCATCTGGAAGATGGAGCGCTACGCCTTTTCGATAGATGCCTACGGCGTGACCTGGCAGGTTTTCAGCCGGGACACCAACGAATGGGTGACGGTGCGCCGGGTCGACAGACCGGTGACCAGCTATATGCAGCTGTTTATGAACAACTGGATCAGCGCGAACCCAAGCTTCCCCCCCAGCAGCTACAACGACATGCCGGCCTATGGCAAGTACGACTACGTCGGCTTTAGCCCCTGGGAATAGTCCGCCATAACACCGAGGAAAGGGCGCCGATACGGCGCCCTTTCTGTTGGTCAGGCAACGCCGGTGCCCTCAGCAGATGGCGCCCGGCGAGGCGCCCGGGCGCTGAGTGGCATTCCCTCGCTATCTGCCTGGCCGGCCTGGGGGCGTTGCAACCTGACAGCAGGGCATGGGCACAGTAATGAGCCTCAAGGCGTTCTGATCCTGTCGCCACGGTCAGCACGGCTTCCATCCCCCAGCCCAGGGGCGGCAGCGGTGGCGGGCGCCTGGCAGTTTCACGTGAAATCGATGCCCCTGTCATTCTTCGGATTGTATGTTCCTGGTGAAGCATGAAAATCAACGTAAATAAAAGCCATATATATCAATATTATACGAGCTATTTTCGCTAGGCGCTGCCATGAGCGGCTTGGTGATCCTGTTCACACTTATAGAAAATCATCGTGAAATCGATTTCCTGTGTCGGGAGTCTGGATCTATATTGCAGCTAGATTTCTATACGGAGGGATTCCCATGAAAAAGATCATGTTGTGCTGCTCTGCTGGGATGTCGACCAGCATGTTGGTGAAGAAGATGCTGGTGGAGGCCGGTAACCGTGGTTTGGCGGTGGATATCAAGGCCTTTGGCGCCGTCGAGTTCGACGAGCAGATGCCGAAATATCAGGTCGTACTCTTAGGCCCGCAAATCAAGTACATGCAACAGGAGTTGGCCGCCAAGGCCGCGCCCTACGGCATCAAGGTTCAAGCGATTGACATGATGGACTACGGCATGCAGCGCGGTGACAAGGTACTGGATTTCGCACTGAGCATGATCGACTGATGGCCCTGGTGAGGATGAAGAGAAAATGAGTTCACTCTACAACGCGCTCGTCAAAGTGATCGAGCAACGGTTAGCGCCCATGGCCGGCGTCATCGCGCAGCAGCGCTATGTGCTGGCGATCCGCGATGGATTTATTGCCGCGCTCCCTTTCATGATTGTCGGCAGCTTCATGCTGGTATTTATATTCCCGCCCATCTCTGCCGATACGACATGGGGTTTTGCCCGGGCCTGGCTGGATTTTTCAAGCGAATATCGCGATGAACTGATGCTGCCCTTTAATATGAGTATGGGGTTGATGACCCTATTCATCGCCATGGGGGTCGGTGCCAGTCTGGGTAAGCATTACTCGCTGGATCCGATTACGACCGGCCTGTTGTCGCTGATGTCTTTTATGCTGGTGGCGGCCGATCTTAAAAATGGTGCCATTTCCACTCAGTATCTGTCTGGTCAGGGCATTTTTACCGCGTTGCTCTGCTCCATCTATGCGACCGAAGTGTACCGCTGGCTGAAAAAGAACAATGTCACCATCAAGCTCCCGGAGCAGGTGCCCAGTGGGGTGGCCAGATCCTTTGAGGTGCTGATCCCCGTCATCGCCATCATGGCCACGCTGCATCCGCTGAATCTGCTGATCCAATCCGCCACTGGCATGATTATGCCGGAGGCCATCATGGCCATGCTCAAGCCGCTGGTGGCGGCGTCCGATAGTCTGGCGGCGGTGATCCTGGCGGTGCTGTTGTGTCAGATCCTGTGGTTTGCCGGTATCCACGGCACCATGATTGTCACCGGCATCATGAACCCGTTCTGGATGGCCAACCTGGCCGCCAACCAGGCCGCACTGGCCGCCGGTCAGCCGATACCGCACACCTTCGTCCAGGGTTTCTGGGACCACTTCCTGTTTATTGGCGGGGTGGGCTCAACCTTGCCGCTGGCCATGCTGCTGATCCGGAGCAAGGCGGCGCACCTGCGGACCATTGGTCGTATGGGGATAGTGCCGGGCATGTTCAACATCAATGAGCCCATCCTCTTTGGTGCGCCCATCATCATGAATCCCATCTTCTTCCTGCCGTTCATCTTTATCCCGGTGATCAATGCCGTGCTCGCCTGGTTTGTGGTGGATTTCGGCCTGGTGGAAAAGGTGGTCATGCTGACAGCCTGGACGACACCCGCACCGATTGGCGCCTCCTGGGCCACCAACTGGGCCATTGCCCCCGTCATCATGTGCTTCATCTGTATGGCGATGGCCGCACTGATGTATTACCCGTTCGTTAAGGCCTATGAGCGCACCTTGGTGCAACAGGATGCGCAGGATGAGGAAACGCGCAAAGAGAAAGAGCAAGCCGATCTGGATCCGGTAGCGACTCAGGCCTGATTAGTCTTAATAGTTGTCCTGCGATTTTCGCGGTGGGGATGAATACGATGAAATATCAATTTCCAGAGGGTTTCTGGTGGGGCAGCGCTTCGTCTGCTGCCCAGTCAGAAGGGGCTGCCGTACAAGGTGGCAAAGCAAAAACAATTTGGGATCACTGGTTTGAAATAGAACCGAATCGATTCCATGGTCAGGTTGGACCGGCGGAAACCTCAACCTTCTATCAGCATTATCGGCAAGATATTGAACTGATGAAGCAGATTGGTCACAACAGTTTTCGGACCTCCATTTCCTGGGCTCGGCTGATGCCGGACGGGGTGAGTGTCAATCAGGAAGCGGTCGACTTCTATAACAATGTCATCGATACCATGCTCGAGAATGGTATTACCCCCTTCATCGGCCTGTTTCACTTTGACATGCCGCTGTTGTGGCAGGCGCGGGGCGGCTGGGAGAGTCGGGAGACCGTCGAGGCCTACGAAAAATACGCCGAGATCTGTTTCAAGCTGTTCGGCGATCGGGTGGCCTGCTGGATGACGTTCAACGAGCCTGTGGTGGTGGTCGAGGGCGGTTACCTGTACGACTTCCATTACCCGAACAAGTTCGGCTTCCGCATGGCGGCGCAAGTGGCCTTCAACATGATGCTGGCCCACAGCAAGGCGGTTCGCTGCTATCGCCGGCTCAAGCTGGCGGGCCGTATCGGTATCGTGCTGAACCTGACGCCCTCCTATCCCCGTTCAGAGCATCCGGCGGATCTGAAGGCATCCTTTATCGCCGATCTGTTCTTCAACCGGGCCTTCCTGGATCCGGCCGTCAAGGGCTGCTATCCCGAAGAGCTGGTGGACCTGCTCAAGCAGCATGATCAGCTGCCCGTCTATGAGGCCGATGATCTGGCGACCATCGCCGAAGGCAAGGTGGATATTCTCGGCATCAACTATTACCAGCCGCGCCGCGTTAAGGCCCGCATGACGGCCATTTGCCCGGATGCGCCCTTTATGCCGGATTGGTTCTTCGAAAATTACGAGATGCCGGGCCGCAAGATGAATCCCTATCGGGGCTGGGAAATTTACGAGAAGGGCATTTACGACATTCTGATCAACCTCAGAGATAACTACGGCAACATCGATTGCTATATCTCCGAGAACGGCATGGGTGTGGAAAACGAGCAGCGCTTTATTGCCGATGATGGTCAGGTCAAGGATGACTATCGGATCGAGTTTATCCGTGAGCACCTCAAATGGATGCATCAGGCTATTCAGGAAGGGGCCCATTGCCGTGGCTATCACCTGTGGACCTTTATCGATAACTGGTCATGGATGAATGCCTATAAGAATCGCTATGGCTTCATCAGCCTGGATCTGAACACCCAGATCCGCACGGTAAAGAAGAGTGGCGAATGGTTTGCCGACGTTTCCCGCAATAATGGTTTTTAAGAGGTCAAGATGTTGGATTTAGAAGAAGCAGTCATGGGCATTATCGTCAATGCCGGTCAGTCCCGCAGCCTGTGTTTTGAGGCGTTGCGCCAGGCACGGGAAGGCCAATTTGAACGGGCGACCGCCCTGCTGGCCGAGGCCACCGAGGCGGGCAAGGCCGCCCATGCGGTGCAGACCAAGCTCATCGAGGCCGATGAGGGGGAGGGCAAGACCAAGATGACGCTGGTCATGGTCCATGCCCAGGATCACCTGATGACCTCCATCCTGTGCCGTGAACTGGCCACCGAGCTGGTCGAGGTCTATCGTCGCCAGATGCAATAACGCCCCTGTGCGGTAAACAGCCGGAACTCATGACTGGGTTCCGGCTTTTTTGTCTGGCCCGGGCTGAGAGGGGGCGCGGACGGCATGGCGCGGGCGTTCACACCTCGGCGTTGTGATAGGTGACCCGGTAAATCCAGCGGGCGGTCAGCGCCAGCAGTATCACAAACGGCAGCGTGGTCAGGCTGGCGCCCAGACAGATGGCACCCCAGGGCATGGCGCCAACGCCTTGCAGGGAGCGCAAGGCCAGGGGGGCGGTAAACAGATTGGGGTCCTTAAGCACTATCAGGGGGGTGAGCAGGTTATTCCAGGCACCAATGAAGGTCAGCAATCCCACCGAGGCCAGTGCCGGCGTGATGGCAGGCAACACCACATGGCGGAACACCTGTAATTCATTGCAGCCATTCACCCGGGCGGCATCCACCATGTCCTGAGTGATGGCCTGCTCGATATATTGCTTGATAAATAAGACTCCAAATGAACCACATGCGGCGGGAATAATCAGTGCCCTCGGCTGGTTAAACCAGTCTAAGAAGGAGACCATGATGGCGGTCGGCATCATGGTCAGGACCGACGGAAATAAGAGAGAGAGTATCACGGCTTTCAGTAGCAACCCCTTGCCGGGAAAGTCATAGATGGCAAAAGCACAGCCAGACAAGGCGCAGAGCAGAATATTCAATAGCGCCGTGGCGGAGCTGATATAGAGGCTGGTTTTCACATTCAGCCAGAATGCCGGCAAGTGGCGCAGTAGTGACTGATAATTCTCCTGCAGCTGATTGCCGAACCAGATTGGGGTGGGCACGGAAAAGATAGCGCTATCCGTGTGGGTTGCAAATACAAACATGAACCAGAATGGCAAGGCAAAAAACAGTGTGAGGGCTAAAATCCCCAGCAGAGAAAATTCGGTCACCAGGTGCGTGCGGCCATTCTTATTCATGGCGAATCACCTTTTTAACGATGGGCAGCAGAAGCAATAGCAGCACTGTGATTAGCCAGGCGGCCGCCGAGGCGAGCGCATAATCGCCCTCGACGAAGGCCAGATTGAAGATATACATCATGAGTGTCAGCCCCGATTGGCCACTTCCCCCGGTCCCGGCCGTCAACAGATAGGCCTCGTCGAACAGCTGCAGGTTGCCCACCAGGGTTAGCCCCAGCGCCAGCAGCAGCACGGGTTTGATGCCAGGAATGACGACGATGACCAGTTGGCGCCAGAACCCCGCCCCTTCGAGGCTGGCAGCCTCAAAAAGATCCTTGTTCAGGTTCCGCATCGCCGATAGATAGAGCAAGGTATTCCAGCCGGTATGCTTCCAGCAGACGACCAGTGCAATCAGCCAACGGATATGCTCGGCATCGTACCAGTCGATCTGAAGCGGCGCACCGGGGTGTACCAATTGCCACAGGGTGTCGAGCAACTGGTTGATCAGGCCATAGTCGCGGGAGAAGAGCGCATTGAATACCAGGGCTATCACAACCGACGAGGTCAGATAGGGCAGGAAGCAGAAGAACAGCGAGAACAGATTTTTCCGCCGGCTGTGCCGATAGAGGAAGCTGGCCAGGGGAATCGCAATCAGGTGTTGCGGCAGGCCGGCAAGCAGGGCGATCCACAGGGTGTTATGCAGGGCGACGCCAAACCAGTCGTCCTCGATGACATAGCGAAAATTCGCCAGCCCGCTGAAGGTCATATCCAGCCAGGATCCAGACTCGCCGGGCAAGTGCAGCGCCATCCACAGGGAGTACAGCAGCGGGAACAGCGTGAAGCCGAGAAACAGCAGGATAAAGGGCGTCAGATAGAGATAGGGGATCAGACGCTTATCTGCCAGGATCCGATAGCGCATCAGATAGGACTCACGGCCGCTGTAGTTTCCGCGTTATCTGGCGCTCGGCATCGGCCAGTGCCCGGGGTATGTCCTTGTGACTATCCAGCACCAGATCCAGCTGCTTCCTGACGATATCGGCGGCGAAGGCGTCATGCTTGTTTGCCACTATGGCTGGCATGGCGCGGGCGGCGGTTTGCCACAAGCGACCGGCCGGCTGGTTGCCCAGGTAGGGAACGGGCCGGGACAGCAAGTCGTCCGATTGTGCGCTCTGCAACGCCGGAAAGGTGTCGAGCTCAGTGAACAGGCGGCGTTGTACCTGGGGGTTGAGGGTCATGTAGCGGATGAAATCCCAGGCCTCGGGCTTGTGCGCGGCACTCTGCGGGATGGCATAGTAAGAGCCGCCCCAGTTGGCATAGACATGGCCAGGCAGCTGGTGGGCGCGCCACGCTCCGGCTTCCTCGGGCGCTATCCATGAGGCGAGGTGGCCGGTGAACCAGGCCCCCATCATCGCCGTGGCTATGTGTCCTCGGCGGATACTCTCCGCCCAATCATTACTCCAGATTTGCAAGCGGCCATCGAGTCCGGCGGTGCGGACCTGTTTGGCCAGCTCGAACGCCCGCACAAAACGCGGGCTGTTGACCAGTACTTTGCCGTGTTGATCGAAATAGATGCCTTCACCGGACTGGATCCCGGTGCGAATAAACACATCCTTGATATCACTGGCATTGGCCAACAGGTAAACACCCTGTTTTTTCAATTGCTTGCCAGCCTCAATGAACGCATCCCAGGAGGTCGTCATGGCCTCAATGTCCACATCGGCGCGTGCCAGCAGGTCGGGGCGATAAAACAGGGTTCCCGGACCTATATCGGCAGGAATGGCATACAGTTGCCCATCCTCACCACGTGCATTGACCACCATGAAGGGGGTGAGCTGGTCGATATATTTTTCGGCATCGTAGGGCGCATGGGAGATGGGGGCCAGCTTGCCGGAATAAACAAATTTAGAGATGTAATCCTGTTCAATTCCAACCACGTCGGCAATGGGGGTGTTGGTTTTTAATGCCGTGTAGAGGCTGTTGTGGTGGTCAAAATAAGACAGACTGACAAGGCGAATTTTAATATCAGGGTTTGCTTTTTCGTATTCTTGTATTATCTCACGCACTGATGTGTCGAAGTTGGGATATGACGCGATCGTCAGTGTGGTCGCGAAGGTTTGCCCCAGTGATAACCCCAGTAATAACAGTAACGAGATTCTGGAAATAATGTTATGCATGCAAAGGATCCCTATAACCACAGACATTGTAACAGCATTGACGACGCCCGCTCACAAGCAAGGTGCCAATCAGTCTAATACATGCACATTCCCTCGTTCTAGAAAAGAACGCCGGGGTTCATATAAGTCTCATTATGCCGATGCTCTGGCCTGTTTAACCAACAGGATGGTATTTGTGCACCAATTGAGGCTTATTTTCTCCATGCCAAAACGTGCCGCCAAGGTTATTCATCGGCCGCTCAGCGAATAACCGTGTTGGCCGAAGGGAATAGAATGGGATCATGGCCGATTCCATAGCCCAAGGCGTGATTCCCGAAGCGACGGCCATTATCGCCGCGAGTGATTAACCGGATCAACTGCCCGGACAAACGGTCTGTTTGGCCGCCGGAAGGACACGGGGTTGGCGAGCCATGGCCGGTGCCGTTGCGCCTAGGCCGTCCCGCTTACCGCTTACCGCTTGTCTGCACCGGCAGGCGAGTCGGGTCTGTTCCTGGCCGGCGCTAAGCGTCGCTGGGCCGCTAAGGCGCCCTCCGGCACGGTCAGTCAAGCCAGACTTGTTTGAAATCGATGCCTGGTGAGCGATTTTCACCCCTATGACCGTCTCGCGGGATTGCCAGGGTGAGCTACAGGCAATGGCCCCTGGCTGACCGCTAAAAATTGGCTCATGCCGCCAGCGCCTCCGGCTACACCGCCTACTGACAGGGGTTGGCCCGGCCACCATCTGTGACTTGCTGCACGAAACACGAAAAGTAACACGGATTCTTATTGCATTGGAAATCGATTTCATAAGAATCAAGCTAACTCCGACACGGCTTGATATCGATTGCATGGCGCGGAGGGTAACCAAACTCAGAATGATTCCATGGCTTGGATGGAGGGCCATCATGAAGACTGTAAAAAAAGGAATTCACCTGTCCTTGATAGCGGCCGCGCTGCTTGCCGGCTGCGGCGGGGCGGAAAATATTGGTAGCAACTCTGGCGGTGGGTCCACCCCGCCGACGGATGATGGCACCTCCAGCCTGTTTTTTGGCAAGGATGCTGCCAGCTCTGCCGCACCCATGGTGCAGTCCGAGAGGGATGGCTGGTCCGTCCAGGCGGTCAGTGCCACGCCTGTGGCCCTGCAGAGTATCAGTGCCGTCTTGATCAACCATGAAGGCGAGAACGATGCCGCCGATGTGCAGGTGAGTGGCGACGGCGACGGCACCTTCATGCTCAAGAGCGACTCGGCCATCAATCTGAGCCAGTATGCCGGTGGCTTCGTTACCTTCGAGCTGCGTGCCAAGAGTGCCGTGCCGCAGAGCATGTCGGTATCCATCGATAACGAATACCCGAATCGCAGCAGCCTGCCGATCGCCAAGTACCTGGCGAGTGATGGCAACTGGCAGAAACTGGTGGTGCCGGTGGCTTGCATGAAGCCCTTCCCTGGGGCTACCGCGGTCAATCTGTCGTCCGTGCACACGCCGTTCCATCTGGCCACCACGGAGAAGTTCGATTACGAAATCACCAATGTTCGCTACGAGTTGACCACCACCGATAGCCCGGTTGTGGATCCTGTCACCTGTGAAGACGGCAGTGAGCCGGCGCCGGATACCGGCTCAGGGGTGAATTCCGCACCGGCCTTGGTCAGTGGCGATGCGGCCATTTATTACTCCGGCGATGTCACCAGCGCGACCTCCCTCAATGCGGATTACCCCCTCAACAGCTTTGGGGTGGAGACCACTGATGAGAACGGTGTGCTGACCGCAAATTATCCGGGGAATGGCGGGTTGTTTTTTGGCGCCGATAATTCAGCCGGTGATTTGTCCTCCTATCAGGATGGCAGCATGACCTTTGATATTCAGGTCAACAGCTACGGTGATTCGCCTGAATTACAAATTCGTTCAGATGGCACCGCTGGCCCGGATTATGGAACCTTTGTCACCCTTAATGCCGACGCCGTGCCTGCCGATGGTACCTGGTATCGCTGCCATTATCCCTATAACGCCATGATTCCCGTGAGCAATATGAACTCGGTACAGAAGGTCATTTATGTGTCTGGTGCCTGGGACTCAATGAGTGGGATGAATTTCGCCTTGGCCAATGTCGCCTTGCTGACTGAGGCAACGGCTGCGGCAGATGTCGGCTGCAAGAAACTCTAATCATACCGTCTTTTATAAATTAAGGGATTATCATGAAACTATCTTATCTGGCGCTTGCCATTGCGCTGGCCGGTGGCGTCTTGTCCTCGAACGCTGTGGTTGCCTCTGAGTCAATTGGTTTTCACGGCTATATTCGTGCGGGATCTTTGTTTGATGCCAAGGATGATTTTAGCAAGGCCGGTTACGCCGATGAAATTGATAAGTCTATGGGGCGTCTGGGCGCCGAGGTAGATAATAGCTGGGAAGGTCGGCTGAATAAACTGTGGGATCTGGGCGGTGGTAAGTCAGTGGATATTCGGCTGAATATCGAATCAGACGGCGATGGTCTGCAAACTCGTACCGCACCACGGGAGACGGGTATCTCTGAAAGCTATGTCGAACTCGGCGGTATTACCCCGACCGGTAAGATGTGGGGCGGGATGAGATACTATGATCGTGAAAACTATATTTGGACCACCGACTTCTTCTATACCGACTATTCCGGTACCGGGGCTGGCGTCAAGGATCTGGAACTGGCTGGGGGCAAGTGGGATTTTGCCTATATCAACAGCAATGATACCGATCATACCGATCGCCCCGATGGATCAGCCGCCACCATGCATACCCTGCATACCAGCGCACGGTACGGGGCATGGGATGTTGAGATCGCCGCCAAGCAGATGCCGGACAACAGCTTCGAAGGTGACAGCAATGAATACGCCACCAAGGGGGTTGAGGGAACCGTGATTTATTCACGGGAAGACTTCTTCACCTTGCCGGGCGGTTTTTCCAAGTTCATTGCCCAGGCCGGGCGTGGCCTGGGGTCGGGGGATTTGCTGGGGGCCAACTTGACCAATACCGCCATGTACCGCAAGGGCTCCCTGTACCAGAAGACGCTGCAAGATACGCAAGACGGTTATAAGCCTTATCAGACGAAGGTGCGTGATGGCGACCAGTCATATCGCATGTTTGCCTGGGGCGGCTGGTATGGCGGCAAGTTCCAATTCCTGCCGACCTTCTCTTACCAGTACAACGACTACGAGCTGGGTGGGCATGATTCCTGGTATGCCGCCTCCCTGCGCCCTGTGTTCCCGATTAACGAGTTCTTCTCGGTGCAGACAGAGCTGGGCTATGTCAAAAATAACCTGATTGTGGATAATGTTAATTTGGGTAGCCACTCCAGCAAAATCAGCGTGGTGCCGACCTTTACTGTGAATACGGGCGTCGGTCCCTCACCGGAAATCCGGTTGTTAGCTACCTATATCGATCGGAATTATCAGGCTAGCTGGCTCGAGAGCCGCGAAGATTTCCTGGTCGGTATCCAGGCTGACATGTGGTGGTAATACTAAAAGCGGACCATCTGGTCCGCTTTTGTTTTGGGGCTATTTGAATTGGCAAACGGTGTAAAGATGTACCAGTTATTTGCTGGTTCGGCGATGGGACAATGGGAGCTCTGAATGCGAAAAATATCTAATGCTGCCTTATGGGTGATTAGTTTATTGTCATTGGGATGTAGTACTCAGCCAAATCAGCCTGTTGCCGGCGAGTCGGCTGTCGGGGCCCGTTCATTCCAGGAGCAGGTGAGTGCACAGCGTCTGGAATTAAACGCCAAACAGGCTGTTGACAAAATTGAAGACCTCCAGTTTCAACCGATTGAACAGGAGCAGAGCTGGCTGCAGATTGGGGCTGATCATCAAGTTTTTAAGTTCAACTCTGGAAAGAGTTACGTGGGGGCCTATTCTGTTGATACAAAAAGACTTGGCCGTCATGTCACCATCAAGTCGCCACTGGATTTCACCGTCTTCATTCCGTCCGTGATGGTGCTGGATGATGAATATAACGTTCTCGGCTTGGTTGATAGCGAACACTTTACCTATGATGGGAGTGTCTCTCCTGAACAAAGTTATAACGGCGAGTTTATTTTGCCTGAGGGTTACAATCGCATCAATCTGGTGTTTTTCTCTACGCCGCAAGACTATGTTGGCAGCACCCGGTTGAATGAGGAGTTGTTGCTAAACAGCATGCGTTATGACCGCATTAGTGATGTTAGCAAGTTTTCCAATTTGCAGGTACCACACTCTCCTCTTGGGCGCATACAGGTCATTTTCGAAAAAACCGACCCTGTGGTGGCCCCTATCGCCAAGACAGCATCAATTGAAAATTCGTCTTGCCCATCACAGACCGCCTCATCTCTTATGAATGAGCAGGCGTATAATCAGAAAATTCGTCGCGCCGTCCGCGAAAACAAACTGGAGGAAGCGGTCAAATTTATTCAGCTGGCCGAGTGTGCTGGTTATAAAGGCGCAAGGGATGTTTTTTTCTCTGAAATAAAGGCGACCCACACCCCATGAGTGAGTGGTTGGCGCTTGTGCTGGCCTGGGCGGCTGTAGTATTGTCCACGGTTGCTCAAGATGAAAACTTTGCCGTGTTCCTGGGATGATAAGGAGAGGCTTGCGCCAGTCCAGATGAAGAAAGCTACGGTCTACGATATTGCTCGTCTCGCCGGTGTCTCTGCCAGTACTGTATCGCGAATTTTGCGAGGTTCTGCAAAGGTCGCTGAAGAAAAGCGAATTGCGGTTGAGAATGCAGTTAAGGAGCTTGATTACCGGCCTAATCTGATGGCGCAGTCGCTAAAGACAGGTCAATCGATGACCTTAGGGGTATTGACTCAGTATCTGGACAGCCCCTTTTCCAATGAGATGTTGCGCGGTGTAGAAACCACGCTGGAAGGCACGGGTTATGTCCCCATTGTTGTTAGCGGTCATTGGAATCCTCAACAGGAAATGGAACGGTTGCGCCTGCTTATTTCGCGGCGTGTTGATGGCATCCTAATTTTGACTGGACATGTCAGTCAGCAAAATCTTGTTGAATTATCTCAACAGGTGCCGATCGTCGCCGCTGGCCATAATATCAATACAGAACGTGTCCGCTCTTATAATACCAATAGCCGCCTGGGTGGTTATATGGCAACCCGTTATCTGTTGGACTTGGGGCACAAAAATATTGCCCATATAGTGGGTCTGGCCGATCAGAAGGATGCGGTTGAGCGGCTCCATGGCTATCGTCAAGCGCTGATCAGTGCTGGCATTGAGTTTAATCCTGAGTTGGTGGTACAGGGTGACTTCTGTGAGGTAGGGGGGCGTGCCGCCATAAAGACGCTGGTTGATGGTGGCCGCAAATTCAGTGCCATCTTCTGTGCTAACGATCAGACGGCATATGGCGCCTTGCTCGGTTTGCGCGAGCATGGCCTGAGTGTTCCTGACGATGTCTCTCTTGTCGGCTTCGATGATTTACCCTTTTCAACCTTCTCAAATCCGCCACTCACGACGGTCAAACAGCCGATATTTGAAACGGGTGTGAAATTGGCCAAGACCTTGCTTTCCATGATTGAAGGGGCTGAGAGTGAGGAGCAAGACATGCATGACGAATTGCCTGAACTATCGATCATTGTTCGTCAATCCACCCAGGAATACACGGGTTAACCGGCGGATAACTCATTGCATTGATTGAAAAAAGCCGGATTGTTATCCGGCTTTTTTGTTCATCTTTCTCGCTGCAGAGGGTGGAGTTGAAAGGCGAATGTGGCCGCCCCCCATTATTTAATGCGAGGTGAACGCATTAAATACCCCCTGCCACGCTGCCTTGCGTTGCAGCTTGTCGTCAAACAACAGGGGCCAGTCGGCATGCTGATAGTAATAATTTACCCAGCTGTTCTTATCGCTTACCCCCCAAAAGGTAATGCCGCCACGATATTCTTCCGGCACTGTGTTCAGATAGAGCAGTATGATGTCCTGATAGCGTTGCTGTTGAAGGTGGGCCAGCTCAGGACTTAACTCGGTTTCGGTGCCATTGACATTCATGCGAATATCCAATTCCGAGATTCTGACCTTGAGTCCAGCTGCCACTGTTTTCTGAAAGGCCTCGCGAATGTTATCCAGGCTTGGCCAGTATCTGTCTATGTGCATTTGAAACCCGATGCCTGTGATTTCTATGTTGCGCTGGCGTAACGACTTGGCCATAGCCAATACGGCATCCAGTTTTTTGGACATGCCTGCAATATTGTAATCGTTGTAATAGAGCTCAGCGTCTGGGTCGGCCTGATTGGCATAATTAAATGCCTTGGCAATGTAATCGGGAAGATTGGTTTGCCAGATGCTTTGTCGCGGTGAGCCATCATCGAGAAAGGCTTCATTGACCACATCCCAACTATCGATATCGGCAGCATAGTGGCTCACTATGGTTGTAATATGCTCCTTGAGCATGTCATCCCAATTGCCAGAATACGTATTCATCCAGTCTGGCAAGGCTTGATGCCACACAAGAGTATGGCCATGCACGGCCATATCATGCTGCTTGGCAAAGTCCACCAGATAATCGGCGTCATCCCAGAAATAGCTGTTCTCGCTCGGGTGGATATATTGCGGCTTCATCACGTTTTCTGCGACCACTTGGTTGAATTCCCGGGCCACCGTCTGCTGTAGCGCCTTGGCTTCCGGGCTGTAGCGCAGACTGGCTTGGGATTCAAACCGTCCGATGCCGACGGCCACGCCGACCGTCACCGGGCTGACGGCAGCCAGTCCTTCGCTGACTTGGGAATTGTCTGGTACGGCCGACGGGCTCTTCTGATTGCATCCTGCTGTCGCAAAACACAGCATCAGCAAGCTCAACAGGGAGTGTTTGGTCATGATTGCTCCGATAAAACGATGCGGCACACCGAGGTGTGCCGCATTTATTGGTTCTCAGGGTTATTTGTTCAGATCGCCTTCGTCCAGATAGCTGGCGGTCCAGAAGAAGGGGGCATTCCAGTTGACCGTCACCTCGTTGAGGGTCCAGGCGCCAATTTCATCCTTCCAGCAGGTCTGACCCACGCAGTTACCCTTGAGGGTGGCGGCCACCGGATCGCTGAAGTTGATGGAGTTCGGGCCGCCGGAGAGTACGCCTGGTGGCACCATGGGGGACGCCGGATCGACCTGGTGCGCCCAGAATCTGTGGTGCGGGTTCTTCAACGGACGGCTGCCATAGCCGGAGACATAGGATTGATCCATCGGGTTACGACCGAGCAGATAATCCATGGCATCGGACATGGCCTGCACATACTTGCGCTCGCCGGTGAAATCGTGGGCCAGGCCCAGGAAGATGCTGCGGTTCATCAGGTTGGAGTTGGAGCCCCACGGGTATTGTTCCGCCGTGTAGGGGATCCGGTAGCCTTCCTGATCGACACGCTGCTGATAGGCATCGGCGGTAGCGACGATGGCCGCACGGGCCTGCTGGACATCGGCTGCCGGCAGCTTGTTCGGCACCAGGGCCAGTGTGATGGTGCCGGCGCTGGCAACCCCTTGCCAGTAAAGATCGCCGGTGGCGTCCTTGTCACCCTTGGGGGAGGTCAGGTAGTAGCGGGAAGCCTTGAGGGCCTTGAGGTACTCGGCCTTGCCGGTGGTGGCGAACAACTCGGCCGCCGCCCAGTAGAATTCGTCGTCCAGCTGGGTGTCGTCATAGGGGCCTGAGCCGACAAAGTTGTCATAGGCGTAGACATCCGGATGCTTCTTCGCGGCTTGCCATGCCTTTTCGGCGGCCTGCAGGCAGCGCTGGGCATAGGGGGCGTCGCTTTGCTGCCAGACCCGGGCACACTGGGCGGCGGTGGCGGCCAGATTCAGCGTGGCAGCGGTGCTGGGCTGACTCAGGTAGCGGGGCTGCGGATCCTTGTGGGGCGGCAGCGGCATGCCGGTCCAGGCTTCGTCCGCGACCTTGTGGAACACCATGCCGGAGGCATCGATCTCGGTCAGCTTGAGGGCATCCAGATGGGCGGACTGGTCGCCCACAGGGACGGGTGTCTTGTGGCCATCCGGCACCTGCATGGCCAGCATGAAGTCCATCATCCAGCGGGCCTCATCCAACAGATCGTTCTTGCCGTTACCGCTCTCCGGGATCTTGACCTTGCCGTCGCTGAAGGCACTGGCGGCTGGCTGGCGGCCATACTGCTCGTGCTCGTAGAAGTTCATCAGTGTCCAGGTGGAGATGCCGCCGTTGACCACATACTTGCCCTGATCGCCGGCATCGTACCAGCCGCCGGTCACATCCAGCTGGTAGTCACAGCCTGGCCACTTGTTGCCCTTGGCGTCGGTCTTGTTGAAGCAGGTGACCCGTTCCGGCTTATGGCCTGCCGGCCGTGCCAGATCGGCCCGCTGGACATATTTGCTCTCGATGTCGATGCCACTGCGCTGCTGATAGAAGAAGGAGAGGGCATCGAACTTCATCTTCTGATAGAGCTGGGGATCGATGCTGAACGGGTGACTCTTCTTGTCATTCACCACCAGGGTCAGACCCTGCGCCGGCTGAGTGACCTGGCTGAAATCGACGATGTGTACCTTCTCGCCGGAGGCAGGGTTGAGGCCGAATGGCTGGCTTTGTCCTTCGGCCAGCGGCTTGCCCTGGCTGTCGAGCAGCACCCAGGGCAAGGGGGTGGCAGAGTCGCTCACCACGGTCGCCCGCTTCTGGGCCTGCGGCAGGTAGCCCACCTGATTGACACGCACCTCGGCAAAGTCATTTTTCGCCTGCAGGCGAGGCCCCTTCAGTGAGGCATTACTCACACAGACGGTGGTCGGGGTCTGGGTGCCCAGTTGCAGCTGGAATTGGGTCTTCTCGTCGGTGGCGGACGGCGTGAAGGTGAACTCAAACTGTTTGGCACTGGTGCCGAGTTCGATGTCCTGCACCAGATAGCTGGTGTAAGGCGCGCCGTCGTGCTGGATCAGCGCCTTGGCATGAATGGGTTGCTGGGCGGAGGCGGTAAAGCGCAGGTTGTAGGTCTGCCCCTTGGCCAAGGCCACGCCCGACTGGCCGAAAATGACATCCCAGGGATTGCTGCCACCGCTGGTAAAGGTGAGGCAGCCCATGTCTTTGCCGGCGTCGAGCGGGCCGCCGGCGGCCCACCAACCGTCGGTTCCTTGGGCGAAGCTACCGTTGGTCAGAAGTTCATCGACCGGTCCCACCTGAGCGCTGTTGCCGGCATTGCCGTCGCTGGCGCAGCCCTGCATCGCCAGCACGCTGGCGATCATGAGCGCGATCTTACTCGTTTTGCATATCTTCATTACTGCCTCTCTGAATGTGACAAACAGGTTATGCTTACCGATGATTGGAAATCGATTTCACGCAGAGAGAACAATATGCCGACCTAAAAATCAAATGGTAGCTCATGATCTGTGAGCGAGCTTTCAGTTTTATCACCAGGTGATGGCGCAGCCACCTGTGGCATCGATGTCTCATTAGCGGATCCTGCATTACCCAGGAACGCCCAGCCATGTCGGTGTGGGTGTCACGTTGGACGAGACACGGCTCAATGTCGAGGTGATCATCCATAACGCGCTGAAAAATAAGAAGCCGGAGCAAGTCCGGCTTAAAGTGGAGCAAAGCGTGGAATAACACGGCATGATGAAAAAAAAGTGGCCTACCCATTCAGGTTAGGTGAGGCCATGCTATCCGCGAACCTCCTTTCTTGAAATCGATTTCCTGGGTCAGGTTTACATTGTGTGATCCATCTCACTTTTTGGGTGGATTTATTGCAATCCAGGTCGTGGATTTACCCATTCTGGCTGGCGATACCAAGCATCTTGACAGTAGACTCGCCAGCAATCGATTTCATAAGTGATTTTGTCCAATAACTTTGTTCTCGGAGTTGGGTAATGAAACAGAAGAAACACGACAGTTCGACCGTGCTGGCCGTCTTTATCGGCCTGGGCGGGCTAGCGGCATTTGGCCTCGGTTCGCTGACATCCGGCACCGCAGACGCCTCAACGGTGAAGACACCCTATTATGCCGATTGGCCGGCAATTCACAGCGCTATCCAGGTGGATCAGGACATAGAGTCGCGGGTGCAGGCCATCCTCGCCAAGATGACGCTGGAGGAAAAAGTCGGCCAGATGTTGCAGCCGGATTTTCGCGAGGTGACACCGGAGGAGATCCGCGAATACAAGATAGGTTCTGTGCTCAACGGCGGAGGTGGTTGGCCGGGCAATGACAAGCATGCGCCGGCCAAGGCCTGGGCCGCGGAGGCAGATAAATACTGGCTGGCGACCGAAGCGGCCTTCGCCGACCGTGGCTTTCGCATCCCGTTCATGTGGGCGACCGATGCGGTACACGGTCACAACAACGTGTTTCAGGCGACCATCTTCCCCCACAACATCGGCCTGGGGGCGGCCAACGATGCCGACCTGATCTACCGCATCGGCCAGGCTACCGCACAAGAAGTGGCAGCCACCGGTCTGGACTGGACCTTCGCGCCGACGGTGGCGGTGCCGCGGGACGATCGCTGGGGCCGCACCTATGAGGGTTACTCCGAAGATCCGTCCATCGTCTATGCCTACGCCGGCGAGATGGTGCGCGGCCTGCAGGGCTCGGCGGCCGATCTCAAGGGCCAGCGGCATGTCCTCTCCACCGTCAAACACTTCGTCGGCGACGGTGGCACGCTGGATGGTGTCGACCGCGGCGATAACCACTATTCCGAGGGGGATCTGCGCAACATCCACGCCATGGGCTATTTCTCCGGGCTTAACGCCGGTGCCCAGGTGGTGATGGCCTCCTTCAACAGCTGGCTGGACAAGAAAAACTACGCCGAGCAGATCGCCGACGGCGCCGAGTACCACGGCAAGCTGCATGGCAGCAAATACATGCTCACCGATGTGCTCAAGCAGAAGATGGGCTTTGATGGCGTGATCGTCTCCGACTGGAATGGTCACAGCGAGATCGCCGGCTGCAGCATGGGGGCATGCAATGCGGCCGTGATGGCGGGCATCGATGTCTTCATGGTGACGGCGCGCAAGGACTGGATGGCGTTTCGCACCAGCTTGCTGGATGCCGTCCAACAGCACCGGATCCCGATGACGCGCATCGATGACGCCGTCACCCGTATCCTGCGCGTCAAGATGCGTGCCGGCATGTGGGACAAGCCGATGCCGTCACAGCGCCAGCTGGCCGGGCAACAGGCGCTGCTGGGCAGTGCTGAGCACAGTGCCCTGGCGCGAGAGGCGGTTCGCAAGTCATTGGTGCTGCTGAAGAACAAGCAGGGCCTTCTGCCCCTCAAGCGTCAGCAAAAGGTGCTGGTGACCGGCAGTGCCGCCAACGATCTGGGCAAGCAGGTCGGAGGTTGGAGCCTGACCTGGCAAGGGACCGAGAACAGCCTGGCGGACTTCCCGAAGGCGGTGAGCGTCCTGGCGGCGGTGGAGCAGACCATAGGCCAACAGAATGTGCTGTCGGCCGCCGATCTCTCCGCGAAGGGCAGCAAGCCGGATGTGGCCATAGTGGTGATGGGGGAGGATCCCTACGCCGAATGGTTCGGTGACATTCCCGATAACAAGACCCTGGCCTATGCCGAGATGAAGGGCAGCTATGGTGCGGATCTGCAGTTGCTGCGCCAACTCAAGGCGCAGGGTATCCCCACTGTGGCCATCCTGTTCTCCGGTCGGCCGCTGTATGTCAACGAGGAGCTGAATCTCGCCGATGCCTTCGTCGCCGCCTGGCTGCCGGGTACCGAGGGGCTGGGGATCACAGACGTGCTGTTCCGGGATGAGGCGGGGGCGATTGCCCACGATTTCCGTGGCCGGCTCTCCTTTTCCTGGCCGGTGAAAAAGTGCGCTACCAGCATCAACCGGGTGCCGACCAATCAGGCCGACTGGCAGCGCCCTGCCTTCGAACAGAGCCCGGACAAGGCAAACCTGTTGTTTGCCTTCGGTTACGGCCTGTCGTACCAGGAGGGGACCAGTGCCCTGAGCAACTACTCGGATCTGGATCATCTGCCGCTGGATAAGCGGTCCTTCGGCTGCAAGGAATCGGATCCGGCCAAGCTGACGGCGGCGGCTACCCCACTGGTGCTGTTCGGCGCCAAGGCCAGCGACGAACACCGACTGCGGATGGGCGATGCCAGCAACTGGACCGGCACAGAGGTGTCCGGCAACAGTGTCACCGAGATGAAGTACATCCGTGTCAAGCCGGTGGACTACCTGCGTCAGCAGGATGCCCGTGAGGTGACCTTCAGCGGCACCGGCAAGGATACGGGCGCCACCATTCAGGTGCAGACCACCCGGGTCAAGGGGGCGGATCGCCGCAATTACCTCAAGGCCGATAGCCTGTTGCTGGTCACCCTGCGCATGAAGCAGGCACCGGACAGCAACATGACCCTGGGGCTGCAGTGTGGCTGGCCATGTGCGGCCACCATAGATGTCACCGAGACGCTGCGTCAGCTGCCCAAGGACCAGTGGGTCACGCTGGCCATGCCGCTGCGCTGCTTCGAAAAGGACATGGACTTCACGAAGACCAACACGCCTTTCATCATGGCCACCAGTGGCCGTGCCCAGCTGGATCTGGGGGCGATCAGCTGGCTACCCGCCAGTGTGAAATCGGATGCCAACCAACGCGTGTTGCTGAACTGCGAGGGTGCTCCGGCGCAACGCTAAATGACGGCGCCCGTGGCCAGACGCCACGGGCGCTATCTATGCAACTCTTGACACTATGTGGTAATCGCCATGCTGATCGTCAATAGAATTAAACTCGGCTTTATGGTGTTACTGGCCTTACTGCTAATCCTGGCTGGGATCTCTTATTCAAAAACTGCGGATATTCACAGCCGGTTCAAAACGGTCATAAATCTTTCTGTACCTTTTTCCTTGGCTGCCAGCACCTTGAGTGAATCATTGGTGGCCAGCAATCGAGATAGTCTTGGTTTTCTATTGTCACATCAGCCTGACGCCTTGATGAGACAGGCGGATCAATATGAAAAAAACAAGACAGCGTTTTTTGCAGTGCTTGCCGAGCTACGCAAGCAGAAACTGAATGAGAGTGATGCTGCACTGTTAGTTCAGCTGGAACAGCAAGCCACCACCTTTTTTGCTCAGACAGAAATCATGATGGCTCGACATCGTGAATTAATGCGCAATGAGCAGGACTACCAGGAAAAACAGCGTGCCTTCATCCGCTTGGTCGACAGCTACGGCCGCGCCGTCGAGCTGCTGATCCAATTCACCGCAAACAATCGTTCATTACAGAATCGGGCGGAGTCCGTGACCAGCCGCCTGGCGCGGGATCTGCGGGATATCCAGCGTTTCTCACAGCGACCCGAGCTTGAAAAAATCCGCGACCACATGACCAAGGACATTGCGATGGCCCGGGCGCGGTTGGCCAAGATGGCCATTCCTGCGGATGTTAAGGCGCGGATGGCGACCAGTATCCAGCAGGTCGAGACCCAGGTACTCCTCTCCGGTGGGCTGCTCGATCTCATGCTGGGAAAAATAGCCCTCAACCAGGAACTGGAGCAGGCTCAGCTGACACAGGCTCACTGGCTGGGCCAGATAGACGCCATTCTCGCGACCTTGAGCCAGCAGAGCCAGCGCAGCATGCAGGCCGATAGTCAGCGTGCCGATGCCGCCATCAAGAGCGCCTTCTTCATGATCCTGCTGGTGTCGGGCATTTCGATGGTGTTGGCCGCCCTGATCACCGCCAATTCGATTCATGCCATAGTGCGGCCGCTGCGCCGGATCCGCACTGTGCTCGCTAGCATGGCCCAGGGGGACATGCGTGGCCAGGTGAACTATCAGGCCAGCAACGAATTTGGCGAGCTGGCATCCAGCATCGATGAGCTGGCCGGCCATAGCCGAGGGGTCCTGCTGGACGTGCAATCGGGTTCCGAATGCCTGGTGGCCGAGTCGGATCGCTCTTCGGATAACAGCAATCAGGTGATGAGTAAGGTTCAGCAGCAGAAGCGGCAGACCGAGCAGGTGGCGGCGGCGGTGTACCAACTGGAGGCCAGTTCAGGGGAGGTGGCCCGTTCAAGCCTGATTGCCAAGGAACAGGTCGACAATGCCCATGCGGCATCGACCCACGGTATGGCGGTCATCACCGACAGCCGCCGCTGCCTGCAGCAACTGGTGGCAGAGATCGACGATGCGGTGGATATCTCGCGCAAGCTGGATCAGGTCAGCAACAACATCGGCAAGATACTCGCTGTGATTGGCGGCATTGCCGAACAGACCAATTTGCTGGCCTTGAATGCGGCCATTGAGGCGGCGCGGGCCGGCGATGCCGGCCGGGGGTTTGCCGTGGTGTCGGATGAGGTCCGCGCCTTGGCGACCCACACCCAGAATGCCACCCAGGAGATCCAGTCATTGATCGGCGAGTTGCAGCACTGCAGCACCGATGTGCTGGGGGTCATGTCGCGCAGTCAGGAAAATACCCAGTCCAGTGTGGCGCATATTCTCGAAGCGGAACGTGCCTTCAGTGCTATTTCCGCCAGTGTCTATTCGGTGAAGGAGATCATTGAACAGGTGTCATTTGCCTCGGAGGAGCAAATCTCGGTCAGTCAGGGTATTGCTCAATTTGTTGCCTCCATCGCCCAGTTGGCTGGCGAGAGTGAACTGGTTGCCAGCTCTTCATTAGCCTCATCCTTGGTGTTGAGGGATTTGGCGACCGAGCAAAGAAAGTTGATTTCTAAATTTATGGTGTGAGGTGATGTGATGTTCAGGTATCTGCTCTGGGTGGTTGTGCTTTGTCTGCCATTAGATGTGTTGAGCGTAACCTTGACCATGGAAACCTGGCGGGTTGATGACCAGGATCTATGGCAGAAGACGCTGTCACCGATATTACATCAGACACTGCCAGAGGTTGATATCCAGCTCAATCCGGTCAAGACGTCCGATTATGATGCGACGTTGCGGCAGCGTCTGGATAATAACGCCGCGGGTGATCTGATTATCTGTCGTCCCTATGACCAGTCCCTGGCTCTGTTCCAGGCGGGGCATCTGGTCGACCTGACCGAGTTCCCTGGCATGGAGAATTTTCCGCGCTTTGCCAAATCGGCCTGGCAGACCGACACGGGGGCGGCCACCTTCTGTCTGCCGATTGCCTCTGTCATCCAGGGCTTCTTTTACAATGTCGACATCTTCAAGCAGCTGCAGCTGCAGCCGCCGACCACCCGAGAGGAGTTCTTTGCGGTGCTCGAGCGCATCAGACAGGATGGCCGTTATCTGCCCCTGGCGCTGGCCGCCCATGATAACTGGGTGGTGTCGGAGCTCGGATTCCTCAATATCGGTCCGGCCTACTGGAAAGGCGAAGACGGGCGGCTGGCGCTGATCCACGGTGAGCGCCCCTTCAACAGCGCCCCCTTTGTCGCGGCATTGGATGAGCTCAGGCAGTGGAAACCCTATATCGGGCCGGAACCTGAGCAACGTACCGAGGCCCAGACGGTGAAGGACTTTGCCGAAGGAAAGGCGGCCATCATAGTCGCCGGTTCCTGGTCGATCCCGCAATTTACCGGCAAGGTCAACTTTGCCGCCTTCCATCCGCCGGTGGGTAAACGCGGGGATGCCTGCTACTTCGTCGATCACACCGACATGGGCATAGGTATCAACAGCGCCAGCCCGCACAAGGAGGCGGCGTGGCGACTGCTGGAGTGGATGTCCAGCGACGAGTTTGCCGAGGCCTTCTCCAACGCCGTGCCGGGCTTTTTCTCGCTGTCGAATCACTTCTTCGAGCTGCAAAATCCGGTGGCGCAGCAGATGATGAGCTGGCGTGATGAGTGTGATTCGACGATCCGGCTTGGCGCCCAGTTCCTGTCGCGAGGCGAGCCTGCATTCAATGCCCAGTTAAACCAGTTGTCGCAGGCTGTGGTGCTGGGGACCCGCACCCCCGAGGAGGTGGCCGACCAGATACAGCAGGCCCTGGCCTCCTGGTATGGGCCGCAAGCCAGGGCTAACTAGGCCTGATGGCCAGAGGCCGGTTGCGGCCGCGAAGACAGGCCCCGCCATGGCGGGGCCTGCTTGTTGCTGGCGGAAGGGAAACGGCGGTTGCGGGCAAAAAAACACCCCGTCCTAAGACGGGGCGCAGCAGGGGCATCTGGGCCCAATCCGCCAGGGCGATATCGCCCTATCTAGAGACCTACTGCCCAATCACCTGAGGGTGGCATCCGCTTGGTACCATCTTCAGTCGCGGGGGATGGAACGGGTCATGAAGGACCCTCTTGAACCTAGCAGCAAGTGGCTGATTAAAAAATAAATATTCTGGCGGCCTGTCGGATCTGTCAGGCTCAGGCCTCGTCCCGCAGCAGGGCGGTGAGCAGGTGATCCTGCCAGTGGCCCGCGATCTTCAAATAACGGCGGGCATAGCCCTCCCGCTCGAAGCCCAGCCGGCGCAACAGGCGGCCGCTGCGGCCATTGCTGGGCATGTAGTTGGCCATGATGCGCTGCAGGCTGGTCTCTTCAAACAGGTAGCCGATGGCCGCCTGGACGATTTCCCGCATCAGACCCTGGCCTTCGTGATCCTTGGCGATGGAGTAGCCCAGGTAGCAGGCTTCGAAGGCGCCATGCTGCAGACCGGTGAACTGGCACAGCCCCAGCACCCGCTGGCGATCCGGCGTCAGGGCGACGAAGTGGTATTCCCGGCCGGCAATGAAGGCGTCGGCCCAGGCTGCCAGCTGCTGTTGCCAGTAGCTCAGTTGGTAGTAGTCGGCAGGGCGCTGGGGTTCCCAGGGGGCCAGGTGGTCGCGGTTGGCCAGCTGATAGTCCAGCATCAGCTGAGCCTCCTGGGGGGAGAGTATCTCCAGGCGGGTGCGGTGCGTGTGAATGATCATCGACAAAGGTCCAGTGGGGGGCGCCAGCAGAGGCCAACGCCGCTGCTCACACCATAAACGAAACCGCTTTCGCCTTCATCGCTGCTAAGAGGCTTTTGTTAACCTGGTCAACAGGTTATGGAAAAGTTAACGGTTAATTTCGACCGGAAAGTGCCAATCGAACCCCAAGGCCAATGAACAAGAGCCCCATGCCCTGCTCCAGACGATGCCGCCAGGCCAACGGCAGTTGCAGGCGGCGGCGGGCGCCGGCCGTCAGCCAGGCCAGCAGGTGGCACCAGAGCATGCCGTTGAGGTTGAACAACAATCCCAGGGCGATGAAGGCCAGGGCCTTGTGAGGGGCGTCCGGGCGGATGAACTGGGGCATGAAGGCCAGGAAGAACAGGGCCACCTTGGGATTGAGGGCATTGGTGAGAAAGCCCTGCCAGAAGATGCGGCCCAGGGGACGGGACTGGCTTTTTGTCGGGGTGCTAGCGGCGGGCTCTGCGCTGGGGAGCAGGCTCTGCCAGCCCAGATAGAGCAGGTAGGCGGCCCCCAGCAGCTTCACCACGCCGAAGGCGGTGGCGGAGGCAGCCAGCAGGGCCGACAGACCCAGGGCGGCGGCGCCGATATGCACCAGGGTGCCTGTGCCAATGCCCTGGGCGGCGGCAAAGCCGGCGCGCCAGCCCTGGCGGGCGCTCTGGCTCATGATGAACAGGCTGTCCGGGCCGGGCATCAGGTTCAGCAGCAGGCCGGAGACGATGAACAGCGGCAGATCGTGGATGCCGAGCATAAGGCGGTCTCTGTGGGGCAAAGCGCCATTAGAACGCCGGCCGGGGCCCGACTCAAGGCCGATTTGCAGCCACCGGCGGCCTGGTGCAAGCTAAGGTGTCTGGTTCGCCTCAGCCTCGTCTTCGACCCTTTAAGTGTGCGCCGTGCGCGCTGGAGAACGGCATGCCCTCCTTGCCTCCCCTGATCGATACCCATGTGCACCTGGACTTGCCCGAACTGGCTCATCAGTTGCCGTCGGTGTTGGCCCGCAGCCGGTCGGCCGGGGTGACGCGCTGGCTGGTGCCGGCGGTGGATGGCGGCCATTGGGCCGGCCTGGTGGCGCTGGCAGCGCGCACTCCCGGGCTCTATTACGCCCTGGGGCTGCATCCCTGGTGCCTGAGCGCTCCGCCCGCACCTGTGCTGGCGGAATTGGCTCACCGACTGGTCACCCGAACCGGGGCGCCGGCACCGGTGGCCATTGGCGAGTGCGGTCTGGACGGGCTTATCGACACGCCATTGGCCGATCAACAGTGGGTGCTGGAGGCCCAGCTCCGCCTGGCCTGTGAGCATGAGCTGCCCCTGATACTGCACAGTCGCAAGACCCACTCCCAACTGCTGGGGCTGCTGCGCCGCTACCGGCCTCCCGCCGGTGGCGTGATCCATGGCTTCTCCGGCTCGCAGCAGGAGGCGCAGGCCTTCTGGTCTCTGGGGTTCTGCCTGGGAGTGGGCGGCGTCATCACCCATGCGCGCGCCGCCAAGAGCCGTCAGACCCTGGCGGCCATGCCGGCGGAGGCCCTGTTGCTGGAGACCGATGCCCCCAGCATGCCGCTGGCCGGTCGCCAGGGGGAGAGCAACCAGCCGGCCTATCTGCCCGAGGTGCTGCACTGCCTAGCCGGCCTGCGGGGGGAGGAGGCCGGCCCGCTGGCCCGGCAACTCAATGCCAATGCCGTCCGTCTGTTTCGCCTGCCACCGTTGCCGGAGATTGGGCTCGATACAAATGACGCCTAGGTTGGGATAGAAAATCGTTTTCGCCCTAAATTGCGGTAAATTTGCAAGAAAAACAGCATGAAAGTGTGATTAAAGAGACGAAATTCTGAACTTGCGCCGCTACAATGCGCCCCCACGTAGACCCGCCATGCTGACGGTTGGGGACGAGACCTGGGTGCTAGATAGAGGAAACTAGAATGAGTCTGATCATGAGTCTGGTGGGGATGGCGACGCTGATCCTCATCGCGGTACTGTTCTCCAGCAATCGCAAGGCCATCCGCCTGCGTACCGTGGCCGGGGCCTTCGCCATTCAGGCGGCCCTGGGGGCCTTCGTGCTCTATGTGCCGGTGGGCAAAGATGTGCTCAAGGCCGTCTCCGACGGGGTGAGCAGTGTCATCGCCTTCGGCCAGAACGGCATCAACTTCCTGTTCGCCGGCCTGGTGGGGGATGCGGCCTTCAGCAGCGGCCTGGGCTTCATCTTCGCCTTCCGGGTGCTGCCGGTGATCATCTTCTTCTCCTCCCTCATCGCCGTGCTCTATTACCTTGGGATCATGCAGTGGGTCATCCGTCTGCTGGGCGGCGCCCTGCAGAAGGTGCTGGGCACCTCCCGTACCGAATCCCTGTCCGCCACCGCCAACATCTTCGTCGGCCAGACCGAGGCCCCCCTGGTGGTGCGCCCCTATATCGCCCGCATGACCGACTCCGAGCTGTTCGCCATCATGGTGGGCGGCCTGGCGTCGGTGGCCGGCTCCGTGCTGGCCGGTTACGCCGCCATGGGGGTGAAGATGGAATACCTGATTGCCGCCTCCTTCATGGCTGCCCCTGGTGGCCTGCTGTTCGCCAAGCTGCTGATGCCAGAGACCCGTCCGGAGCAGATCCAGGATGCCGATCTGAACGAGGTGGCAGAAGAGAAGCCGGCCAACGTCATCGATGCCGCCGCCGCCGGCGCCTCCTCCGGTCTGCAACTGGCCCTGAACGTGGGGGCCATGCTGCTGGCCTTCATCGGCCTCATCGCCCTGATCAACGGCCTGTTTGGCAGCATCGGCGGCTGGTTCGGCATGCCGGAGCTGAGCCTGGAGCTGATCCTGGGCTGGCTGTTCTCGCCGCTGGCCTACCTGCTGGGGGTACCCTGGAATGAGGCCTCGGTGGCCGGCTCCTTCATCGGCCAGAAGCTGATCTTGAACGAGTTCGTCGCCTACTCCAACTTCGCCCCCTACCTCAAGGACAGTGCCGAGGCGGTGGCGGCGGGTCTGCAGCCCTTGTCCGATCATACCCGGGCCATCATCTCCTTCGCCCTGTGCGGTTTTGCCAACCTCTCCTCGGTGGCCATTCTGCTGGGTGGACTGGGCAGCATGGCCCCCAATCGTCGCGGCGATATCGCCCGCTTCGGCCTCAAGGCGGTGTTGGCAGGGACCCTGTCCAACCTGATGTCCGCCACCCTGGCGGGCTTCTTCCTGGCCTTGTAATGCACTGGGGTCACGGCGCTTGCCGTGACCTTTTTTTCGTCGCCAGGCCAGGCCCGGCACGTTTGCGCAAAAAGCGTTTGCCTTCGCAGACACCCGGGCCGAGGATGACTATCCTGCCTGACATGACAACGAGACACGCCACGAGGTTCGTGATGAATGAGGTAGTAATGGCCCTGCTGGCCGGTCTGGTGGTTGGGGTGCTATTTTCCCTGCTGCGACTGCCGATCCCGGCGCCCCCTGTGCTGTCCGGTGTCATGGGCATAGTGGGGGTCTATCTGGGGGCCATGGGTTATCACTGGCTGGTGGCCCGTTTTTTCTCCTGATGGGCACGAGCCCATCCTGTGGGTCCGGCCTGGCCGGACCTTCCATCCAACTTGGCTGGTCAGCCAACCCCAACGGAGTGAGACATGAGTGATTTGCAACAGGCGGCTCGCCGCGCCATCGGTCTGATGGACTTGACCACCCTGAACGATGACGATACCGATGCCAAGGTGGCGGCCCTGTGCCGCCAGGCCCTGACCCCCGCCGGCCGCACCGCCGCCATCTGCATCTACCCGCGCTTCATCCCCGCTGCCCGCAAGGTGCTGCGGGAGCTGGGGGCGGCGGATCTGCCCATCGCCACCGTCACCAACTTCCCCCATGGCAACGATGACATCGAGATCGCCGTGGCGGAGACCCGCGCCGCCGTGGCCTATGGCGCCGACGAGGTGGACGTGGTGTTCCCCTACCGTGCCCTGATGGCTGGCAACGAGACCGTGGGTCTGGAGCTGGTGCGCGCCTGCAAGGCCGCCTGCGGCGATAAGGCGCGTCTGAAGGTGATTCTGGAAACCGGCGTGTTGCAGGATCCGGCCCTGATCCGTCGGGCCAGCGAACTGGCCATCGAGGGGGGAGCTGACTTCATCAAGACCTCCACCGGCAAGGTGCCGGTGAACGCCACCCTGGAAGCGGCCCGCATCATGCTGGAGGTGATCCGTGACAATAACCCGGCGGTGGGCTTCAAGCCGGCCGGCGGGGTCAAGGATGCCGCGGCAGCGGCCGAGTTCCTCGCGCTGGCGGAGTCCATCCTGGGGGCGGACTGGGTGAGCCCGCAGCGTTTTCGCTTCGGCGCCTCCAGCCTGCTGGGCAACCTGCTGGCCACCCTGGGGCTGGCGGATAAACCGGCCGCCGGCGGCGGTTACTAACCCAGCGGGAGGCGGGCATGTTTCTGGCGCAGGAGACCATACGCCGCAAGCGTGACGGACAGCGGCTGGACGAGGCGGAGATCCGCACCTTCATGGCCGGGGTGGCGGATGGCAGCATCAGCGAGGGGCAGATCGCCGCCCTGGCGATGGCCATCTTCTTTCGCGACATGGATGCGGCGGAGCGCATCGCCCTGACCTGCGCCATGCGGGACTCCGGCGACGTGCTGAGCTGGCCGGCGCTCAAGGGTCCCGTGCTGGACAAGCACTCCACCGGCGGGGTGGGGGACGGCACCTCCTTGATGCTGGGCCCCATGCTGGCGGCCTGCGGCGCCTATGTGCCCATGATCTCCGGCCGTGGTCTGGGCCATACCGGCGGCACCCTGGACAAGCTGGACGCCATCCCGGGTTACCAGACCTCGGTGAGCGTGGAACGCCTGCGGGCCGTGGTGCAGGAGGTGGGGGTGGCCATCGTCGGCCAGAGTGCCGATCTGGCGCCGGCGGACAAGCGCTGCTATGCGGTGCGGGATGTCACCGCCACCGTCGAGTCCATTCCCCTCATCACCGCCTCCATCCTGTCCAAGAAGCTGGCCGCCGGCCTGCAGGGACTGGTGATGGACGTCAAGGTGGGCTCCGGTGCCTTCATGCCCAGCTACGACAAATCCCTCGAGTTGGCCCGAGCCATCGTCAGCGTGGCCAACGGCGCCGGCTGTCGCACCCGTGCCCTGCTCACCGACATGAACCAGCTGCTGGCGCCCAGCGCCGGGAACGGCCTGGAGATCTGGGAAGCCATCCGCTATCTCAAGGGCGAGGCCAGACCCGAGCGTCTGCATGGGGTGATCCTGGCCCTGGGCGCCGAGCTGCTGCACAGCGGCGGACTGGCCAGCGATCGGGAACAGGCTCGGGCCTGGCTGGAGGGAGTGCTGGAAAGCGGCGCTGCCGCCGAGTGTTTCGGCCGCATGGTGGCCGCCCTGGGTGGGCCGGCGGATCTGCTGGAGCGACCGGCCATGCACCTGGTACCGGCACCGGTTTGCCGTCCCTTGCTGGCGGGGCGTGATGGCTATCTGGCCGCCATGCAGACCCGGGCTCTGGGGATGGCGGTGGTGGGATTGGGCGGCGGTCGCCGTCACCCCGCCGACCTGCTGGATTACCGGGTGGGCTTGTCTGGCGTCCTGCCCTTGGGGACGGCGGTGAACCCGGACACCCCACTGGCCTGGATCCATGCCGCCGATGAGGCGAGCTGGCAACGGGCCGCCGCGGCGGTCGGGGCGGCCCTGACTCTGGCGGAAGCTCCGCCGACCCCGACGCCCCTGATCTACGATTGTATCGCCGAGGACGAGCCCGGCGAGGAAGGAGAGCAAGCATGAGACGCAGCTTTATTCTGATGATGGACTCGCTCGGTATAGGCGCTGCCGCCGATGCCGAACGGTTTGGCGATGCCGGGGCCAATACGCTAGGCCATATCGCCGAGGCCTGTGCCGCCGGTCGGGCCAACAACGAACGGCGCCACGGCCCCTTGCGCCTGCCCAACCTGACCAAGCTGGGCCTGGCCCACGCCTGCGGCGAGGCCTGCGGGCGCTTTCCCGCCGGGCTGGATGCGAGCCTGGTGCCGGTGGCGGCCTACGGCCATGCCCAGGAGATCTCCTCCGGCAAGGACACTCCCTCGGGCCACTGGGAGCTGGCCGGCAGCCCTGTGCTGTTTGACTGGGGCTATTTTCGCGAGCCGGTGAACAGCTTCCCGGCCGAGTTGCTGGATACCCTGGTGCAGAAGGCCAAGCTGCCGGGTTATCTGGGCAACTGCCACGCCTCCGGCACCAGCGTGCTGGATGAGCTGGGGGCCGAGCACATGCGCAGCGGCAAACCCATCTTCTACACCTCGGCGGACTCCGTGTTCCAGATCGCCTGCCATGAAGAGACCTTCGGCCTGGAGCGCCTCTATGGGCTGTGCCAGCTGGCGCGGGACGAACTGACCGCCGGCGGTTACAACATAGGCCGGGTCATCGCCCGGCCCTTCATCGGCAGTCAGCCCGGCAGCTTCCAGCGCACCGGCAACCGCCACGACTACGCGGTGGAGCCACCCATGCCGACCCTGCTGGACAAGATGAAGGACGCCGGGGGCGAGGTGATCGCCATCGGCAAGATCTCCGACATCTATGCCGGCCGCGGCGTGACTCAGAGCATCAAGGCCACTGGGTTGGCGGAGCTGTGGGATGCCACCCTGGCGCAGCTCTCCCGTGCCGGGGATCAGAGCATCGTCTTCACCAACTTCGTGGACTTCGACTCCGCCTATGGCCACCGGCGGGATGTGGCGGGCTATGCCGAGGCGCTGGAGTACTTCGATCGCCGGCTGCCCGAGCTGCTGGAGCGACTGGGCCCCGGGGATCTGGTGGTACTCACCGCGGATCACGGTTGTGATCCCACCTGGAGCGGTACCGACCATACTCGGGAATATGTGCCGGTGATCTTCTACGGCAAGCCGGTGCATGCCGGCTCCCTGGGCCGGCGGGAGACCTTTGCCGACCTGGGACAGAGCCTGGCAACCTATCACGGCCTGCCGGCACTGGAATACGGCCACAGTTTTCTGTAATCATGCCCGCCGGCCCTGCGGGGCCGGTTTTACACTGCTACTGGAATCAAATAAGGAATAACAACGATGGCAACTCCTCATATCAACGCCGAAGCGGGCGCCTTTGCCGATGTGGTGCTGATGCCGGGGGATCCCCTGCGCGCCAAGTACATCGCCGAGACCTTTCTGGATGACGCCAAGCTGGTGACCGACGTGCGCAACATGTTCGGTTACACCGGCACCTACAAGGGCCGCCGGGTCTCCGTCATGGGCCATGGCATGGGCATCCCCTCCTGCTCCATCTACAGCAAGGAGCTGATCACCGAATATGGCGTCAAGACCCTGATCCGGGTGGGCTCCTGCGGCGCGGTGCGCCAGGACGTCAAGCTGCGGGACGTGGTGATCGGCATGGGTGCCTGCACCGACTCCAAGGTCAACCGTATGCGCTTCCGGGATCACGACTTCGCCGCCATCGCCGATTATGATTTGGTGCACAACGCGGTGCAAGCCGCCAAGGCCCTGGGGGTGACGGTGAAGGTGGGCAATCTGTTCTCCGCGGATCTGTTCTACAACCCGGATTTCACCATGTTCGACGTCATGGACAAGTACGGCATCCTGGGGGTGGAGATGGAAGCGGCGGGGATCTATGGCGTGGCGGCGGAGTTCGGTGCCAAGGCGCTGACCATCTGCACCGTGTCCGATCACATCAAGAACGGCGAGCAGACCACCAGCGAAGAGCGTCAGCTGACCTTCAACGACATGATCAAGGTGGCGCTGGAGTCCGTGTTGCTGGGGGATCAGGCGGCCGTCTGATCCTCGGCCTGCTCCTCGGCGTGCGCCTTGTGGCGCTGGACCTTGTGCCAGCGCCGGCGGGGAATGCCCTTGCACAGCAAGATGCCGGCGGCCAGCATCATCAACAGCAGCTGGCGCCAGCGCTCAAACAGGCTCTGTTGATACTCGGTGTGGGCGGCCAGCATCTTGCGCTCCTCCACCGTGATGCGTAAGAAGCCCAGCAAGTCCCCCTTGTCGGAGCGCAGCTCCTGCACGAAGGGGGTCCGACCCCGCCCCAGTGGCGGGGTTTGCGTTTCACCGGGGGCCAGTGCCAGCAGCTTGTCCAGCGGCACCGCCTGCGCCGAGCTCACCAGCTGGCGACCTTCGGCATCGTACAGGGTGGCGTCCCGCAGGTTGACGTCTTCGGCGAGCGTGTCCACCAGCTGTTGCAGGGCGGCGAGGTTTTGCGGCTGCAGATAACGGATGGCATCGTGGGCGGCGAAGCTGGTGAGGGTCTGAGCCAACAGGCGGCTCTGGCGCTTGAGCAGCAGGTCGCCATCGTGACGCACCTGCCAGGTGAGCACCATGGCCCAGATGGCCAACACCAGCCCGGATCCCAGATACAGCAGTCGGATCAGCTTGACACCCTTGGGCACAACCACACTCTCCCCCACGACAAAGGGCTCATCTTCGAACTTGCCTGGATAAAAAGCAATACGCTACCCTGACGCCTGTTTTGCCTATCTGACACAGTCCACAACAGGGAGTTGTTTCCGTCATGCCGTTTTCCTCGCTGCCCACCCGTCTGGCCGATTGGCCCGCCTTGTTTCCCGCCTCCGGCCTGCTGCGTCTGGGGGCTCAGGGTGCCGAACCCGTGGCCAGCCTACCGGATCATGCCGGTATCCTGGTGCTGATGGGCCGCCCGCTGGCGGTGAGTGAACTGGCCCCATTGGCCGCACGACTGGGTCAGGCTCCCGTGACCCTGCCGCCCTTCAATGTGGCCGGTGTCGAGGTACTGGTGCTGTTGACGGCTGGCTTTGATGAGGCCCTGGGGGAGTGGCTCAAGGCGCAGGAGTGGTCGCTGGATGCCGCCTATGTGCGGGCACTGCCGGATCTGGCCGAGCCTGGCCTGCTGCTGATGGACATGGACTCCACCGCCATCCAGATCGAGTGCATCGACGAGATCGCCCGGCTGGCCGGGGTGGGGGAGCAGGTGGCCGCCGTCACCGCCGCCGCCATGCAGGGCAAGCTGGAGTTCTGCGACAGCCTGCGCAACCGGGTGGCCCTGCTCAAGGATGCCGATGCCGGCATCTTGGAGCAGGTGGTGGATCTCATGCCTCTGATGCCGGGCTTGGAAATCCTGGTGGCGCGGCTCAAGCAAGCCGGCTGGAAGGTGGCCATCGCCTCCGGTGGCTTCACCCGCTTCGCCGGCCATCTGCAGCAGACCCTGGGGCTGGATCATATCGAGGCCAATAACCTGGTGGTGCGGGACGGTCGGCTCACCGGTGAGGTGGACGGCCGCATCGTGGACGGCAAGGTGAAGGCTCAGACCCTGCTGGATCTCAAGGTCCGCTACGGCATCGCCGACCACCAGACGGTGGCCATCGGCGACGGCGCCAACGATCTGCCCATGCTGGCCAACGCCGCCCTGGGGCTGGCCCTGCACGCCAAGCCCATCGTCCGTCAACAGGCCCAGGTCGCCATCGCCCGACTGGATCTGGAGGCGGCCCTCTGCCTGCTGGAGGCCGGCAGCCGCCTGGCCGCGTTGCGGGGCTAAATCTTGGCCGCCTGACTGCCGGATAAGCAAACAAAAACGGGAGCATTGAGCTCCCGTTTTTGTTGCAAATTCTGGTTGGCTGTTAGGTGATTAGTAGATCTGTACATATTTTCAGCCAGTCATGTTGACTCAGATTTACAATCTCGATCTTTATGGGAATTCAAAATTATTTGCTCTAACAATTTCATCTTGGATGTTTTCTATATATGGGTGTTCTACATCTTTATCACCAAAAGAATTTGCAAGGCAATCTGTTGAGCTCAGTAGGGATTTATCTTTCTTGATATCAATAAATGCTACGGCTCCTGGTTTTTCTTCTGGGACTCCTATCACATAGGCATAGCTGCCACGTGAAAAACCCAAATATCTAGTGTATGTCCCTTTGTCGAGCCACCTTTTTAACTTGTTTAACTCGTTGAACTTGACTTCAAGTTCAACATTTTGACCTCTTTTAAAATAATAGGTCAATGAGATGGGTTGTGTTGTTTTATAGCAGATTAGTGCTTTTTTTTCTAGCTTCTTGCTAGGCAGTGCACATTCTGCGACAAGCCTTTCTCCACTTGGGCAACTTATTTCAGCAAATGCTGCGTTGAGAAAAAAAAGCATAACAATGAAACTATATTTCATAAGAATATACTCTCGCATAACCTGTAAGCTGACTGCCTTTCCGCTAATCCCATGCTTCCGCCATTGACTACTCTAGTTACACCTAGTACATCATTATATCCATTATTATGGTCGGCAGAATAAATATGGTGACTAGACCAGAACCATAAGGCACTCCTTATGGCATAAGGCATGTCATTGACTAAATCTGGTGTTCTAAGCACGTCAGGCACTGTGTCATGCCATAAGTTTGAATAGTCACTCATAAAACCATTGTATTTACCGTAGCCAGTTATCTGTATTAGTCCTCTTCCTCTGAAGTTGTAACCATCTCCTGGGTGATCTTGTCTGTTGTTGTTTAGTCTGAGATAATGTTTCCTTCCTATAGCTTGCTCATCTGCTCTTCTAATAATCCTACCTCTGGCATCCTTAATGTATCCATCCTGTTGAGCTTCGGATGGATGGTTTCGATAATACTGACTAAAACTCAAAAGAGTCTGAGAGGAAAACTGGAACGACTCAGTCTTTCCTTTCATTCCAGGCCCCACCTCTCCTCTTATTTGCGAAAAGAAATGTCGAAGGCGAGTTGGACTATCTAGTTTGAATTCTATTAATCGACCATTTAACTCGTTAATTACAGTGTTGATATCTGCATCGGTGGCTTGCGGGAATATTTGTCTAAGCTGGCCTTGTTTCCGAAATCAGGGAACTATCTGGCTCTGCCGTGATCTGATCGCTTAGAACAACCAGACAGAGCGCCAGATGGGCAAGTCCAAGCACAAGATCAGCAACTGGAAACAGTACAACCAAGCCCTGGTGCAACGTGGTTCGTTGACCGTCTGGATGGATGAACAAGCCATCCAGCAATGGCATTGTCAGACCCATCACGGCCGCCGAGGGCGGGGATTCCATTACAGCGACACCGCCATTGAGACTGCGCTGATGCTCAAGGGAGTATTCAAGCTACCGCTGCGAGCCTTGGAGGGCTTTATCAACTCGCTGTTCAAGCTGATGAAGGTGCCCTTACAGTCGCCGGATTACAGCTGCATCAGCAAGCGCGCCAAGACGGTCGAAATCAAGTACCGCCTACCGAGCCAAGGCCCGGTTGCCCATCTTGGTCGGGGTGAAAGTCATGAACAAGGTCATTGGCCTTGGTATGCCTGTTCGGCAGGCTGTCAACTAAGCCCGCTCGGCGGGTAGGGGAGCAACCATCCGGCTTTGGATTTGTTCAACAAGGCCCTGATCCCCTGGTCAAAATGTACTGTGCTCGATTAAAAAAAGTTCATGAACTTGCCGTGATCATGTTCCATAGTTTTCGGTTAGATATTGCTTAATTTTCTTTGCATTATCCAATGGGTAACTTATGATTTTGCTATTTCTTTTAGTTTGATAGCCAGCCAGCTGCGCATCAATACTCGAATTAAGTTTCAACTCATAACCATTATCATGTTTATGATATGCCTTAACTTCATAATAATATGGGTATTCAATACCATTCATCTCATAATTAACATTCCAACGAAGAAGAACAACAACCGACTTAACTGTATTAATAGGGGCAAAAAAAACAGACATAACTTCAACTGGCGCGTCAGAGTAAAAAAAGACATCTACCAAGTTATTCTGTGGGCCGTCCTTTGATTCATAACTAAGATAAAATTCGACATCTCTTTTGTCTGGAGTATGTTGAAAGCATATGTATCCATTTTCAAAAGAATCATCCTTAAAAGGGCCTTGAATAATGGCGTTGGGGTTGTCTCCACAAGCGTAAGCTACGGATGAAATGCAAATTAACAACAAAAAGAGTAATTTCATAAAACTAATTATCATCTTATTTCACCACCTAAAATGTCGGAATAATAAATCACATCACAGATGGTTGTATTTACTTTGGTAAAAAACCATTTAAATAATCTATTCTGTCGACTGTCTTTTTGAGCTGGCAGGTTAAGTATTCCACACCAAATCCCTCCCCACCAGAGCCCATGCCTTGAGGGTTTTCAAAATTACAACTAGAATCACGAAACTTGATCCAATCACGTTGAGCTAGTTTCAAATACTTTGTTCTTGGCTCGCCAATTCCTTCGTAATCATTCTGAAAATATGAAAATAAATTTTGATAAACCTTATTTAGCTCCGCATCTGACTTATTATACAAAACCTCAACACAGTTAAATTTAGCCGTCAAGTCAAGGTTTTCACATTGCTTTGCATCAAACATTGCCATCGATGATGCGAAAATATACCCTAGTATAATCATAAATAGTTACACCTTCTTTGATATCTATCTAGCGGAACATTAAAAGTTTCTTTCCATCTGTTGCTTTTTATATTTTCTTTAAAAGCTGAAAAATCATCGTTATTCTTTATGCTCTCGATGAGGTTTGGTATGAAAAACTCTCTAGTACTAGGGCGATTATCCCCTCTAAAAGTAATATCAACGAGCACATCCTTTATTCTTTGAGGAAGTTCGACCCATGAAATTATTTTTTCCGGATCTAAATCAACACCATTTGGAACAGCTCTTGTGCGAGTCCCCTTCGGGTTTTCGATCGTTCTTTTAGCAATAGCATCTAACTTTAGATAAATTTCATTGAACAGATAGTGTTGCTGTTTTCTCGTGAGGGTCTGTTCATTTCTAGGAACAACGTCATTTATTGCTATAGTATAATTGTATGCAGCTTGCCTCTGTAGACCAACCGCATCTGTGAGCCATTGTAACATGGAGCTTGATAGTGGATTACAATTATCAGAAATTGCTTTTGTTAACTTATTAAGCTCACTAATTGATATTTGGCCAAGATCAAGCCCTCTTCCATAAGTAACACCAGATGCACCGATTACAACCCCTCTATTATTTGGAACATGCGGGTGCCTTGAAAAATATATACTTGTATCAATATCATTCCCTTCGGCATCAAATGTGAGTTGCCCTTTGGGTACCGTAAGCCACTTTTCATCCATTTCATCATCAGAAACGGGGTCTGTAATTAACCCCATCATCCCCGCCGGATGAATAAACCAAGGTTGTTCGCCCAGCAGGCTGCTGGTGTCATCGGCCCAGGCCATTTGCTCGTTATAGGCCTTGAGATAGGCTAACTGATTGGGGGCGTCGGCCAGTTCCTGCTCGTGGCGGGACCAGTCGCTGCGCTTGAGCCATTCGCTGTCATGTTTGATAAATAGCTTGCGGACGGCCTGGGACTTGTGGTGCAGGGCCTGCTGGATCGCCGCTGTGGTCGGTTGACTGGCGTCGTCTTGGTCGGTGATCACTTGCCGGTAGAGGGAGGCGAAGAAGTCGCTGCCAATCAGATGGTCGGTATCAACCGCAGACAGAAAGCCGTCGCTGTCCTGGCTGCCATTGACCAGGCGGACGCCCAGCTTGGCCCAGTCATGCTGGCTGACCAGTTGGGTCGTGCCGCCGATCAGCACATGCTGGCCTTCGGCCACCTTTACAAAGCGGGCACTGCCCTGGGTCACCAGGTCACTGTGGTTGACCGGCATGGGGGCGTCCCTGGGGCCAAAGGTGCCGATTCTCTGGTAGCCGCCGCTGGCGGGCAGTGCGAAGGTGTCCACCTCCTCGCCGGGCGGCAACAGCAGATATGGCTGGCCACCGCTAAGCCCGCCCTGGTTATTGAGGCAGGCGCGCAATGCGGACTCGTCCTGTGCCGCCACCAGTACCTCCAGATGCACGGCCTTCTCGGCCACCACCTTGAGCCCGTTGGCGGTGGGCTGGGCATATTCATGTTCGCCCCAGTGGCCGATGAGATCGCCGGCCTTCACTGGGATGGGGCTCTGCTGGCAATCCACCACCCGATCCCGCTGGATGGGCTCCGGAGTCTCAGCCGGCAGCAGGCTACCCAGCCGCTCGGCGGCCAGCCAGTAGCACTCGCCTGGTGCGCCATTGGTCATGACATGTCCCCCCCCATCTTTGACTGTGCCACTGCCTGCTTGGTAGATCTGCACCTTGACGAACTCCTTGAGCCCGCCACCCAGGGCTATCATGGTGCTTGGCTCTGCCAGTGTCACCACTTCGCTGTGCGCCGGCAAGCCACGCAGTGGGCTGTTGGGGCTGGGTATTTGACGGATCCAGCTGTTGCTGGCGGTGCGGTAACGCTCGGGCTTGGCTTCGGGCGGGGTCATCCAGGCCGGTCTTTGTGGTTGTTCGGCCTGAAGAAATTGTGTGGCGATGAAGAAGGCCTCCGGCTCCCCCGGCATAGGGGTCTTATACCGCACCAGTTGGTACCTGTGCCGTTGGTGCCGATCGTTGAGATATTCACCGGGCTCGGAGAGCCGCGTCACTTCGGCGCCCTGCTTGGCATGGCGCCGAGTGCTGGTGAGGTTCCCGGCCGCATCGCGCTGATAACTCGGTATCAATTGCAATTCGGCATGGTCAGTTGTGTGCGTCACCGCCTCATAGATGCAGACCTTATCGCCGGTGATCACATGGCGCGTGGCCGCCGCGCCATAGGCACAGTCACAGGCCAGATGCATGTAGAGGCTGTAGAAGGTCAAGGGGTTATGGCGAGTCTGCTGCTGGCCGGACACATTCTCGCTGGCTTCATAGTGATGGCGGATCAGGCAAAAGGAGGGCGATGTCTGAATGGTCACCGCTTGCTCCCCTTGCCCTGGATCTGGGGCGCGCATTATGGCGGCGGCTTGGCTGGCCAAGCGGTAGGCGACAATCTCACCCTCAGCGATGGCCCGGACCTCTCCCTGGGACGACCAGCCCCCCTGATCGCTCAGGTGCACACCGCCATGCCATAAGCGATTGTTGCCCAGCAAGAAGCTGCCCGCATTTTCTGCAGTGAGCCGCGTAATAAACTCATCGAGTGAGCCTATCTCTGTCGCGCCTTGTGCCCCCTGGAGGCGCATGGGGTAAACCAGTTTCATAGCCGTGTGCTCTTAGATATCAACGAATGACAAACAGGAAAACGATCAGCGCGAGGGATCCCACAAGGGTGGCCTGGGTTTGGCTTCCTTCACCTCTGCCTCCAGGCTGTGTTCGCTGGGGGTAGCCAGGTTGAGGGGGGCTTCGGCCGGTGGGGTGACGGCGGCCACCGCCTTGGGCGTGATCGGCGCTTTGCCCTGCCAACCTGCGCCCTTGCCCGGGCTGCCACCGGCATTGAGCTTGATGCTGGGGCCCACCAGCTTGACGCCGCTGGGATCGACTTTGACAAAGCTGCCACCGCCCTTGAGGGTGATCTCCGAGCCGGCCTCCAGCACCAGCTTGTCGCCCACCTTGATGTGCACCTCTTGCCCGGCTTCCACCCGCAGGGACTGGCCGAGTTTGTGGTGCTGGCTGCCGTCCACGGTGAGCGAGTAGTCCTGCTGGATATGGTCTCGCTTCTCGCCCTGTACGCTCAGGTGGTCGTGGGCCTGGATGCGGGTGATGCGCTCGTGGTCGATGTCTGTGTGCTGGTCGTGTTTTATATGCCAGGCCGCATCATTCTCGATGAGCAGGTTGAGGTCTTTTTGCCCGTGGAGGTATATCTCTTCGGCGCCGGCCTGGTCTTCGAACCTCAGCTCGTTGAAGCCCTCGCCCTGGTGAGTCTCGGTGCGCAGCACGGTGCGGGTCTTGTGCTCCGGCAGCGCATAGGGCGGCCGGTTGGTGGCATGAAAGGTGCGGCCAGTGACGATGGGCTGGTCGGGGTCGCCTTCCAAAAACGAGACGATGACCTCGTGGCCGATGCGCGGCAAGGCCAGCATGCCGTACTGGCCGCCGGCCCAGCCCTGGGCCACCCGCACCCAGCAGGAGCTGTACTCGTCGCTGCTGCCATAGCGGTCCCAGGGGAACTGCAGCTTCACCCGGCCGTGCTCGTCGCAGTAAATCTCCTCGCCCTGAGGTCCCACCACTGTGGCCATCTGCGGGCCGTCCACCCTGGGCTTGACCATCGGCTGGGGTCGCCAGGGGGTCTGGGCCGGCACCAGGGTGAACTCGTTGACATAGACGGTGGCCTCGCCGCCCCCCTCTTCCTCCAGGGCCTGGGGCTGGCGGCCAGTGTGCTGGATACGCACCGGCTGCCAGGCGATGTTGCACGCCGGGTTGGGGTGTTCACTCAGGCTGAACTGCTGACCCGGCCGCAGGCTGGCGGCGTTGGACGCCCCCAGGGCGCGCTGGGCCTCGGCCCGCAGGGCGTCCAGCCGATAGTCGGTGAAGGCCTGGCCGCTGGGGTCGGCCTTGAAGCGACCGGGGTAGTCGAAGTGCTCATAGTGCTGTTGCGGCAGCTCACCAGCCTGGGCCTGATGCAGCAGGCCGTAGGCCGGGGTCTTGAAGCTGTAGTCCTTGAGGGCCACCTCGTCCACGGCCACCGTCTGCTGGCAGCTTAAGCGGCGGATGAAGGCGCCCTGCTGCAAGCCCTGGTTGGCCGGGTTGTAGAAGAGGTCGGGGCCGGAGCCCAGGGCCTGTACCGTGTCGGCCAGCACCAGGCGATGGGCCCCCTGCTCGAACTCGTGAAAGTAGAACAGCCCCTCTTCGGCGGCCAGGCGCTGGACAAAGTCCAGGTCGCTCTCCCGGTACTGCACGCAGTACTCCCGTTGGGCATGGTCGTGCTGCAGGGCGAAGGCGTAGTCGCTGATGCCGGCCTCCTGCAGCAGCACGCTGATAATCTCCTGGGGGGTGAGGGCCTGGAAGATGCGGCTGTTGTGGCGCAGCCCCAGGCGCCACAGGGCCGGGCGCACCTCCAGCTGATAGCGGGTGCGGCGAAAGCCGGTGTCGCCCTGGGCAAACTGGCTCACCACGCCACTGATGCGCCGCTGCAGCTGACCGTCGAACCAAATCAGCAGCTCACAGGGGTGCTCCAGCAGCTCGGCGGCCTGGATGTCGGGCCGCGGGCTGGCCAGGGAGAGCCGCAGGGTGAAGGGGGCGCTCAAGGCCTCCTCCAGGCTGAAGTCCACCACCGCCAGGCCCTGGTCGGTGCCACCGTCGAAGGTGACCGTAAACTGTAATCCCGTGCTGTTTGCCATCTGCTTGCCCTGTGAGGTGACGTCGATTAACCAGGCTACCGCCCTCCCGTGCGCAGGACAGGATAGGGGTGACTGTGGGCGGCGTGCCGCTTTGCGCTGGCCTGGAGGTCAAGCCAGGGCAAAACGGCAAAAGGCTCCGGTCGCCGCCAGGGCGGTAACCGGAGCAATGTGCAGGGAAACACCTTGGGCGGTTAGGCCTCGATGGGGGCACGCCAGTCATCGGCGCCGGAGGTACCGGCCACCGTGTGCTCCCAGTCAATCTTGCGGTAGGCCAGAGAGACCTGGATGAGCTGGGTGAAGTCCGACTTGGTGGGGTCCTGGCAGTGGGGCATCTGGCAGTCGATGTCGACTATGGTGGCATCGGTCAGCAGGGTGCTGAAGAAGTGCTCCTGCTTGCCTTCCACCGAGGTGCGGTACCACTTGAGGGTGACCTTGGGCAGCATCTCGCCGGAGGCCAGGGCGTTGTACATCAGGGGCACGGCCTTGTTGAGCGCCACGGTGAACTTGAAGGGCTTGTGCACCCGCTGGCCGGCCGGCTGGCCGGACTGGGGATCGGTGGGGACGGTGACGATGTGCTTGAACTCTTGTACCAGCATCTCGTCTTCATGACCCTGGACAAAGATGTTGCCCACGGACTCGGAGGTGAAGGCGCCGGCGGTGATGTTGCCCTGGGCCTTGCCTTCGATGCTGATATAACATGGGGTTGGCATGGATAACTCCTGTTGATGGATGGATTAGACGCAAATCCACACACGCAGGAGCCATGCCAACCTTTTTTATTGTTATAAATCAATATCCTGCTTCGTAAGTTTGCGTCGCTGCGCAATGATTTGCTCGAAAAAGTGTGCAATGTTGCAATTTATTGCCTTGGTGGTGATATGTTTTGCTGTGGCTTGTTTTTCTAGTTTTTTAATTGAACAAGCTACAGCTTAAGGGAATAAGATCTACTTCCTGGTGATTACTTCAAGCTAATGCCCAGCCGGAACAGGGTCTCGCCCGTGGCGTCCATCAGATCGCATACCCCTATGATGCTCCACAGACTCTCTTCTAGCTGCTTGGCCTTGTGGATGGCGTATTTGGCGATGTAGTCCATCTCGTGGGCGACGAAGTCGATATCCGGCCGGCCGGTGCGGGAGGCGAACAGGCGTACCGAGAAGAAACCGCCGCGTTTCAATGCCTTGAGCACATAGGCCTGTTTGGCCGCCGCATCCTTGAAGCTCGACTCCAGGCGAATGTCGTAACTGTGATTGCCCTGGCTATCCAGCTGACGGCTGATAAACAGCTGCTGCTCCTTGGGTCTGTCTTCGCGCTTGACGTGGTTGAGGGGCTGCAACAGCACCGTCTTGAGCAGGTCGCCGTCGAACAAGGGGGTCAGGTTGTAGGGTTTATCATGGCGGCACTCGGCCAGCAGTTTGAGCAGGGGGCGGGGCCGCTCCACCATGCCGATGGCCCCCAGGCGTGTGGTCTGGTTCTTGTTCAGATACAAAGGCGTGGTGAACAGGTGATGGCTGTAGAGGTTGCGCAGGGCCACTGCCATGCCGGGATAGCGGCGCAGTTCCCGGGTGGCCCTGAGCTTGTCCTGATTGCTGTCGATCAAGCGGCTGAAGAACTGCCGGCCCACATGGCTGCTGGGCAGCCCCTCGATGCACAGGTGCAGTACGGTGCGGGTGGCATTGCTGTTGACGATGCGGTAAGGCAACTCGCTCAGATCCATCTCCTTGGCCAGGGATTGCAGCTTGGGCAAGGCCAGGTGGATGAGCTCGCCTTTCTCGCACGCCAGGGGTTGCTCCAGCTCGATCTGCAGGCCCTGGGTGGAGATGTCCCGGGTCCAGCCGATGATGCGATCCTCACCCCGCTTCACCACCACGGCGGTTTTGTGGCTGTAACGCAGCTCCTTGCGCAGCTGGGCGTAATGCAGCAGTTCCAGTTCGAACTCGGCAACCTCCTTGCGGTGGGCGAAGATCTGCAGTTCGTTGGCATTGTTTTGCGCCGGATCCGGCTGACTGAGCAGGTAGTCCCGGCGATGCTCCTCATCGTCCACCGCCTGCAGCAGGCCGATATAGCCCAACTCTCCCAACCACTGGGTGAGCTGCTCCTGGTAGGCGGTGGTCAGGCCGGGGGGGAGCAGGTTGCTCAGCTGGGGCAGGGCCAGATCCGCCACCTCCAGCTCCAGCTTGTAGACCCGCCAGCTGGGGCGCTTGGCGCCGACACTGAAGAACAGGCTACGCAAGCCGGTCTGTTCCAGCTCTTCACGACTGGCGGAGAAGAAGTAGATGTGGCTGCGCAGGGTGTGGGTGAAGCAGTAGATCCAGGTCTCTTTGCGTGGGGTCGGTTGGGCCAGCAGGGTCTTGAGGCGGCTCTCGCTAAACAGCCCGGCCAGCATCTCCTCGTTGCGCTCGTTGCGCCAGTATTCCAGCTCCTGCTGATTGTTCTCCGTCTTGAGCACGTAGCGCAGGGCCGGGATTTCGCCACGATCGAAAAACAGCGGCAGGCCCGTCATGCGTGGCAGGAAGTATTGCTCGTAGCCCTTCACCTGGGCGGAGGAGAGCAGATAGTCGATGCTGACCCGGTAACGCCACTTGTTGTCGTCGATGAAGCCCTTGAGGTAGGCGTCCAGCTCGGCGTCCTCCTCCTGACGCAGCAGCTTGAGCCAGGTGCGGCCGTCGCGACGCTCTTCCCCCAGTATCTGGTAGGGGATGGGCTTGCGGATGACGTTGGCCGGTTTCTCCTTGAGCAGGCCGACAAACTGCAGGTAACAGGTATCCCCCGGCTGATACAGGGGCGGGGTATCCACCTGCAGGCGCATGCCCCCCACCGAGATGTCGGAGGTTTTCGCATCCAGGGGGGCTTGTTCGCCCAATTGCAGCAGCACGGGGGAGCTGAAGTGCATGCGTTCCTCCCGCCGCTGGTGATAACTGGCGAAGCGAATCGCGTCGACATCCAGGCGGCCCGGTGGCAAGGGCGCGGCATTATCGCCGTTGGCCTGTTGCCGGTGCAGGCGCTCGTCCTCCATCACCGCTTCGTACACCCCCATGGTGTAGCGGTTGCGATAGATCTTGAGCTGGGTCTGAAAGACCTCCAGGGCCTCATCGGTGAGAAAATGCTGTACGCCACTGAACTGGAAGGGTTTGCTTTGCGGATGCCGGGCGCGCATGTCGATGACCCGGATGCAGGGGGCACACTTGCGCTTGAGTTCCATCTTGAGCAGAAACTGGGTGTTGCGACTCTCCTCGTGGGTGAGACGGGCAAAGATCTCCTCGAAATCCGGTTCCCTTACCAGAGGGATGAGCTGATCCAGCAAGGGTTGGTGGGCGACCATGTCCATGGGCGAGGGGGCTCCTGCTAACGCTGTGTCTATCAGGGGGTAATTTAATTTACTATATCGTCCATGTCGTTGTTTTCTTGAGAAGGATGAGAGCATGGCCCGCAACAAGGTGGCCTTTGTCTGCAGCGAGTGCGGGGCGGAATTCGCCCGCTGGCAGGGGCAATGTACCGAGTGCAAGGAGTGGAACACCATCAGCGAGGTGCGTCTGGGGCCGGCTGCCGTCAGCAAGGGCGCTCGGCAAAGTGGCTATGCCGGTGAGCTCAGCGGCAAGGTGCAGACCTTGAGCGAGGTGTCGCTGGCGGATCTGCCGCGGCTGGGGTCGGGCTTCTCCGAGCTGGATCGGGTGCTGGGCGGCGGCATAGTGCCGGGCTCGGCCATCCTGATTGGCGGCCATCCCGGTGCCGGCAAGAGCACCCTGCTGTTGCAGACCATGTGCGCCCTGGCGGCTCGTATGCCCACCCTGTATGTCACCGGCGAGGAGTCCTTGCAGCAGGTGGCCATGCGCGCCAATCGCCTTCACCTGCCCACCGACAAGCTGCGCATCCTGTCAGAAACCAGCGTCGAGCAGATCTGCCATCTGGCCGCCCAGGAGAAGCCGGCCATCATGGTCATCGACTCCATCCAGGTGATGCACGTGGCGGATGTCAGCTCGGCACCGGGTTCCGTCTCCCAGGTACGGGAGGCGGCGGCCCAGCTGACCCGTTTTGCCAAGCAGCAGCAGGTGGCCATCTTCATGGTGGGGCACGTCACCAAGGACGGCACCCTGGCCGGCCCCAAGGTGCTGGAGCACTGCGTGGATTGCTCCTTGCTGCTGGAGGGGGCCTCGGACTCGCGCTTTCGCACCCTGCGCTGTCAGAAGAACCGCTTCGGCGCGGTGAACGAGCTGGGGGTGTTCGCCATGACAGGCCAAGGCATGCGGGAGGTGAGTAACCCGTCCGCCATCTTCCTCAACCGGGGGGAGGCCAACAATCCGGGCTCCGTGGTCATGGTGGTCTGGGAAGGCACCCGACCCTTGTTGGTCGAGCTGCAGGCCTTGGTGGATGGCTCGCCGCTGGCCAATCCGCGCCGCTTGGCGGTGGGCACAGAGCACAACCGGCTGGCGCTGTTGCTGGCGGTGCTGCACCGGCACGGCGGCATCCAGATGGCCGATCAGGACGTCTTCATCAATGTGGTGGGGGGCGTCAAGGTGGAGGAGACCAGTGCGGATCTGGCGCTGGTGCTGGCCATGGTCTCCAGTTTTCGCGACCGGCCCCTGCCGCAGGATCTCATCACCTTCGGTGAGGTGGGCCTGTCGGGGGAGATACGGCCGGTGCCGTCCGGGCTGGAGCGGTTGCAGGAGGCGGCAAAACATGGTTTTCGCCGGGCCATCATCCCCCATGCCAACCGCCCCAAGCAGGGGGTTGGCGACATGGAGATCTTGCCGGTGCGCACCCTGGCCGAGGCCCTGGAGCTGATTTAGTCGTGGGACCGCTGGCTGGCTTCGTGTTCCAGATGCTCTTCCAGCAGGTGAGCCAGCTCCCGCTGCAGCAGCTCACCACTCCCCACGTTGAGTTCAATGAGGCGTTTGAGGTGGGAGGCGCTGTCGATATCAATGTGATGGCAGTAGAGACCCAGCCGGCTGGGGTCGGCGTGGGTGGGCTCCACCTCCATCCGCAGCTCTATGTCTGAGTCGGCCAGGCAGAACCTCAGCTCATAGCGCCCGCTGGCCTCGAGGGGCCAGTCCAACGGACGCTCCACCAGGGCACCTTGCAGCGACAAATCCAGCAATCGGGTGGGCCACTGTTGCTCGCCTTGGCTCAGCAGGGCGGGGGTGGAGAAGACCACCCGGAAAAAACGACGTCGATCGACCATGACTATGCTCTCGTAAGGGACTTCCCCAAGTGTAGGTGGAAGTGAGGTCGAGGTTAAGCCTGGGTGACTTCTGCTTCACTCAGTGCATCCAGCAGATCCAGCACGGCCACCAGCCGATCTTCCAGCCGGAAACGCTCTTCCAGCAAGGGACCCAGCTCGTTAAGGTGCTCATCCAGATCCATCAGGCTCTCATCATCCTCCTTGATCTCACCGTAGGCATCGTGAAAGGCCATCAGGCGCTCGGTGTTTTGCTCGATGCGCGGGATGATGCGATTGGCCAGGGAGAGCCGCCGACCGCTGGCATGTTCGAAGGCTTCCACCACGTAGTGATAGATTTCGAAATGGCCGGCGGAGGCATAGTCCACCAGGTGCTGGCAAAAATCTTGAATATCGGGGGCGCTGGGTAGGCTCTTACTCTTGGTCAGCGCAATATACCGTATCAGCAGGGTTCGACGGGCGGCAAGCCAAGCATCCACAGCACTATTTTGGCCGGCGAGCCGGCGTTGCGTTTGTTCGAGCTTGGTCAGCATGGTGCCTCCTGATGTAACAACCTTGTTACGGTTATTAGTAAAGATTCAGCACCCTGGGATCAATAGTGGTGCATCACATTCTTATCAGTCTTCGCCTGTCAGAAACAGCAGAGTTCCACCTCAGGCGTCATTTTTGTGGCATGGATGTTAGAATGACTGGCCTTTTACGTGACGCAGGATATTGCCATGACGCCACTGCTTAATGATCGTTATCTCCGAGCCCTGTTGCGCCAGCCGGTGGATCAGACTCCCATCTGGATGATGCGCCAAGCTGGCCGCTACTTGCCGGAGTACCGGGCCGTGCGGGCCCAGGCTGGGGACTTCATGGCCTTGTGCCGCCATGCCGAACTGGCCTGTGAGGTCACCTTGCAGCCACTGCGCCGTTATCCGCTGGATGCGGCCATTTTATTCTCCGATATTTTGACCATCCCGGATGCCATGGGCCTGGGACTCTCCTTTGGCTCGGGCGAAGGGCCGCGCTTCGCCAATCCGGTACGCAGCGCGCGGGATGTGGCGGCTTTGCCGGTGCCGGATCCCGAGGGCGAGCTGGGCTATGTGATGAATGCGGTGCGTACCATACGCCGGGAGCTCAAGGGGCAGGTGCCGCTCATCGGCTTCTCCGGCAGCCCCTGGACCCTGGCCACCTACATGGTGGAAGGGGGTTCCTCCAAGACCTTCACCCTGATCAAGCAGATGTTGTATCGGGAACCCGCGCTGCTGCATGCCTTGCTGGACAAGCTGACCGACAGCGTGATCCTCTATCTCAATGCCCAGGTGGCGGCCGGCGCCCAGGCCCTGATGCTGTTCGACACCTGGGGTGGCGTGCTCAGCACGCCGGCCTATCAGACCTTCTCCCTGGACTACATGGCGCGGATTGTAGCCGGGGTTACCCGCCACGCCGAAGGGCGCCCTGTGCCTATCACCCTGTTCACCAAAGGGGGGGGGCAGTGGCTGGAGCGGATGGCCGCCACCGGTTGCGATGGCCTGGGGCTGGACTGGACGCAGTCACTGGGCGATGCCCGGGCTCGGGTGGGACAGCAGGTGACCCTGCAGGGCAACATGGACCCGTCGGTGCTGTATGCCGATCCCGAGACCATCACCGCCGAGGTGGCGCGTCTGTTGGCGGAGTTTGGCCCGGGCTGTGGCCATGTGTTTAACCTGGGGCATGGTATCCATCAGGACGTGGATCCCGAGCGGGCCGGCCACTTCATCGCCGAGGTACAGCGCCAGTCTCGCGCCTATCATGGCTAACCGGCCAGCCGGCGCCCATAAAAAAAGCCGACCATCAGGTCGGCTTTTTCAACTCGGCTACTTAGCTGGCCAACAGGCGATTATATTCCTTCACCTTGGCCAGGAAGCTGGCGCGCTCCTTGCCGCCCATGGAGCTGTTGACCGGCAGGTCCACCCGCATGGGATCCACCGGGCGATTGTTGATGCGGAATTCATAGTGCAGGTGCGGACCGGTGGAGCGCCCTGTGTTACCTGACAGACCGATCTTCTGCCCCTGCTTCACCTTCTGTCCGGCTTTCACCAACAGCTTGCTCATGTGCATGTAGGTGGTGCTGTACTTGCCGTTGTGACGGATGATGATGTAGCGCCCGGCCGCCGGGTGGCTGGTGGCTTTCACCACGACGCCGTCCCCGGTGGCCACTATGGGCGTGCCGACCCGAGCCGGGAAGTCGGTGCCGTTATGGGGCTGCACTATGCCGGTAACCGGATTGCGGCGGTTGGGGCTGAAACGGGAGCTCACCTTGCGCAATGACGGTATGGGATAGCGCATGAAGGTCCCGCTGCTGAAACCGCTGGCGGTCTCATCGTAGAAGCGACCATCGGTGTGGCGGTACGCCTTGTAATCACGGCCCTTGGTGGAGAACACCACGGCCAACACCTTGGCATCGCGGTTGGGGGCACCGGCGGCCGCAGGTTTGTCCAGCAGCACCTTGAAACCGTCACCCTTGTGCAGGTCGCGCCGAAAATCGATGCGGCCCTGGAACAGACGAGTCACCTGGACTATCTGGTTGGCGGTCAGGCCGGACAGGCGGGCATCGGTACCAAAGGCGGAGCGGATCTGCCCTTTCACCACCCGGCTGGTGGCCGTCACTGCTTTGGGCTTACTCGTCTGGTCACTGACACTGGCCTGACTCTGTTGCTGAGGCTGCGTCATGGCCACCTGAGGTATGCCATCCGTATTGCTTTCCAGGCGGGAGAGGTAACCATCGCCCTTGCGGTTGAACACCACGCGATCGGTGGCGTTGACCGGTATGCTCAGTTGCTGCACCAGGTTCTTGGAGTCAATCAAGAAGGAGAGGGTCTGGCCAGGCTTGAGGCGGATCAGGGAGTTCTGAATGTCCACCTCCAGCAGTTTTTGCAAGGTCTTGGCGGGCAGGTTCAGGGTATTGAAGATGACCGACAGGTTGTCATCCGCCTTGACCACATAATCCATGGTGGGTGGATCCACGTCTTCGGCGGCATTGCTATCGGCGTCTTCCGCACCCACCACGGTATCGCTGTCTACCAGCTCGTTGTCGGGGATGCTGAGGTATTCGGTATCTGTGTTGGCCATGGCCACATCAGTGGTGAGATCGTCCCCATCGACGATCATGGGCGTGTCAGACAGCAGTTCGCCCGGGGCGGGCAACAGGGTCACACTGGCCATGGAAAAACCGGCCAACATCAAGATGGCATACAGGTGCTGACGAGGAATCGGCAATTCCCCCACAGCTATGCGCGGCAGCGGCGGCATAAGGCGTTTCATCCTGTGTCCTTCAGGTATGTCGGAATTCGCAGTGTTATAGCACTACACAAAACGCGGGCGAAGCGAACGAAGGCATGGGCGCCCGGAAATCGGATTTGTATCACGCTTCCCTGGGTCTGACCATAGATATTCCAAGTTTTCTCAGTTTTTAGGCCTGGTTGGTAGGGGATTCATCTCAAAAAACTCTCTGAATGACCCCCTGGGACTCAAGTCGGCTCAATTCTCCGGCAACGCTGTCAGGCCGCGGATTGGCCTCATTTCAGCCCATGCTTGCCTCTGTTAGCAAAAAGTTACATTTGGCGGTTAGGCGTGGCCGGTGGAACGGGCAGAGGGATTTTCACACTTTTTTCACAAAAGGTGCTCGGGCGCCAGTTGCCCCAGTCGCAGCTGCAGGCGAGGCAGCACGGTTTGCTCGAATGCGGGATTGCGTTTGAGCCAGAGTTGGTTGCGGGGCGAGGGATGGGGCAGCGGCCAGAAGCGGGGGCCGTAGCGCTCCGGCTGTAGCACCCGCTGGGTGAGGCTCAGGCGGTCGCCAAGATAGTAGCGCTGGGCGTATTGGCCCACCAGCAGGATGAGCGACAGCGTTGGCAGGTGAGCGAGCACTGACTCATGCCACAGGGGCGCGCACTCGGGGCGGGGCGGATTATCCCCCTGGCGCCCGCGGCCCGGGTAGCAGAGCCCCATGGGCATGATGGCCACCCGCGTTTCGTCGTAGAACTGCTCCGGGGTCATCTGCAGCCATTGGCGCAGACGGGCTCCCGAGGCATCGTCCCAGGGAATGCCGCTGGCGTGCACCCGGGTGCCCGGCGCCTGACCGATGATCAGCAGGCGCGCACTGCTGGCGGCACGGATCACCGGGCGAGGCCCCAGGGGGAGCGATTCGGCACAGTGCCGACAGGCGCGGATGCATGCCAGCAACTGCTCCAGCGTCTGCGCCATGCTCAGTAACCGCGGCGAAAGTCCACCTGGTATTCCAGGGGGGCCTGGGCCTGCCACAGACGATAGTTGCGGGCAAAGATCCGTGTCACCTGATCCGGCAGACTCCAGGCGGCGTTGTGGGGAGTGATGATCAGGTTGGCCTGATGCCACAAGGGGGAGCTGGCCGGCAGGGGTTCCTCCTCAAATACATCCATCACTGCGGCCCCCAGGAGGCCCTGGCGCAGAGCGCTGATCAGCGCATCGCTGGCGATGAGATCACCGCGGCCCACATTGAACAGGATGGCGCCCCGTTTGCAGTGACTCAGCAGGGCCGGGGTCAGCAGGTGGCGGGTCTGGGGGGTGGAGGGCAGCACGCTGACGATCACCTCGCTCTTGGCCAGCAGGCGCGGCAGGGCGCTGGGCTGATAGGTGGCCTCGAAGCCGGCCACTTCCCGACCGGAGCGGTTGACCCCCTTGACCTTCATGCCGAAGTGCTGGGCGGTACGGGCCAGATGCTGGCCTATGCTGCCGGTGCCCAGGATCAGCATCTGCCGGCCGGCCAGCCCCTGATAGGGGACGGCTTGCCATTGTCCCTGCTTTTGTTGCTCCCGGTACAGCGGCAGATGCCGGGTCAGGCTCAGCAGGTGAGCAAACACATACTCACTCATCAGGGGCCCGAAGATCTCGCGGATGTTGGTGAGGCGGTAGTCCTGCCGCAGCCCAGGCTGTAGCAGGGCATCCACCCCGGCATAGGTGGATTGAGCCCATTGCAGCTGGCGGGCCTCCTTCAGCCAGGGGGCGATGGCGGCCGGCTCCCCCAGCAGCAGCTGGGCCTGGGCCACCAGCTCGGCATTGGGGGCCTCGCCGGGGCGGCCCAGCAGGGTCAGGCCCGGCAGGGCTTCCTTGTGCAGCAGGCGACGGTAGTGGGCTTCATCTCGGCTGAGGATCAGCAGGCGGGTATCTGACATGGGAACTCCTTATCAACGGCATACCCAGTATGGTACGTCAGCGCCACCCTTAGGGTCATCGGGCCAGTCGTTTCCTCCCTTGGGGCCAATGGACTACAATAAGCCCCTTACTTGAAGGAGTGCGGCGTGTTTGGCGAAAAATTCTATAAGCGGCTGGACAAGTTCCAGCCCTGGCAGCAGACCCTGTTTGCCTTGGCCCTGGCCGAGCGCATGTATCCCAATTATGTGCTCTATGCCGAAACCAGTGGCAAGGGAGATAGCCTGGCGTTCCGGGCCGCCCTGGATGCCCTCTGGCAATACCTGACCCAGAAGGGGTCTAAGGTGGATCTGGGCGCGATTCTAGAGCGCTTCGAGGAACAGGTGCCGGATCCCCGTCAGGAGGATCACTACGGTGCCTATCCGGCCCTGGATGCCTGCGTGGCCCTGGGCGCCGCCTACAACTCGGTGATCTGCCGCATCGGCGAAGAGGCCGAAGAGGCCAGCCACGCCTCCGTGGGCTCGGTGGCCGGCTTCATCGAGCTGATGGAGGAGCAGGAGCTCGAAGAGGAGGCCCTCTACGCCCATCCCCTGATGGAGGCGGAGCTGGAGTTCCAGGTCGAGCTGCTCAACCGGGTGGGCAACCCGCGGGATGCCGAGCAGATCCTGACCCTCAAGGCGTGGGCCGCCCAGGGTGGCGTCTCCAACTTAGGCATCAGCCTGGAGTGAGTGCCGCGCTCTGACTTAAGCCAGCAACATAAAGGCCACCTCGCGGTGGCCTTTTGCTTATGGGCGTCACGCTGCGGGGAGCTCTGCTGGCGGCTGACTGGCCTCCTTGCGCCTCAGGTAGAGGAAGTAGAGCACAGGGATCACCACCAGGGTCAGCAGGGTGGAGATCAGGATGCCGAACAGCAAACTGATGGCCAGACCGTTGAAGATGGGATCGTCCAGGATGAAGAGGGCGCCGATCATGGCCGCCAGGGCGGTGAGTATGATGGGCTTGGCCCGCACCGCACCGCTCTTCACCACCGCCTCGTCCAAGGGCAGGCCGCGGGCGTGCAGGTGGTTGGCGTAATCCACCAGCAGGATGGAGTTGCGCACTATGATGCCGGCCAGGGCGATCATGCCGATCATGGAGGTGGCGGTGAACTGGGCCCCCAGCAGGGCATGGCCCGGCAGCACCCCTATGATGGTCAGCGGGATGGGCGCCATTATGATGAGGGGCACCAGGTAGGAGTTGAACTGGGCCACCACCAGCAGGTAGATGAGCAGTATCCCCACCCCGTAGGCGATGCCCATGTCCCGGAAGGTCTCGTAGGTGATCTTCCACTCGCCGTCCCAGTGCAGGGCCACCCCATCCACCCCCTTGGGCGAACCCACCAGGCTTTGGGGCCATTCCGGGTGCTGATCTTGCAGCTGGCTGGCGATCTCCGCCATGCCGTACAGGGGGCTGTCCAAGGGGCCGGCCATGTCGGCGGTCACCATGATCATGGGCTGCATGTTCTTGTGCACCAGGGTATGGGGCTGGTTGCCCTGGCTCAGGGTGACCAGTTCTCCCAAGGGCACCGGCTGGCCGCTGGCGCTGGGCAGGGTGAGGGAGAGCACCCCCTGCAGATCCACCCGGTCACCGGCCGGCAGCCGCAGGCGGATGGGCACAGGGTATTTCTGCCCGGCTCTGTGCAGGTAGGCGGCATCTTCACCGGCCAGGGCGCCGGAGAGGGTCTGCACCATGGCCTGCTGGCTGATGCCAAGGCGGGCGGCCTTGGCCCGGTCGATATGCAGCTGCCATTGCGGTTGCGGCACCGGCAGGGCGCGGCCTATGTCCACCACATCCCGGCTGGTAGCAAAGATCTGCTCGATCTGGCTGGCGGCCTGCTCCCGCAGGGCCTGGGTCGGGCCATATACCTCCAGCAGTATGGGGGACCAGACCGGTGGACCCGGAGGTATCTCCACTACCTGCAGCCGGGCGTTGTGCGCCTGGGCAAGGGCCTGCAGCTTGGGGCGTACCGCCAGGGCGATCTCATGGCTGCTTCTGTCCCTGTGGTGCTTGTCCAGCAGGTTGACCTGCAGATCCCCCAGGTTGGCGTCCTGGCGCAGGAAGTAGTGGCGCACCAGGCCGTTGAAGTTCATGGGGGCCGAGGTGCCGGCGTAGAGCTGCACGTCCGTGACCTCCGGCTCCTGGCTCACCTCGTCCGCCAGCTGGGCCAGCAGTGCCTGAGTCTGCTCCACCGGGCTGCCTTCGGGCAGCTCCACCATCACCTGAAATTCCGACTTGTTGTCGAACGGCAGCATCTTGAGCACCACCCATTCCAGCACCGGCAGGGCCAGGGAGGCGGCCAGCAGCAGCATCACCCCCAGCCCCAGCCAGCGGCGGGCGTGGGGCGCCTTGGGCCCCTGCACGAAGCGACCCAGCAGCTTGTGCATCAGGGGGCTGCCATCGGGATCATGGGGCGGTGGGGCGTGGTGGCCCAGCAGGTGCAGGGCCAGGTAGGGGGTGACGATGAAGGCCACCCCCAAAGAGAGCAGCATGCCGGTGCTGGCATTGATGGGGATGGGGCTCATGTAGGGGCCCATCAGGCCGCTGACGAAGGCCATGGGCAGCAGGGCCGCGATCACCGTCAGGGTGGCCAGTATGGTGGGGCCGCCTACCTCGTCCACCGCCAGGGGGATGGCCTGGGTCAGGGGGCGCGGCCCCCCCAGGTGGCGGTGGATGCTCTCCACCACCACGATGGCGTCATCCACCAATATGCCGATGGAGAAGATCAGGGCGAACAGCGAGATGCGGTTGAGGGTGAATCCCCAGACCCAGGAGGCGAACAGGGTCAGGGCCAGGGTCAGCAGGATGGCGCTGCCCACCACGATGGCCTCCCGCCAACCCATGCTGAGCCACACCAGCAGCACCACGGCCAGGGTGGCGAAGATCAGCTTGCCGATCAACTTGTTGGCCTTGTCGTTGGCGGTCTTGCCGTAGTCCCGGGTCAGGCTGACCTGCACCTGGGCGGGGATCAGCTGATTGCGTAGGGTGGCCACCCGTTCTTGAATGGCGGCGGAGAGATCCACCGCATTGACGCCGGGTTGCTTGGCGATGGACAGGGTCACCGCCGGGTAGAGGGCGCCGTTCTTGCTCATCCAGACGTTGGCGCCCGGTTCATCGGCCTGCAGGGTCACCTGGGCGATATCCCCCAGGTAAACGGGGGCCTGATCCTGCACCGCCACCACCAGTTGGCGCACCTCGTCCAGGGAGTGGAGGAAGCCCCCCACCTGCACCTTGATCTGCCGGTTGTCCTGGGTTAAGTCCAGCGGTGTGCTGGCGCGGTTGGCCGCGCCCAGGGTGGCGGAGACCTGGGGCCAGCTCACCCCGTAGGCCGCCATGGCCTGGGGATCCAGCTGCACCTGCACCGTCAGGGCGTGACGGCCCACGGTCTTGATGTCCTTGGTGCCGGGCAGGCGCTTGAGCTCGGTCTCCAGGCCGTGGGCCACGGCGGTGAGATCCTGGGCCGTGAGGTGGGTGTCCTGGCTCCACAGGGTCAGCCCCAGGATGGGCACGTCGTCTATGCTGCGGGGTTTGACCAGGGGCTGGCCGACTCCCAACCCCTGGGGCAACCAGTCCTGATGACTCATCAGCTGGTTATACAGCTCCACCAGGGCCTGCTGGCGCGGGGTGCCCACCTTGAACACCACTATGAGCACGGCACCGCCGGGCTGGGAGAAGGAATAGAGGGTGTCCAGATCCTTGAGTTCGGAGATCACCTGCTCCGCCGGCAGGGTCACCAGATCCGCCACCTCCTGAGGCGAGGCGCCGGGGAAGGGGATGAAGACATCGGCGAAGGTCACCTCGATCTGCGGCTCCTCCTCCTTGGGGGTGATGAGCACGGCGCCCAACCCCAGTAGCAGGGCCACCAGACAGATCAGCGGCGTGATGGGCGACTGGAGAAACTGGCGGGCCAGCCGGCCGGCGATCCCCAAACCGGCTTCGGTTACCTGCGGCTCATGGGGCATAGTGGCCTCCTTGGGCGCTCACCTGGGCCCAGGCATCCTGCAGCACCTGCTCACCGGCGCTGAGACCGGCGAGTATCTCTACTTGGCCGTCCCGGCTATCGCCCAGTTTGACCTGGCGCAACTGCGGGCCCTTGGCGGTCACCACATAGACGGCGGTCAGCTCCGACTGCTGCAAGATGGCGCTCTGGGGCAGGCGCAGGGCCTGGCGCTCGCCCAACGGCAGCCCCAGCTTGACCCATTCTCCGGGCAGCCAGTGCAGGCCCTCTTGGGCCGGCAGGGGCAGCCGCAGGCGGAAGCTATGACTGGCGGGATCGGCATAGCGGTAGATCTGGTAGTCGGTGAGGGTCAGGTTCTCGCCATCAGCCAGCCGCAGGTTGAAGCCCTGTTGGGTCTGCAACTGGCCCTGCAGGCGTTGGGGCACGTCCGCCACCACCCGCATGTGGGTCAGGGCGAAGCCGGACAGCAGCGGTTGCCCCGGCGAGACGGTCTCGCCCACCGACACATGGCGGGCGGAGACCACCCCGGCGTAGGGGGCCAGCACCCGGGTGTAGCCCACCGCCTCTTTGGCCTGGACCACGGCGGCCTTGGCCTGGTTGACGTTGCCGCGGGCCGCCTGGGCGGCGGCCTTGGCGCTGTCATACTCCCGGCGGGAGACGGTGCCCTTGGCCAGCAGGGCCTGCATGCGCACTAGCTGATTGTCCGACTCTACCTGCTGGGCCTGGGCGGCGGTCAGCGCCGCTTCGGCACGGGACAGGCCCGCCGCCTGTTCGGTACTGGTGATCTCCAGCAGCACCTCGCCGGCCTCCACCATGTCGTTGACGTCCACGTTCAAGGCCGTGATGCGGCCCTGGGTTTGAGCCGCCACCGTACCCTGATCCACCGGCTCCAACTGACCATCCACCCACCACCAGCGGGCTTCAGTCTGGGACGTGACGGTCAGGGTGGCCGGGCCGTCGGCCGCCAGGGGTGCAGACGAGCCGATGCAGGCCAGCAGCATCAGGCCACCAAAGGGTATCAGGGAGAAAAACCGGGTTCGCATGGGAGCACCTCAGTTAAATTAGATAAATCTAATGTATTGTGGGTTGGCCTCGGGCACAAGCAGTTTGCTAATCCGAATGCAGGCTGATGCCATGCTCCTGGATGCGCTTGCGCCACAGCTGGCGTGCCAGGGCCTGCATGTCTTCGGCCATGTCATCCTGCTCGACTATCTCCAACCCTAGCATGGTTTCGACCAGGTCCTCCATGGTCACCAGCCCCTGCACCTCGCCATATTCGTTCACCACCAGGGCCAGGGGTTCCCGTTGGGCCAGCAGGGAGTCAAAAAGCGATGACAAGCTGGCGGTGGCGGGCACCACAAACAGGGGCCGCAGCCAGTGGCGCAGGGGGGACGGCGCCCTGCCTCTGGCCGCTGCCAGCAGCAGATCCTGCTGGTGGACGTAGCCGATGATATTGTCCACCTCGCCCTCGAACAGCGGCAGCCGGGTGAAGGGCGGCGGGGTGGGCAGGCGCAGATAATCCGCCAGGGGCAGATCCGCCGACAGCCGGTAGAGCACGGTACGGGGCGTCATGATGTGGCTGACCTTGAGGTGGGCAAAGTGCAGCAGGTGCTGAATGATGCGGCTCTCCTTGGCCGCCAGCTCACCGGCCTGGCGCCCCAGCTCCGCCATGGCGGCGATCTCTTCCCGGTAATGGGCGGCGTTCACCGGTCGGCCCAGTCGGTGCGCCAACCGCTCGGCCAGCCAGATGAAGGGGAACAGCACCCGGATGAGCCACAGCAGGGGGCGACCGATGTGGGGCGCCCACTGGCGCCAGCGGGTAGCCCCCAGGGTCTTGGGCACAATTTCGGTCAGATAGAGGATCAGCAGGGTCAACAGGGCGGAGGTGGGCGCCATCCAGATCTCGCCAAACAGCCTGGCCGACTCGGCTCCCACCCCGGCGGCCCCCACCGTATGGGCTATGGTGTTGAGGGTGAGGATGGCGGCCAGCGGTCGATCGATCTGTTGTTTGAGCTGGTGCAGGCGGGCGGCGGCGGCCGGTTGGCTGGTCCTGAGTTTGTGGATGTAGCTGCCGGTCAGCGACAGCAGGATCGCCTCCAGCAGGGAGCAGATAAAGGAGACTCCCAGCGCCAGAAACAGATAGCCCAGCAACCAGCCCATGGGGCCTCCCGTCTCGTTGAGTGACTCATCCTGACTATGCCCCCTAATGGTAGCGTTTTCTATCAGGCAGCAACCACCAACCCAGGCGGTACGGGCCTTGGCGGCAGGCTAAGTGTGATATTGACGGCAGATCTTGATGAAAAGCGCACCGCTTGGGTGCCCCGGACGGAGAAAGCCTTTGCCAGCCCTGGCGATTTTGAATAGATTGAACCCGTTTTTCACATGCCCGCATAAGAATAAGGACTCTCACTATGAACAAAACCGAGCTGGTTGACGCCATTGCCGCCAAGGCTGATATGAGCAAGGCCCAAGCCAAGGCCGCACTGGAAGTGATGCTCGATGCCATCACCGCCACCCTCAAGGAAGGGGAGCAGGTACAACTGGTTGGCTTTGGCACCTTCAAGGTCAGCCATCGCGCCGCCCGTACCGGTCGCAACCCGCAAACCGGTCAGGAAATCGCCATTGCTGCCAGCAACGTGCCTTCCTTCGTTGCCGGCAAGGCACTGAAGGACGCCGTCAACTAAGACGTCTGCCTGGCCAGTGAAGCCCGCCGTTTGGCGGGCTTTTTGTTGCCGGCTTTTTTTGTGTGGCCAAAGGCGGCCCCTGCCCATGCTATGCTGCGCCTCTTTGCTGTAAGGAGATGCCCATGGCCTACCGTTGGATCCTGTTCGATCTGGACGACACCCTGTTTGATTTCCCGGCTCCCCGGGCGCTGGAGACTACCCTGGCGCACTACGAGGTGCAGCTGACCCCCGAGCTGTTGGCGGACTATCAGCAGCTCAATCAGGGACTCTGGCAGCAGTTCAACGCCGGGCAGATCGACGCCAAGACCCTGCAGTTCGAGCGCTTCAGCCAGCTGGCGCCCCTGGCCGGTGTCACTCCCTGGGAACTGAACCAGCGCTTCTTTGCCGCCATCCTGGATTACAGCGCGCCGCTGGACGGCGTGGTCAGCACCCTGGCGCAGCTGCAAGGCAAGGTGGGGCTGGGCATAGTCACCAATGGCTTTGGCGACATTCAACGGGCGCGGCTGGCCAAGAGCGGCCTGGACGGCTGTTTTGATTTTCTGCTGGTGTCGGAGGAGCTGGGGGTCAACAAGCCGGATCCGCGGATCTTCGCCATCGCCGGCGAGCAGATGGCGAACTGCCCGGTGGGGGACGTGCTGATGGTGGGGGACAATCCGCTGACCGACGTGGCCGGTGCCGCGGCGGCGGGCATGGAGACCTGCTGGTTCGATCTGCACAAGCAGGGTCACGCAGTGTCGGCGACCCACATCATCACGGATTTTGCCGAGCTGCTGGGGCTGCCGCGGGTGGCAGCCCTGCTGGCCTGAGTCAACGGGCTGGATGCTCTATGGTCAGGTGTGCCAGGCTCGGCAGCCGTACCAGGGCCTGGCGCAGGCGCCCGATGGCCGCCGCATCGTCCTGGGCCAGCCCTATGATGGCGGCGTAACGCCCTTCACCTATCCGCCAGACATGTAACTCGGACAGCTCGAGAGCCAGATCCTCGGCGGCATGCTGGATCTGATGACTGAGCTGACCGCCCTGCAGATCGATGAGGATCTGCCCGGTTTCTTTGAGCAGACGCCAGGCCCACACCAGGATCAAGGCGCCGCCGACAAAGCCCATCAGGGGATCCAGCCAGGCGGCACCCCACAGCATTCCCCCCGCCAGGGCCAGTATGGCCAGCACAGAGGTGGCGGCATCGGTCAGCACGTGGATATAGGCGGCGTGCTTGTTCAGATCCCGCACCGGTTCCCCTGTACCTTCATGGGCATGGGCCCCATGCTCGTGGTCGTGGTCGTGGTCGTGGTCGTGGTCGTGGTCGTGGTCGTGGTCGTGGTCGTGGTCATGATCGTGACCATGATGATGGCCGGGACCATGGTGGTGATCGTCCCCCAGCAACCAGGCGCTCAGCAGGTTGACCCCCAGCCCCAGCACCGCCACCAGCATGGAGTCGCGGTAGTTGATCTGCCCCGGATCCAGCAGCCGCCAGAAGGACTCCCAGAACATGGACAGGGCCACCACCGCCAGCAGCAGGGCGCTGGTGTAGGCTCCCAGTATCTCTATCTTCCAGGTGCCGAAGGCAAAGCGCGGGTCACCGGCAAACTGTCGTGCCAGCCGATAGGCCAGCAGGGCGATGCCCATGGCCAGGGCATGGGTGCTCATGTGCCAGCCATCCGCCAGCAGGGCCATGGAGTGAAATTGCCAACCGGCCAGGATTTCGACCATCATGGTCACCAGGGTGAGCGCCACCACCCAGGCGACCTTGCGCTCGGCGCCCTGGTTGGCGCGGTGGAAGGCGGCCGCCTGATTACAACGCAGTTGGGGGGATGACATGATGAGGCTCCGGCAGTTATCTTGTAGCAAACATACTCCCCCCCAGTATAAGAGAGCAAGCGATGAGCCATACCCTGAAAGAAAAAAAGGCCCTGCTCAACCGGGTACGCCGGCTGCGGGGCCAGATTGACGCCCTGGAACGGGCCCTGGAGGAGGAAGCAGGCTGTTATCCCATCCTGCAGCAGATCAGCGCCGTGCGAGGGGCTGTGAATGGCCTGATGGGCCAGGTGATCGAGGGCCATATCCGGGAACATATGCAACCGCTTGCAGATGGGGATGAGCCCCAGGCCGGTGATGAGCTGATCAAGGTGCTGCGCTCTTACCTCAAATAGGTCAAGATGGACAGATTATTGGCTACCTGAGGTGGGGCAAGCCCCGAGGAGAGACGATGTACAAACTGGTTGCACTGGATATGGACGGCACCTTGCTGGATCCGGCGGGCGAGATTTCGGCGGCCAATCGCGCGGCCATCGCCGCCGCCCGCGCCCGCGGCGTCACAGTGGTGCTGGCCTCCGGCCGCCCACTGGCCGGCATGCGCTGGGCCCTGGACGAGCTGGAGATGACCGGCCTGCAGGACTATGTACTGAGCTTCAACGGTGCCCTCATCCAGCAGGTGGGCAACGGTGCCGTGCTGCATGCCCAGGGACTCAGTGCCCAGGATGCCCGGGATCTGCAGGCCCTCGCCCGCGTGCTGGGAGTCCATTGCCACGCCTTCACCGAACGCCTTGGGCTGGTGACTCCGGAGTCCAGTCATTACACCCGCCTGGAGCAGGAGCACAATGGCATTGATCTCTTGGTGATGGACTTTGCCGGCCTGGACGAGGACGACACCGTCATCAAGGTGATGATGGTGGATGAGCCTGCGCTGCTGGCGGCGGCCATCGCCGCCCTGCCGCAATGGGTCTACGAGCGTTTTACCGTGGTGCAGAGCACCCCGTATTTCCTCGAGTTCCTGCATCCCAGCTGCAACAAGGGCGAGGGGGTGGCGCTGCTGGCCCGACACCTGGGGCTGGGGGCCGAGCAGGTGATCTGCGTCGGCGACGGCGGCAACGATGCCCACATGCTGGAGTTTGCCGGTCTGGGGGTCGCCATGGGCAATGCGGTGGACGAGCTCAAGGCCATGGCGGACTTCGTCACCCACTCCCATGCCGAGGACGGAGTGGCTCATGTGCTGGAGCGCTTCATCCTCCATCCGCAGATGGCCTGACCAGGAACCTGCCTATGACCTCGACCCACGCCGTTGTCAGCGGCCTGACCCTGTATCCCATCAAATCCTGCCTGGCCGTGGCGCAACCTCGGGTCTGGGTGGGGGAGGAGGGGTTGCAGGGGGACCGCCGCTTCATGGTGGTCAAACCCGATGGCAGCTTCGTCACCGCCCGCACCCATCCCCAGCTGCAAACAGTCAGTGTGGAACTGCTGCCGGTGGGGTTGCGGCTGCAGGCCCCCGGCCTGCCGGCCATCGGCATCCTCAGCGAGCGCTTTGTCGGCCAGGCGTTCCAGACCCAGGTCTGGCAGGACAGCTTCGTGGCCTGGACCACCCATCCGGATTACGACGACTGGTTCAGTCGCCTGCTGGGGGAGCCGGTACACTTGCTCTGGGTTGGGCAACGTTCCGAACGCTACCGGGCCAAGTTGGGTCAGCGGGTGAGCTTTGCCGACGGGTATCCCCTGCTACTCATCGGCGAGGCGGCGCTGAGTGACCTCAACGGCCGCATGGCCGAGCCGCAGCGGATGAGTCAGTTCCGGCCCAATCTGGTGTTTCGCGGCGGTGCCCCCTTTGCCGAGGATGGCTGGCGCCGCATCCGGGTGGGGGAGGTGGAGTTTTTGGTGGCCAAGCCTTGCAGCCGCTGTGTCATGACTACCCTGGATGCCCAGCGCGGTGAGTATCATCCCCTCAAGGAGCCGCTGGCGACCCTGGCCACCTATCGCATGGGGGCGGATGGCGAGATCTATTTCGGGCAGAACCTGCAGCCGCTCAACGAAGGCTGGATCCAGTTGGGGGATGCGGTGGAGGTGTTGGAGACTCAGGCTGCCCCCGTCTATGCCCCCAAGCCGCGCCTGGTGGTGGCCGATGCGCCACCGGCCAGCGGACGGCATCGGGTGACGGTGGGGGAGACTCAGCTGACCGTGCGGGGCGATGCCACCCTGCTGGATCAGTTGGAGGACGCCGGGCTGGATTGGCCCTACAGCTGTCGCAGCGGCTTCTGTGGTCGCTGCCGGCGGCCCTTGCTCTCCGGCAGCGTGACGCACCAGCCGGCCACCGAGCTGGCCAAACACCTGGAGTCCAAGGGCGAGGTGCTGCCCTGCTGCGCCTATGCCACCGGCGATCTGGCGCTGGCGGAGCGACGTTAGGGTTCGCGGGTGACCTGGATGTCGGCAAACCCTAAGCGGGCGAACTCCTTCTCCCGGTAATCCTTGAGGGCCTGCTTGTCCCGAGTCAGGGCGCGGAGCTGGTGCTCCATGGCCAAGAAGGCGGACAGGTCCACCCCTTCGGCTTTGGCCAGGGCTTCGTAGATGTCGTGGTACTTGTCGTTGGCGTAGGGCAGGCTGCGCGCCTGCCCCCGGTAGCTGTAAGTGATGGTGATGGCCATGCCTTACTCTTCTCCCTTGCCTGCGGCTTTGCCGCGGCCCCAGGGCGAGGTGCCGCCGGCCGCTTGAGCACCCTCGGCGCGCGGTGCGCCGTTACCCTTGCGATGGGGTTTGGGCTGGCGGCGTTCGCCATCCTGCTCGAAGCGGCGGGCCGGACGTTCACCCTGCGGACGCGGACCACGGCGCTCGCCATCCTGCTCGAAGCGACGGGCCGGGCGCTCGCCTTGCGGACGGGGACTGCGGCGTTCACCATCCTGCTCGAAACGACGGGCCGGGCGCTCGCCCTGCGGACGGGGACTGCGGCGCTCGCCGTCCTGCTCGAAACGACGGGCTGGCCGTTCACCATCCTGCTCGAAGCGGCGGGCCGGACGTTCACCCTGCGGACGCGGACCGCGGCGTTCACCGTCCTGCTCGAAACGACGGGCGGGGCGCTCACCCTGCGGACGTGGACCACGGCGTTCACCATCCTGCTCGAAGCGACGGGCCGGGCGTTCACCCTGCGGACGCGGACCGCGGCGTTCACCATCCTGCTCGAAACGACGGGCCGGACGTTCACCCTGCGTACGCGGACCACGGCGTTCACCATCCTGCTCGAAGCGACGGGCCGGGCGTTCACCCTGCGGACGCGGACCACGGCGCTCACCATCCTGCTCGAAACGGCGGGTCGGACGTTCACCATCCTGCTCGAAGCGACGGGCCGGGCGCTCGCCTTGCGGACGGGGACCACGACGCTCGCCATCCTGCTCGAAGCGGCGGGCGGGGCGTTCACCATCTCTGTCGAAGCGACGGGCCGGACGCTCACCCTCGGCGCGGGGCTTGCGGGGCCGCTGGTCGTCCCGCGCGCTGGCCTTGGGTCGGCTGCGCAGGCCGGCCGGTTTGGCCAGGGTGCCGCTCATCTTGGGGGCCGCGGTCACCTCGTCACCCTCTTCTTCCGCCTGGAGCCGTTCGCTGGCCAGGTAGAGCCGTTCCACCTTCTGCTTGGCCCAGCCGGTCTTGCGCAGGAAGGTCAGGCTGGACTTGACGCTGGGATCGTGGCTGAAGCAGTTGAGCGGGATGCGCTCGGCCAGACCGCTCCAGCCATAGCGGGCCAGCAGGGCGGTGAGCATGACCTCGAGGGTGATGCCGTGCAGGGGGTTGTTGGGTTGAACTTGGTTCATGGGCGGATCTTCTTGGTGGGCCCGGTAGGCCACCGGGCTGCGGCAAGCAGGGTATGCCTGCTTTCATGGCGCGCATTGAAGCGCAAAATGGTCGCACCGTCAAAGCTTGTCGGGCCACCTAATAAAACAGGCAGCCCGCAGGCTGCCTGTTTTGCTTCATATGGAGCTTATTTGCCCTGTTCCCGGGCGATGGCCCGATAGCCGATATCGGTACGATAAAACATCCCCTCCCAGCTGACCTGCTTGGCCAGTTCATAGGCCTGCTGCTGGGCTTCCAGTACCGTATGGCCCAGGGCGGTGGCACACAGCACCCGGCCACCGGCGGTGACCACCTCGTCACCCTGTTGGGCGGTACCGGCCTGGAACAGCTTGACGTCGACATTGTTGCCGGCGTCGAGGCCGCGGATCACGTCGCCCTGCTGGGGCTCGCCGGGATAGTTGGCGGCGGCCAGCACCACGCCGACGGCGGCACGGCTGTCGTAGACGGCTTCTTTCTTATCCAGCTCGCCGGCGCAGGCCGCCAGGCACAGTTCCACCAGATCGGAGCGCATGCGCAGCATGATGGGCTGGGTTTCCGGATCGCCGAAGCGGCAGTTGAACTCGATGACCTTGGGGTTGCCGGCGGCATCGATCATCAGGCCCGCATACAGGAAGCCGGTGTAGACGTTGCCTTCGGCCGCCATGCCGCGCACGGTCGGATAGATCACCCGTTCCATGATGCGGGCGTGGATCTCGTCGGTCACCACGGGGGCGGGGGAGTAGGCGCCCATGCCGCCGGTGTTGGGGCCTGTGTCGCCGTCGCCGACCCGCTTGTGATCCTGGCTGGTGGCCATGGGCAGCACGTGTTCGCCATCCACCATGACGATGAAGGAGGCTTCCTCACCATCGAGGAACTCCTCGATCACCACCCGGCTGCCGGCATCGCCGAAGGCGTTGCCGGAGAGCATGTCCCGCACCGCCTCTTCGGCTTCTGCCAGGGTCATGGCGACGATGACGCCCTTGCCGGCGGCCAGACCGTCGGCCTTGACCACGATGGGGGCGCCTTTCTCACGCAGGTAGGCCAGGGCCGGCTCCACCTCGGTGAAGTTCTGGTACTCGGCGGTGGGGATGGCATGACGGGCCAGGAAGTCCTTGGTGAAGGCCTTGGAGCCTTCCAGCTGGGCGGCGGCCTGGGTCGGCCCGAAAATGGTGAGACCGGCGGCGCGGAAGGCGTCCACCACCCCGATGACCAGCGGCGCTTCGGGGCCGACAATGGTCAGACCAATCTGCTCGGCCTGGGCGAAGGCCACCAGGGCCGGCAGGTCGGTGGCACCGATGGCCACGTTCTGCACCTTGGCTTCGCGGGCGCTGCCGGGGTTGCCCGGGGCGACGAATACCTGGCTCACCAGGGGGGATTGCGCGGCCTTCCAGGCCAGGGCGTGCTCGCGGCCGCCGTTACCGATCACCAGTACTTTCATGCTGTGGTCCTCTTGTCGAAGCCGTGGGCTTCGGCTGTAAATGCTTGGGCTGCAAAAACGTGGGGCTGCCTGCTGACAGCCCCGGGTGCCTTAGTGGCGGAAGTGGCGCATGCCGGTGAACACCATCACCATGCCGTGCTCGTCGGCCGCGTCGATCACTTCCTGATCGCGCATGGAGCCGCCGGGCTGGATGACGCAGCGGATGCCGGCTTCGGCGGCGGCGTCGATGCCATCACGGAACGGGAAGAAGGCGTCGGAGGCCATGCAGGAGCCCTGCACCTCCAGCCCTTCATCGGCGGCCTTGATACCGGCGATCTTGGCCGAATACACCCGGCTCATCTGACCGGCACCGATGCCGATGGTCTGGCCGTTCTTGGTGTAGACGATGGCGTTGGACTTGACGAACTTGCCGACTTTCCAGCAGAACAGCAGCTCTTCGAGCTCCTTCTCGGTGGGTTGGCGCTTGCTCACCACCTTGAGATCATGCAGGCCGACCATGCCCTGATCCCGATCCTGCACCAGCAGGCCGCCATTGACCCGCTTGAGATCCACGCCCTGGGTCTTGTTGGTCCAGAAGCCGCACTCCAGCAGGCGTACATTGGCCTTTTTGGCCACGGCGGCCCTGGCCTCCTCGGACACGGCGGGGGCTATGATCACCTCGACGAACTGGCGGCTGACGATGGCCTCGGCGGTGGCACCATCCAGCTCGCGGTTGAAGGCGATGATGCCACCAAACGCGGAGGTGGGGTCGGTGGCGTAGGCGCGATCGTAGGCTTGCAGTATGTCGTCACCCAGGGCCACACCGCAGGGGTTGGCGTGCTTGACGATGACGCAGGCCGGCTCGATGAACTCCTTCACGCACTCCAGCGCCGCATCGGTATCGGCGATGTTGTTGTAGGAGAGGGCCTTGCCCTGCAGCTGGGTGGCGGTGGCGACGGAGGCCTCCTGCACATCGGCTTCCACATAGAAGGCGGCGCCCTGGTGGCTGTTCTCGCCGTAGCGCATGTCCTGCTTCTTGATGAACTGGAAGTTGATGGTGCGGGGGAACTTGGAGCCCTCGCTGGCGTCGTCCTGCACGCCGTAGCTGGGCACCTTGGTGCCGAAGTAGTTGGCGATCATGCCGTCGTAGGCGGCGGTGTGCTCGAAGGCGGCGATGGCCAGATCGAAGCGGGTGGCATAGGTCAGGGAGTTGGCGTTGGCGTCCATCTCGGCGATCACCCGATCATAATCCCGGGCGTTGACCACTATGGTGACGTCTTTGTGGTTCTTGGCCGCGGAGCGCACCATGGTGGGGCCGCCGATGTCGATGTTCTCGATGGCGTCTTCCAGTGAGCAATCCGGCTTGGCCACGGTGGCGGCGAAGGGATAGAGGTTGACGGCCACCAGATCGATGGGGCTGATGCCATGCTGGCTCATGATGCCGTCATCGGTGCCGCGACGGCCCAGGATGCCGCCATGAACCTTGGGGTGCAGGGTCTTGACGCGGCCATCCATCATCTCGGGAAAGCCGGTGTAATCGGAGACTTCGGTTACCGGCAGGCCAGCATCGGCCAGCAGGCGAGCGGTTCCGCCGGTGGAGAGCAGTTCAACGCCACGGGTCTGCAGGGCGCGGGCAAACTCCACAATGCCGGTCTTGTCTGAGACGCTCAGCAGGGCGCGGCGGATCGGTCGAGTGTTTTCCATCTCAGGTGTTCCTTTCAAAGGCAGGTTCATGGGTATTTCGCAAAGTTGACTCGGGATGCCCAAGTGGCCCGGGATGTCCGAGTGCCTAGGCAACTTTGCCAAAATGCCCGCTAATGCCCCCTCAAGATTGAGGGCGCATATTTTAGCCGATTTTTGTGACATTAGGCCATGTTTTTGTGCCGGCTGAGCCAGTTGCCATCGGGTGATAAACGTTTGGCACAAAAGGGCTTCAAACGGAGTTGGTAACACTCAGCCTGGCGGGGCAATCGGTTTTTTACGTCGCCCCGCTAAGCTTTTCTCCGCCTGCCCGGCTCAGAGCTCACCGAGCAGCTGTTCTACATACTCTTCCAGATAGCGACGGCGCTGGCGGGCCAGTTGGCGGCCGGCCTCGGTCTGCATGCTGTCCGCCACCTTGTAGAGTTTGACGAAGAAGTGATCCAGGGCGTACTGCAGGTCGTCCAATGGCCGGCGCTCGGCCAAGGGATCATACGGGTCGAACAGATCCCGGCCCATGCGCCCCGAGGTGTAGAACACCCGGGCCAGGCCGATGGCCCCCAGGGCCTCCATGCGATCGGCGTCCTGAATGAGCTTGGCCTCCAGGCTCTGGGCCGGCAGGTTGGCGGAGAAGCTGTGGGCCTCGATGGCGTGGCTGACCGCCGGCAACAGGCTGGCGGGAAAGCTCAGCTCGGCCAGGATGCGCTCGGCCTCCCGGGCCGCTAGGCGGGAGCTCAGGTGCCGCTCCGGGTGGTTCTTCGGCAGGCTGATGATGTCGTGCAGGTAGGCGGCGGCCAGCAGTACCCGCTCGTCGGCCTGGTGCCCCTCGGCGGCGTTGAGGGCCCGGGCGGTGCGCCAGACCCGGCGAAAGTGGGCGATGTCGTGGGCGCCGTCGTCGGCTTGGTGGTGTTGCTCCAGATAGCGTTCCAGCTCATCCTGCCATTGGGTCAGGGAGCGGATGTCCTGTGTGGCTGTCATGAATTCTCCGTCAGACGGGGCGGCAGGTAGGGTTGCCCCTGCTGCCAGCAGGCCAGCGCCTGGGCACTGGCGTCAAAGTGAGGTTGTGGGGGGCATTTGGGATCGCACCAGTGCCAGCCTGCGCACTTGTCCGGCTCCATCAGCCGTGGCGCCTGGGTGATGCCCTCGGCCAGCAGGATCACCGAGATATAGTGGCGGCCGGACTCGGCATAGGTGGCCAGGTTGTTGCTCACCGAGATCACCCTGGGGGCATTTATCTGGATGCCGGTCTCCTCGGCCACCTCGCGGCTGGCGCAGGCCTCGAAGGTCTCCCCCAGCTCCAGGTGGCCGCCGGGGATGGACCAGTAGGGCGCGTGGCTGTTCTTGCGCCGCCCCAGCAGCACCTGACCTTGCGGGTTCACCAGTATCACGCCTATGCCCACCTGGGGATGGGCAAAGCGTCCGTCGGTCTGGCTCATGCCCCCTCCAGATGATCCAGCGGCAGGGCGGTCTGCTGCTTGATCTGCTGCAGCACGAAACTGGACCGCACGCCGCGCACCCCGGGGATCCGGGTCAGCTTGCCCAGCAAGAAGGCCTGGTAGTGGTCCATGTCCGGCACCATGACGGTGAGCTGGTAGTCGGCGTCGTTGCCGGTGATCAGGGCACACTCGAGCACCTCGGGGATCTGGCGGATGGCTTCGCTGAAGGTGGCCAACTGCTCTGGGGTGTGCTTGTCCACCGTCACGTGGATATAGGCGGTAAGCTTGAGGTTCAGGGCATCGGGATTGAGCAGGGTGACCCGCCCGCGGATGAGGCCGGCTTCTTCCAGCGCCTTGACCCGGCGGGAGCAGGGGGAGGGGGAGAGGCCGATGCGTTCGGCCAGCTCCAGGTTGCTCAGCTCGCCATGCTCCTGCAGCAGGGTGAGGATGCGGCGATCGGTACGATCCAATTTCAGCAAGCGTCTTCTCCTGGGTGAGTGATTGCTTGAAACTTTAAAATAAGGGCGATTCGTTGCGAGATGATGCCGAGATGGCGGTAACTTTGCAACCACTCACTCCCAAGTCGAGGTTATTCTGTATCTACGTTCTGTGGCACAGGCCAGCGTCCAACCCGACGACTGGCCGGCACCCTGCCAACCCGGCAGTTCGCCCCACCGCAACCTGGTCTCTAACCCGGAGACCGCAGGCCAAGACAGGCAGGGATACCCCCCATGCCAACGAAAGCAAAGCCGACCAGTGGGTCGGCTTTGCTTTTTTATGCAGGGTGCACCACAGGACGCCCTTAACGTCGTTAGAGGCGAAAACCAACGGGACCCTGAGGTCCCGTTGTCGTGTGGGGAGATTAGCCGTTGTCCACCACGGTTATCGAGCGGGCAATACTGTCTGCACCGCCATTAGGTTCACCGGGGGTGGTGACGCGGATCTCAAGTGTTCCCGTCGTCCTGCTATTGGGCGAGCTTTCCGGCGAGATCACCAGGCAGATAAACATGGGGCGGGTAGTGGAAGGGTAGGGTGAGGCATAGTCCTGGCTGCAGTTGCCAAAATCGAGGCTAGCCGCTTTGACAGATCCACCATTATCGTTGGATATAGTTATGACACTGTCTGCTGGTATGGGATTGAGGCCGTTTAGTGAGAGATGATCTTCAATAAAGGCACGGGATAAATCACCGAAGTTAGTACTATCTCCCAGGCTATCGGGAACCGGATTGGAACTGCCATCCTGCGGTACGAAAACGGGCAATATACGGATGTATTGAGGTGTTGGATTGGCACCCGTCAAGTCCACGACAATATTTGATGTCAAGTCCGGTGCAACATCCGAGCGAAGTGAGCGCCATGTTGTCGTGCCTCTATCATAGACCTGCAGCGCCAGATCCCCATGGCCGGCGGCGGTGCTGGTGAGCCCGCTAAAGACAAACTCCGCATTGCGATACAGGCTGACCAGATCGCGGCGGCAGAAGCCACGGTCTATAGTGTCCTGGATGCAGAGCAGCCCCGTGTATTGCTCATCCCCCTCCGCATCCCGCACCCCGTTGGCGTTGAGATCCATAAAGCCATCCACATTGACCCGGTAGCCGTCTTCATCGGCCCCCGCTGACGCATCATCGTCCAGGTTGTAGTTCATAAAGACTTCGTCCACATCCAGGTAGGGCCGCAGGTAATGGGGCACCTCCCAGGAGTAGGCGTCGTTCGGCACGCCGACGGCGGCCAAGTCGTCCTTGTCGAACAGGCCGTTGCCATTGTAATCCCAGAAGCTCTCCTCCCCTTCCACATAGGCGGTGACGGTCACACGGCCATCCTTGGGCCTGGGATCCTGGGTGACCAGCACGGCGCGGCACAGGCCATCCTGGGCATAGCAGGTGCCGGGGGTGTCATCCGGTTGGGTCGACCAGTCACCCAGTATCCCCTTGACGCTGCCCCCTTCGGTGGTGAGGTAGACCTTGGTGCCATCCGGTACCGGATTGTTGAAGCGATCCGCCAGACGAATGCTGATCTGAGCCTCGCGGCCGTCGTAAGCGGCACCGTCCAGATTGTAGCGATCGGCGGCGAAGGAGACGCTGTTGTCATCGGGGTAGCCGATACCCACGCCGATCTGGCTGGAGGCGGTCCGGATGTCACTGTCTTCATGCAGGGTGGCGATGACCCGCAATGGCACCGGGATGCTGCCGGCATTGACGGTGACACTGGCCTGGCCGTTGAGATCCGTGGTGGCTTGGCTGGGGGTCAGCACATAGTCCTGATAGTTGGCGTTGCCCTCGGCCACACTGCCGAAGCCGAAGTCCAGCTGTTGACCGCTGACCGGCTTGTTCTGGGCATCCTTGAGGGTGAAGGTGATGGTGGCGGCCTCGTCCTTGCCGGTGCCCCGCAGGTAGATCAGCTCGGGCTCGGGCGTCGCGGCTGTGATGGAACGGACGGCGGCCGTCTGGTTGGTGATGGTGACCTGGGCCAGTGCCGTGGTACCTGCCAGGCTGGCAATGATGGTGTCTTGGCCACCGCAGGCATAGGCATCCGTAATCCCCTTGTAGGTGGCGATGGCCTGTCCTTGCTGGGTGGTGACCTGGCTATCCAGGGTGGCCCGGCCATTACTGGCACAGCTGGAGCTGAAGTTGATCTCTACCGGATTGGTGTAGGCCTCACCCGCCAGACTGACGCTGGCGGTCAAGACAGCAACGCTGCCCGGCGCCAGCACCGTCTGATCTGTGCTCAGGCTCAGTTGCAGGTTGCTGATGCCAAACTCGTAGTTTTTGCTGGCGGTTATGGTGTCGCCATCCAGGGTCGAACTAACGGTAAAGGTGCCGGTTTGTTGAGCCAGGGTCGGCGAGGCACTGAGCAGGAAACGCACCTGGCCTGCGCTGTCGGTCAGTCGTGAGCTGGTGGGTTGAATGGTGCCTTCCGTGGTGCTGGCACTGATGATGGCATCGGCCACGGCGCGGCCTTGCGCATCGGTAAGGGTGGCCATGGCCAGGCTGGTTTGATCCACCGGCAGGTGGCTGCTCTGGGTACAGGTGGCTAAATCGGCCAGATCCTCGCAGGTGCTCAGGGTGAGGCTGAGCTGGTAGCCGCTGGTGGTTACGTTATCCGTGTTGTCCGAGATGAGATCGTCGATGGAGGTGCCATCCCCACCGCCACAGGCGGCCAGCAGGCTTCCCAAGAGGAGTAGGCAGAGTCGGGAAGGGCGGAAGAGGGGGGCACCTTGGATTGTGTTCATGCGTTATCGTCCCTAATAGACTCCATGTGGTGCTCAAAGTGTGGACAGTCTTTGCCGTTTATTACAAAAAATGTGGCCTGTGTTCTGGTCTATTTATCGAATAAATGACTGGGGTTGACGGGCTGGAAATTGCGACTACGGGCGATGGGGGATAGGGAGGATAGGCAAAAAGGCGGCAGAAAAAACGGGACCCTAGGGTCCCGTCATGCTTACTTGGCGATGCGCTTGTACTTGGCCCGCTTGGGCTGGATGGCTTCGGCGCCGTAGGTCTTCTTCTTCCACTCTTCGTATTCGGTGAAGTTACCTTCGAAGAATTCGATCTTGCCCTCGTCCTGGTAGTCCAGGATGTGGGTGGCGATGCGGTCGAGGAACCAGCGGTCGTGGGAGATCACCATGGCGCAGCCGGGGAACTCCAGCAGGGCGTTTTCCAGAGCGCGCAGGGTTTCCACGTCCAGATCGTTGGTGGGTTCGTCCAGCAGCAGCAGGTTGCCGCCAGTTTGCAGCAGCTTGGCCAGGTGCAGACGACCGCGCTCACCACCGGAGAGCTCACCGACCCGCTTCTGTTGATCCGACCCCTTGAAGTTGAAGCGGCCGATATAGGCGCGGCTGGGGATCTCGAAGTTGCCGATCTTGAGGATATCCTGGCCGTTGGCCACCTCTTCGAACACCGTCTTCTTGTCGTCCATCTTGTCGCGGAACTGATCCACCGACGCCAGCTGTACCGTATCGCCCAGGGTGATGTGGCCGCTATCGGCTTGTTCCTGGCCACTGAGCAGGCGGAACAGGGTGGACTTGCCCGCGCCGTTGGGACCAATGATACCGACGATGGCGCCCTTGGGGATGGCGAAGGAGAGATCGTCGATCAGCACGCGATCGCCATAAGACTTGCGCAGGTTCGCCACCTCCACCACCTTGTCGCCCAAACGGGGTCCCGGCGGGATAAACAGTTCGTTGGTCTCGTTGCGCTTCTGGTAATCGGCGGTATTGAGCTCCTCAAAGCGGGCCATCCGCGCCTTGGACTTGGCCTGGCGTCCCTTGGGATTTTGCCGAACCCACTCCAGTTCCTTCTCAATGGACTTGCGGCGGGCGGCCTCCGAGCTGGCTTCCTGAGCCAGACGGGCATCTTTTTGCTCCAGCCAGGAGGAGTAGTTGCCCTCCCAGGGGATCCCCTCGCCGCGGTCCAGCTCCAGGATCCAGCCGGCTACGTTGTCGAGGAAGTAACGGTCGTGGGTGATGGCCACCACTGTGCCTTCGTAGTCGTGCAGGAAGCGCTCCAGCCAGGCCACGGACTCGGCATCCAGGTGGTTGGTGGGTTCGTCCAGCAGCAGCATGTCTGGCTTTTCCAGCAGCAGGCGGCACAGGGCGACCCGGCGGCGTTCCCCGCCGGAGAGGTGTTTGATCTGGGCATCCCAGGGCGGCAGGCGCAGGGCGTCGGCGGCGCGCTCCAGCTGGTTTTCCAGGTTGTGGCCGTCGTGGGCCTGGATGATGGCTTCCAGCTCACCCTGCTCCTTGGCCAGCTTGTCGAAGTCGGCCTCCGGATCGGCATAGGCGGCGTAGACGGCATCCAGTCGGGCCATGGCCTGCACCACCACGCTCATGGCTTCCTCCACGGCGGCACGCACCGTCTGCTCCGGGTCCAGCTTGGGCTCCTGGGGCAGGTAGCCGATCTTGATCCCCGGTTGCGGGCGGGCTTCCCCTTCGATGTCGGTGTCGATGCCCGCCATGATACGCAGCAGGGTGGACTTACCGGCACCGTTCAAACCCAGGACACCAATCTTGGCGCCGGGGAAGAAGGAGAGAGAGATGTTCTTGAGAATATGACGCTTGGGCGGCACCACCTTGCCGACCCGGTTCATGGTGTAGATAAACTGAGCCATAAGAGTCCGTTATCTGGTCAATGATTGGCCGTGATTTTAAACCATCCGTTGGCGGTGGGGAATGGCGCCGCCATGTCTTGGTCAGAAGCTGTGCCGGCTGCACCATTTTTGGTGGTCGTGGTGCGTTTGCTTTACGCCAGCCGGCGCATCATGGCAGAGCGCCGGCTTGGTCTGAGGCCCTGGACTGGCTAGCATCGCCGCCGGATCCACAATTTGGAGTAGTTGTCATGGATGCTCGCCATTCCCTGCTGGAAGATGGCTTGGCGCTGCTGACAGGCGCAAGTCTGGCGGCCCTGGGGGTGTTTTTTCTCAATCAGGCCGGTCTGGTCAGCGGTGGTACCGTCGGCCTGGCCCTGGTGCTGACCCACTTGCTGCCCTTTTCGTTTGGCCTCATCTTCTTCGTGCTGAACCTGCCGTTCTACGCGCTGGCGTTCTGGCGCCTGGGCTGGCGCTTCGCCTTGCGTACCTTCCTGGCCATCGGTCTGGTGTCGCTGATCAGCAATGCCCTGCATCAGTGGTTGCAAGTGAGTGTGGCGGCACCGCTGTATTGCGCGTTGACCGGCGGCTGTCTGATTGGGGTGGGGCTGCTTATCCTGTTTCGTCATCAGGCCAGTCTCGGGGGCTTTAACATTCTGGCGCTCTGGTTGCAGGAGCGCTTCGGCCTGCGGGCCGGCAAGGTGCAGATGGGGCTCGATTGCAGCATAGTGCTGGGCTCGGCGCTGCTGGTCTCCTGGTGGGCCTTGGGCCTGTCGATTATCGCTGCCGTACTGCTCAACCTGGTGCTGACCATGAATCATAAGCCAGGGCGGTATCGGGGCGGTATGCTGACATCGGCCGGTTAAGCCTTGTTGATGCCAAGAAAAACGGCCCGCGATGCGGGCCGTTTGCTTGAGGGTGGATGATTAGTCGATCACAGGAATGGAGCGAGAGGTCAGGGTTACGCCTTCCGAGGGCATCTTCAGGCTGACCTCCAGAGTGCCGGCGTGGGTGGTGTCGGCGGTCTTCTCCGGCTTGAACTGGAAGCAGAAGAAGATGGGGAGGGTTTCATTCAGGTGTGGCTTGGTGTAATCCACGGTGCAGTTGTTGTCAGAAAAATGTGGCTGTTTGGCCTGGACGTAGCTGGGCCTGTAACGAAGAGGCCCGATATCACTCGGGCCTCTGGATCAGAATATGTCTTCCGCGCTGTTATCATCCGCCGGGGCATCAGTATTCTCCCCATGGCCGAATAGTACCCCCTCCTGAGGGGCCAGCTGCTTGGGTTCGGTCCCCTTTTGGAAGAATTCATTCCGACTGCTGGCATCCTCTCGTTGACTCAGATAACCGGTGGCCTTGTCAATGCGTACCGTGATGACCTCTTCGGGTTTTGGCGGTAACTGCACGGGCACACCTTGGAGGGCCTGTTTCATGAATTCGATCCAGATCGGTTGTGCCGCGCTGGCACCGAACTCGCCACCTTGCGCGGTTCGACCGAGCTTGCGCCTGTGATCGTCAAAACCAATCCAGGCGGTGGCAACCACCTCGGGGGCAAACCCTGAGAACCAGGCATCCTTGGACTCATTCGTTGTGCCGGTCTTGCCAGCCAGATCGGGGCGTTGCAGCGCCTTGGCGGCACGCCAGCCGGTGCCCAACCATCCGCCCAGGCCGCGATCGCTTCCGCCGTAGATGGCCGAATGCATGGCTTCGGTGATCAGCGCTGAGTTGGCTTCACTGATGATCTGAGGCGCTGGGGTGAGCGTCGGGTCTATAGGGCAACTGGCTTGCCAGTTGGCGGGTTCATCCAGATAGGCTTGGGCACTATTCAGGCTGCGTTGCGCCAGTTGACCACAACCACGGCAAGCGGATTGCGGAGTGGCCTCAAACAGCCGTTGACCTTGAGCATCCTCTATCCGGTCGATGAAATAGGGGGCTACTTTAAAGCCGCCATTGGCCAGAATGGCGTAGCCAGACACCAGCTCCATGGGGGTAAACTCCACCGAGCCCAGGGAGATGGACTCGTTTCGTTGCAGGCTGCTGGCGGGGAAACCCAGCGCTTGCAAGCGCTCGTGAAAGGTATCGATACCAATGCTGCGCAGCAGACGAACGGAGACCACGTTCTTTGACTTGGCCAGGGCCTCCCGTAGGCTGATGGGGCCATCGTAGATGGGCGGGGAGTTTTTGGGTTGCCAAGCCTTGCCACTACCAGCATCCCATTGATTGATGGGGGCATCGTTGATGATGGAGGCCAGGGTAAAGCCGTGATCCAAGGCCGTGGAGTAGAGGAAGGGTTTGATGTTCGAACCCACTTGGCGGCGGGCCTGCAGGGCCCGGTTGAATTTACTGACCTGGAAGCTGAAACCGCCGGAGATGGCCTCTACGGCGCCGTCAATGGGATCCAAGGCAATCAGGGCGGCATTAGCATCTGGGATCTGTACAAGACAAAGCTTGGATTCTGTTTCCGGCCAGACCCAGATTTGATCCCCTGTTCTCAATATATCTGCGGCCTTACGCGGGGCGGCGCCCTGCCGGCTGTCAGAGATGAAGGGCCGCGCCCAGGACAGCCCCTCCCACTCAATACGGGCCTCTAGCCCGCCCTTAAGCAGCACATCCACATAGCGCTCACCAACCTTTACGACAACGCCTGGTTCAAAGGGGTCTATGCTGCCCACTTCGTCAAGATGAGCAAATATCTGCTCGTTGCTCCACGGAGTCGCTCCCTTGGCCCAGAGACTCTTTGCTGGGCCTCGGTAGCCATGCCGTTGATCGTAATCCAGTAGCCCCTTAAACAAGGCGTCGTTGGCGGCCTGTTGCCGTGTGGCTGTGACCGTGGTGTAGATGTTGAGTCCCTGAATGTAGGCTTGATCGCCGTATTGCTCGACCATCTGGCTGCGTACCATTTCCGCCAGGTAAGGGGCATCCAGCTGGACCTCAGCACCGTGATAGCGTGTCTTGATGGGCTCTGCGGCGGCGGCATCATGCTGTGCCTGATCGATCATGCCCAGTTGCAACATCCGCTGCAGTACCAGATTTCGTCTGGCCAGCGCCCGTTGGGGGGAGCGAATAGGATTGAGCATGGAAGGGGCCTTGGGCAAGCCGGCCAAGACCGCCATCTGGCCGAGGGTCAGATCCTTGACCTCTTTGCCATAGTACACTTGTGCGGCGGCCCCAATACCATAGCTTCGGTAACCCAGGGGGATCTTATTGAGATACAGGGCGAGGATCTCGTTTTTACTCAATTCCTGTTCAATACGCCAAGCCAAGAACACTTCCTTGACCTTACGAAGCAGGGTTTTTTCTCGGCTTAAGAAGAAGTTGCGGGCCACCTGCTGAGTGATGGTGCTGGCGCCCTGTCTCATCTGACCTGTGGTCATCCAGACGACAAAGGCGCGAGTAATACCAATGAGGTCAATGCCCGGATGCTCGTAAAAGCGCGAGTCCTCTATGGCAAGGAAGGCGTGGCGCAACTGCTCTGGGATCTCGTCATATTGAAGGGGGATCCGTCGGATTTCACCGAATTCGGCGATGAGCTTGCCATCACGGCTGTAGACCCTCATCGGGGTTTCAAGGCTGGCATCCTTGAGAGAGGAGACATCCGGCAGATCCTTTTCCAGATGAAAATAAAATGCCGCTACAGCGGCGACCCCCAGAGCGAACATCAAGAGCATCAACCAAAACAGACGCTTAAGCCACTTCATCATCACAAACAGATCCAGCCAGTCCAGTCGTTAACAGCGCTGAGTATATTTGCTACATACTTCAAATTCGAGAGGTTTACTGACTATCCTTATGTGGCGTTTAGGTAAGCCTGTGTATAGCATGCGTTCAGAGCCATTTAGGCTTGGACAATTATCAGCGGTATCAAATGGCACGGAAGCAGATATGTTTGGCTTTATGAGTCAGGGTCACACGACCCCCATGATAGGCGTCGATTTCGGTAGCCAGACCATCAAGGCGGTGGTGGTATCCGGGCGACCCGGCAAATTTCAGATTGACGCTTGTGCCGAGGTGGCGACGCCTAAGGGTAGTATTCAGGACTACCAGTTGCATGACATCGAAAAGGTGACACAAGCGCTCAAACAATTGCTGAAGCTATTGAGCAACCGGCCTAAGTTTGCTGCGACTGCGGTCACGGGCTCCAATGTGATCACCAAGATCACGCAGGTCGACAGCAAGTTGTCACCGCTTGAGTTGGAGGGGCACATACAGCTTGAGGCCGAACAGCTCATCCCATTTCCCATTGATGAGATCAGTCTCGATTTTGAGATCTTGGGTCCCAACCTCAATGATCCAACCCGTAATGACGTGCTGGTGAGTGCTGCTCGAACCGACAGCATCAATGGCCGAGTCAACGCATTGCAAGATTCCGGGGTTCAGGTGAAGGTGGTTGATGTCGGATTGCACAGCCTGGGCCGTGCGGTGATGAACATGTTGCCTGAGCTCCAGGAGCAAGATGAGCACAAGGTTTGCGCCCTAGTGGATATCGGTGCCGTCTCCTTGACCTTTGGGGTCATGCTGGATGGCGAGATTATATATTCGCGCCTGCAGAGTTTTGGTGGGGATAATTTCACCCAGTCTATTGCCTCCTTTTACAACATGTCCATGGATGATGCCGAGCGGGCTAAGGTACAAAATAGCCTGCCTGCGGATGCTGACATGGATGTGCTGGCACCCTATATCACTTTGTTGATTCAACAGATCCGTCGCAATATTCAGCTTTTTTGTAGTTCATCCGGGTATCGCAGTGTCGACATGTTGGTTCTCTCCGGCGGTGGCAGCATGATTCCTGGCTTAAGTCAGCAATTGGCGATGGAGATGCAGCTGGATGTTCGGCATCCGGATCCGGCAAAACTGATGGGCAAGGGTGAGCCGTCGGTGCATGGTGCCAAGTATATGACCGCCCTTGGGCTGGCACTGAGGAGTTTCACTCCATGTCAAATATAAACCTGATGCCTTGGCGCGAGGTCGTCAAGCAGCGAGAAAAAACGCAATTTTTCATCCTTCTTGGGGGGAGTGCTTTTGTCGCCGCATTGCTGGTGCTGGCGGTCAATATGATTTTTGGACAACTGGTTCAAGGACAGGTTGAACGTAATCAATTTTTGACCAATGAGATGGTGGTGCTTGATACCCAGTTGGGTGAAATAAATCAGCTTAAGAAACGGAAAAAAGAGTTGATTGACCGGATGAAATTGATTGATGAGCTGCAGCAGAAACGAAATCTGCCTGTTCATTTATTCAATGAGCTGCCAGCGTTGGTCAGCAATGGTGTCTATCTTAAGTCATTGGACTTGGCGGCAGACAACATCAATGTGGTCGGTGATACGGAAGCCTACAGTCGAGTAGCCAGCATGGTCCGCCAGATAGAAAAGTCGGGTTGGCTGGGGCAGCCCCATATCAGCTCTATCTTCTCCACGGGTAACAAGCCGATTGCACTGAGTCAATTCTCCGCCCAGTTTAAGGTCATTCCTGCCCCCTTGGGTTCCGGTGTGCAAGGAGGGGAAAAATGAACTTACAAGAGCTAAATGATCTGGATTTGGAGAACATTGGCAGCTGGCCAAAACTGGCTAAGGTGCTGGTTATCGCCGTCGTCTGCATCCTGATCTTGGGAGGCGGATACTATTACCTGATTGCCGATGCCATCACTAGACTGGATTCTGAACGCCAAAAAGAAACTGCGCTGAAGAGTCAGTTCGAAATCAAAGCTGCCATGGCATCTAATCTCCTTGCCTACCGCCAACAGTTGGTGGAGTTGGAGGAGATGTTGCAGGCTCAACTAAAACAACTGCCCAACAAGAACGAAGTTGCCGGCTTGCTGGACGACATCAGTTTTATCGCTGCGGACAACGGGCTAAAGCTCAATCGCATCAACTGGGAAGCAGAAAGAAAACATGAGTTTTCCACCGAGCTGCCCATGCGGATCGAAGTCAGTGGTGACTATCATCAATTGGGTAAGTTCACCGCGGATATTGCAGCCTTGCCTCGTATTGTGATCCTGGACAGCTTCAAGTTGACCGAGCAGACAGATGGTGAGGTCGCCATGGCTGTATTGGCGAAAACCTTCCGCTACACACCGAAGCAGGAGGCCAAGTGAGACAATTAATCATGAGTCTGGCCGCTGTTCTTCTGGTGACTGCCTGTTCCGGCGGGGATGATTTACAGGCGTATGTTGCCCAAGTTAAGGCTCGGCCTCCGGCTCCCATTGAGCCTCTGCCGGTAATCCGACCGTTCGAGCCGATGAAGTATGTGGCTAGCTCAGAGCGCAATCCATTTAGCCAACCGCATCCAGAGCTGTTGCAACGCGATGCTGTGGCCAAGAAACCAACCTGTGAAGTAACTCTTCCTGTCCATGAGAAAGAGTATTTGGAGCAGTTCTCTTTGGATAACCTCAGCATGCGCGGCACCATGGGAAGTGGCAAGAGCCTGTGGGCACTGATCCATACCCAAGTGGGCGAAGTGCATCGTGTCTCTGTCGGTCAATACATGGGATTGAATCAGGGCAGGATTGAGTCAATCACTCCGGATGAGGTTGAACTGCTGGAGTATGTTCCTGATGGCAAAGGCTGTTGGGTGACGCGCAAGACGCAGCTTAAGTTGACGGTGGCAAACTAGAATGAAAAAGCAGGGATGTGATATGAATTCTAAACTATCTCTTTCAGTCAAATTGGCTGCGCTGGCCTTGCTTCTCGGGACCAGTATCTCAAGTTATGCCGCTGTCAAACTGGAACAGATCAAGGTCAACCCCTTATTGACCGACCAACTGGTGCTTGAACTGGACTTTGATGGTGCCGTTTCGCAATACACGGATCGTCTGAAATATCAGCCTAACCAGTTGTTTTTGCATGTGCCTCAATCACAATCCGCCCTACCGATGAACCAGATGGCGGTGGAGCGGCATGGCGTTGAACAAGTTGTTGTTCAACCCAGTGGTGATGGTTTGGATATCAGTGTCAGTTTGATGCGCTTGATGCCATATCAGATACAACAGGATGGAGAACGTCTGCTAGTTACCCTGGGCCAGGCTCCTGTGGCGGCTCAGGCCTCTGCAGTTGTGGCTTCGCCAGTCGCTGTGGCCAGTAAACCTGTGCGGTCCCAAGCGTCTTCTCCGGCTCAGGGGGGCCTAATCAACCAAATCAAGAGCCTTGATTTTCGTCGTGGCAAGACAGGGCAGGGACAGCTGTTGGTTGAGTTGAATAATTCTTCCGCTGCTGTCGATGTCAGCCGCAGAGGTAGTCATGTAGTCGCTAAATTCCATGCCACCGGTGTGGCCGACGATCTGATCGCCTTGATGGACGTGAATGATTTTTCCACTCCGGTCAGCAAAATAGATGTGTCTCGCGGCGAACGTAGTGTCACGCTCGACTTGGCGGTGAATGGCGGCTTCGATTACCGCTATGATCAGGCTGACAATCTCTTCATCATTGAGGTCAATAAGAAAGCAGAACCCAAGACGGGTGGCGCCAAGTCCTATCAAGGAAAGCCCATCTCTCTGAACTTCCAGGATGTTCCGGTTCGGACCGTGTTGCAGCTGATTGCTGACTTCAATCACTTCAATCTGGTGGTGACAGACAGTGTGGCTGGTAATATCACCCTGCGGCTGGATGGTGTGCCATGGGAACAGGCGCTGGATACCGTCTTGAAGGTCAAGGGACTGGATAAGCGTTTGGATAACAACATTCTTTTGGTTGCCCCGGCCAGTGAGCTGGCAGCCCAAGAGAAACAAACCCTGGAAACCAGTCAACAAGTGGCAGAGTTGGCGCCACTACAGACCGAATACATCCAGATTAACTATGCCAAGGCGACCGATGTGGCCAAGTTACTCTCAGGTGACGAAACCCGGCTGCTTTCATCCCGCGGCGCGGTCAGTGTGGATGAGCGCACTAACATGCTGCTCATCAAGGACACGGCAGATGTCATCGACCATGTGAAGAAGATGATTACCGTGCTGGATATCCCGGTTAAGCAGGTAGTCATTGAAGCTCGCATGGTGACCATAGACGATGGTGTTGAGCAGGATCTGGGGGTTCGTTGGGGGGTCACCAAGGCCAACAATGACGGCGGTACATCTGGCACCATTGAAGGCAACGATGATGGGACCAGTGCTAGTGTTGATGATCGTCTCAACGTCAATCTGCCGGTTGCCAACGCGGCTGGTAGTATCGCCTTCCAGGTGGCCAAGTTGGCCGATGGGTTGTTGCTGGATCTCGAATTGAGTGCGCTGGAACAGGAAAACAAGGCTGAAATCATTGCCAGTCCGCGGGTGACCACAGCCAACCAGAAAGAAGCGGTCATTGAACAGGGTACCGAATTTCCCAGCAATGTCTCGACCTCCAGTGGCGCAACCTCCATCGAGTGGAAGAAGGCGGTGTTGAGTCTGAAGGTTACCCCGCAGATCACGCCGGATAACAAGGTGATACTGGATCTCACCGTGACGCAGGATACGCTGGGCGATCAGGTTCAGACCGGGACGGGTACAGGCACGGCAGTCAACACCCAACAGATCAGTACTCAGGTGTTGGTGGATAATGGTGAGACGCTGGTGCTGGGTGGCATTTATCAACAGACCATCAAGAAAGACGTGACCAAGGTACCCGTACTGGGTGACATTCCTGGCGTGGGCGTCCTGTTCCGGAACACGTCAGAAAGTAACAAGAAGCGTGAGTTGCTGATCTTCGTTACGCCAAAAATTGTTGCTGACTCACTGTAACCATCTGAAAAAATTGTTTTTATCTGATGACATCCCCGAAGGCAGCGCCTTCGGGGATGTCTGTTATTCGGATTGCCAATCCCGAGGGGCTGCTGCATAATTCCCCGTCCTGTCGCAAACAGTAAGGTACTTCTTGGGTTTCGCCTGCGGGCGGAGCATGGATTATTGATGTAATTGACGAAAAATTATGGCTGAAAAACGCAATATCTTCCTTGTCGGTCCCATGGGGGCAGGTAAAAGCACCATAGGTCGTCATCTGGCTGACCAGCTGCATATGGAATTCTATGACTCAGATCATGAGATTGAGCGTCGTACCGGCGCCGATATCAGCTGGGTTTTTGATGTGGAAGGCGAAGAGGGCTTCCGCAAGCGTGAGGAACAGATGATCTCTGAGCTCACAGAACTTCAGGGGATCGTTTTGGCCACGGGTGGTGGGGCCATTAAGAGTGCAAATACCCGTAATCGGCTCTCGGCGCGTGGCATCGTCGTCTATCTTGAAACCCCAATCGAAAAACAGCTAGCGCGTACACAGCGGGATAAACGCCGTCCCTTGTTGCAAACCGAAGAGGATCCCAAGGACGTATTGGAGCGTTTGTCCCAAGAACGTGAACCTCTTTATCAAGAGGTGGCCGATTACACTGTGCGTACCGATGAGCAGAGTGCCAAGCTGGTTGCCAACCAGATCATTCAGCTGTTAGGGCTGTAATACAAAGGAGTCAAAGCCATGGAACGGTTGATCGTTGACCTGGATAGCCGTAGCTATCCCATTTCCATCGGTCCAGGCCTGCTTCGGCAGGCCGAGTTGTTTTCGTCTGTCATTGCTGGCCGACGTATCATGGTCGTTACCAATGATACTGTGGCTCCTCTTTATCTCGATACCTTGAAACAGCTGTTGGTTGAGTATCAGTTGGATGTCCATATCGTTCCGGATGGTGAGTCCTACAAGTCTTTGGCCAGCTTTGAGGCTCTGATGGGGAGTCTGTTGGAAGGACGGCATGGTCGTGATACTACCCTGATCGCGCTGGGGGGCGGCGTGATAGGGGATCTGGCAGGCTTTGCGGCGGCTTGTTATCAGCGCGGGATCCCCTTCATTCAGGTTCCTACCACCCTGTTGTCCCAGGTGGATTCGTCCGTGGGTGGTAAAACCGCGGTGAATCATCCGCTGGGCAAGAACATGATCGGCGCCTTCTATCAGCCCAAATCCGTGGTGATTGATACCGACTGTCTGATGACCCTGCCGCCCAGAGAGTTGGCGGCCGGACTGGCTGAGGTGATCAAATACGGCATTATTTATGATGCCGAATTCTTCACTTGGCTGGAGCAACATATGGCTCAGTTACAGGCATTGCAGCCGGAGGCGCTGACCTATGCTATCCGACGCTGTTGTGCCATCAAGGCTGAGGTGGTGGCACAGGATGAGACCGAGCAAGGTCTGCGTGCTTTGCTGAATTTGGGGCATACCTTCGGCCATGCGATTGAGGCAGAACAAGGTTATGGCAACTGGTTGCACGGCGAAGCGGTGGCCGCAGGAACCGTGTTGGCGGCCAAGACGGCCCAGGCACTTGGGCTGATCGGCGTGGCAGAGGTGGAGCGCATCGTCAGTTTGCTCGCTGCGGCTAAGTTGCCGATCAAGGCGCCAGCGTCCATGGACTTTGCCGCATTTATGCGACACATGATGCGGGACAAGAAGGTACTCTCTGGTAAATTGCGTCTGGTGTTGCCGACAGCCATAGGACAGGCTGCGGTCTTTAGCGACGTCAGTGATAGCCTGCTGTCATCCATCATAGAGGCGGAACGCAAAGCTTGAACAACCCCGGTTTCCCTGAACTGCCCAGTCAAGATCAAATGGTGCTGCGTCTGCAGCATCTACTTGAGTTCTCTTTCCCCTTCATCTTATTAGCTGGTCCGCCGGGTAGTGGTCGTACCCGGGTTTGTGAGCTGCTGTTGGACCGGCTTAGTCTCCCTTGGCGCACGGCGTTTGTCACGGGCACTATCGCTAGTCCTTTGGATGAGTTGCGCGAGACGCTGATCCACCAGCTGGTTCCCCATTCCGTGTTCGATCCGCAGGACACCCTGGGTGATAACCTCTTCCGCTTGTTGGGGGAGAGCCCTGCCCAGCTGTTAATTGTGCTGGATGATGCCAATAACCTGCCAGAGTCGTTTGTCGACGAGCTATGGGAGCTGGCGAGCATCAATGACGCCCTGGGGCGGGGACACAAGATGGGGTTTGTCCTGACTGCCCCGCAGATATGGTGTGAACAGCAGTCCGCCCGGCTCAAGGGGCGTGAACAACCGCCGGTGGAAATGGATATGGAACCCCTTTCGGCGGCTGAGCAGCGTACCTGTTTGCAGTATTATCTTCTGCGTGGTAACTACCCGCTGGATCAGGGGCGTTGGGAAGCCATGGAGCGGCTGTTATCGTCGGTGGCGGGTTGGCCCGCCGAATTGGTGGCCTTGGCGGAGAAGACCATGAACAGCAAGAAACGCAGTGTCAGAGCAAAGCCTCTCCCTATCAATAAATGGGTAGCCACCCTGGCGGTGGTTGCCGCCGTGGTACTGTTGCTCAGCTGGATAGTTCCTTCCATGTTGCGCCAGGAACCCTCTGTGACCAGTGAGGCGGAAGTGCCATCAGCGGCCAGCGCCACTGTCGAGCAGACGGTGGTGGCGCCGACCCCCTTACAGCATGCCGTACTGCCGGATGAGGCGGGTGACGGCATGACGGTTGACTCACAGAACTACGAAGGCCGCCGGGTCGTCATTGCCGATCAGGTGGTGCAGGACATCATGGCGCATCAGGGCAGTGTCAGTGGTGCGACGTCCAATGCTCAGGCGGCGCTGCCGGCGGTATCGGGTGCCGTGACCTCATTGCAGGCGTTGACCCCTGTCGTAGAGCAGATCAAGCAAGGCGACCCTGTCTCCGCCGCCACGGCCAGCATGGCTAACCCGGCTAAGGTGGCGGTGACGCCAGCCGTCTCGGCCAGCCAGCCAACCGTGAGTCCATCGGTCAAGGTCACGACCACGACTGTCCATAAGCCGGTCGCCAGTAAGCCCGAGGCCAAGCCGGTAACGGTGAAGCCGGTGACTGCCAGCAGCCTGCGCACGCCTAATGCCACCCTGCTCAGCCGCGCATCGCGTCACTACACCATCCAGCTGATGGCTGCCGCCGATGCCAATGCCCTGGCCCGCTTTGTCAATGAACAACATCTGGCTGGGCAGGTTTGGATGTATGAGACCCAATTCAAGGGGGCGCCCTGGTTTGTGTTGATCAAAGGGGATTACGCCGACAGTAAACGGGCCAATCAAGCCATTCGACAGCTGTCTGCCACCTTGCAGAAGAACCGTCCCTGGCCCAAGTCGTTCGCCCAGGTACACAAAGAACTCAAACAATGACGTTAAGGTACGCCGATAGGGGGGGCGCACTTGGCCCCCTTTTTGATCCCTGCCGATGGGCCCTTTGCTTGCTATGAAAAAAAATCGCGCGTTTTTGAAGTGGGCCGGTGGCAAGTTCTCCCTGGTGGAGGCCATCAGCCGGCGGCTGCCACCCGGGCAGGTGCTGGTGGAGCCCTTTGTCGGCGCAGGTTCTGTGTTCCTCAACACGGATTACCCGGCCTATTTGCTGGCGGACATCAACCCGGATCTCATTGGTTTCTACAATCTGCTCAAGCACAGCCCGGAGCGGGTGATCGCAGAAGCTCGCGGCCTATTCATTCCGGGGAACAATCAGGCGGAGGCTTATTACGAGTTGCGGCAGGCCTTCAACGACAGTCGCGATACCTTTGAGCGGGCACTGCTATTTTTGTATCTCAACCGACATGGTTACAACGGCCTGTGCCGCTACAACCGCAAGGGGGGCTTCAATGTCCCCTTTGGCCGCTACAAGAAACCCTACTTCCCGGAAGAGGAGCTGTGGCTGTTCGCCGAGAAGGCCCAACGGGCCACCTTTGTCTGCGAGTGCTACTCCCAGACCTTTGCCCGCTTGCAGCCGGATCATGTGGTGTATTGCGACCCACCCTATGTGCCTCTGTCCACTACCGCCAGCTTCACCAGCTATGCCACCGGCGGCTTCTCCTTGGATGATCAGGCGCTGCTGGCCAAGCTGGCACGGGAGACGGTGCAGGAGCGCGGCATCCCTGTGCTCATCAGCAACCATGCCACGCCATTGACCTATGAGCTGTATCGCGATGCCCAGCTGGATGAGATCAAGGTCAAGCGCACCATCAGCCGCAGTGGCGAGAGCCGTAACAGTGTGGCGGAATTGCTGGCCCTCTATCTGCCTTGAGGCCGGCTGGGGGATCTTTGACCTAGAGCCGGTCGGCTCGTTAGGGTAGAATTTTCCCCGTTTTTGGCTAGCCCACTGGATATCAATCGATGAAAGAGTTTCTGATCGCCCCCTCCATTCTCTCAGCCGACTTTGCCCGACTGGGCGAGGACGTGGCCCAGGTGTTGGCCGCCGGTGCCGATGTGGTGCACTTTGACGTCATGGACAACCATTACGTGCCCAATCTCACCATTGGCCCCATGGTCTGCCAAGCCCTGCGCAACTACGGTATCCAGGCCCCCATCGACGTGCATCTGATGGTCAAGCCGGTGGACCGGCTTATCCCGGACTTTGCCAAGGCCGGTGCCAGCCTGATCACCTTCCATCCGGAGGCGTCCGAGCACCTGGATCGCACCTTGCAGCTCATCAAGGATCAGGGCTGTCAGGCTGGCCTGGTGTTTAACCCGGCTACGCCACTGCACTACCTGGACTACGTGATGGACAAGCTGGATGTGATCTTGCTGATGTCGGTCAACCCAGGCTTCGGTGGCCAGAGTTTCATTCCCGGCACCCTGGACAAGCTGCGCCAGGTGCGTCGCCTGATCGACAATAGTGGCCGGGATATCCGTCTGGAGATCGACGGTGGCGTCAAGGTGGATAACATTCGCGCCATCGCCGAAGCGGGGGCCGACATGTTCGTGGCGGGGTCGGCCATCTTCGGCCAACCGGATTACAAGGCGGTCATCGATCAGATGCGTGCCGAACTGGCCAAGGCCTGATGACGGCGCCCTTGTCTCAGGTTCGCCTGGTGCTGTTTGATTTGGACGGCACCCTGGTGGACAGCGCGCCCCAGCTGCATCGCTCCGTGGTGGCCGCCTTGGCCGCCTTGGGCAAGGGGCCGGTGACGCTATCTGAAGTGAGCGCCTGGGTGGGCAATGGGGCGGACATGCTGCTGCGCCGCGCCTGGCAGGGCCGGCATGAGGTGGATGCCATGCCGCCGGCAGAACTGCCCGCCTTGCGGGCGGCCTTCGATGCCGATTACGCCGAGGCGGCCACCCAGGGGGTGTCTCTCTACCCCGGGGTACGCGAGACCCTCACCAGCCTGCAGCAGGCTGGCAAGTGTCTGGCGCTGGTGACCAACAAACCCAGCCGCTTCGTGCCGGCCATATTGGACCAGGTGGGGCTGCGCGATCTCTTCAGCCAGGTGGTGGGTGGCGACTGTTTGCCGGTGCGCAAACCCGATCCCGCTCCCCTGCTGCATATCTGCGCCCAGGCGGGTATTCCGCCAGAACAGAGCCTGATGGTGGGGGACTCCCGTAGCGATGTGCTGGCGGCCCGCCATGCCGGCATGCCGGTGGTCGGGCTGACCTACGGCTACAACCATGGCGAGCCCATCGCCGCCAGTGACCCGGATTGGATCCTGGATGATTTTGCCAAGCTGACCCCCCTGGTGCTGGGGTCACTCTAAAGGATGAAATGATGTCAAAACCGATCGTGTTGAGTGGGGCCCAGCCCTCGGGCCAGTTGACCATAGGCAACTACATGGGCGCCCTGCGCCAGTGGGTGCGGATGCAGGATGACTACGACTGCCTCTATTGCATCGTGGATCTGCACGCCATCACGGTACGCCAGGATCCCAAGGCCCTGCGGGCCGCCTGTCTGGATGCGGCCGCCCTCTATCTGGCGGTGGGAATCGATCCCAGCAAGAGCACCGTCTTCCTGCAGTCTCACGTGCCGCAGCACGCCGAGCTGGGCTGGATCCTCAACTGCTATACCCAGATGGGCGAGCTGTCCCGCATGACCCAGTTCAAGGACAAGGCCCAGCGCTTCGAGAACAACGTCAACGTCGGCCTGTTCGGCTATCCCGTGCTGATGGCGGCGGACATTCTGCTGTACCAGGCCAATCAGGTGCCGGTGGGCAACGACCAGAAGCAGCACCTGGAGCTGACCCGTGACGTGGCCTACCGCTTCAACACCCTGTATGGCGACGTCTTCACCATGCCGGAGCCCTTCATCCCCGAGCAGGGCGCCCGCATCATGAGCCTGCAGGAGCCCACCAAGAAGATGTCCAAGTCTGACGACAACGACAACAATCGGATCGGCTTGCTGGAGGATCCCAAGGCCATCGCCAAGAAGATCAAGCGGGCGGTGACCGACTCGCAAGAGCCGCCGGTGGTGCGTTACGACATCGACAACAAGCCCGGGGTCTCCAACCTGCTGACCCTGATGCACGGTGCCACCGGCCAGTCCATCGTCGAGCTGGAGCGTCACTTCGAGGGCAAGATGTACGGCCATTTGAAGTCCGAGACCGCCGAGGCCGTGCTGGCCATGTTGGCGCCGGTGCAGGAGCGCTTCACCACCCTGCGTCAGGACGAGGCCCATCTGCTCGCGATTTTGAGCCAGGGCGCAGAAAAGGCGCGCGAACGGGCTGAAAAAACTCTTAAAGCCGTTTATGATGTGATCGGCTTCGTTCCAAAAGCCTGATTTACTGGGAAGGTGTAGATGGAGAGCCGGGGCAACCTGGCTTTTCTGTTTCTTCCGCCTTCTTCTCTTCTGCCGGGTAATATCCATTCATGTCACAGCAAGACGTCGATCCAAACGAGTTGGAAACCAAGGGGTATTGGCTGCGCAAGTTTCGCATGGCCAAGACCATGAAAACCCTAGAGCTGATGGTACCCAAGGCCCTCGACACCCACTATGGCAATGCCAAGGTGGAGGCGGCCATCTACCTGGCCGAGTGTCAGCGGGAGCGGGAACTGGAAACCGGCGTTCTGCTCAACCGCTAGTCCTGCCGACGGCCCTACCTTTGCTGACCTGCGCCTAGGTCATTCCTCTGACTATTTCCTGGGTATCCTGCACTGTGTGTCGGGATGCCCTTGCTCGTCCTGTTGGGGAGTGTTTGCAATCCTCACTGCAAATGGTAATAATTCGCAACCCTGAACTTGCTGGTTATTATCGAGGTGTTTGGATGTTGCGTCGCGTAATTGGTTATCCCCTGCTGGCGCTGAGCCTGGTCGTCCTGGCTGGGCTGGTTCAGGCCGCCCCCACTCAAGTCGAAGATGTGCTAGGCCGTAAGGTCACCCTGGAGCTCCCCGCCAAGCGTATCGTGCTGGGTTTTTATCCGGAGGATTACCTGGCGGTGGGGAGTGAACAGGCGGCGGATCGCCTGGTGGGTATGTCACTGGGCTGGTTCGTCAAGTCGCGCCCGGCTACCTGGGCTCTGTATGTAGCCCAGCAACCGCAGCTGGCCAAGGTACCGGATCTGGGGAATGTGCAGGATCAGAGCTTCTCCATCGAGAAGACCCTGGCGGTGCGCCCGGATGTGGTGATCCTGGCGGACTGGCAATATCAGGCACTGGCGCCGGATCTGCCGCGGCTGGCGCAGGCGGGGATCCCGGTGGTGGTGATCGATTACAACGCCCAGACCCTGGCCCGGCATCTGGCCAGCACCCGTATTCTGGGTGAGCTGACCGGCCAGGCTCAGCGGGCGCAGCAGATGGCGGAGGAGTACCGTCAGGTGGTGGAAACCATCACCAGCCGGATCGCTCAGGCCAAGCAGCCCAAGCCTCGGGTGTATATCGAACTGGGTGACAAGGGCCCGGCTGAATACAGCTACACCTATGGCAAGGACATGTGGGGCGCCATGGCGCTGCTGACGGGCGGGGATAACGTGGCGGCGCCCTTTGTGGAGCGCTGGGGTAGCCTGCATCCCGAGCAGCTGCTGGCCAGCAAGCCGGACGTGATATTGCTGGCGGGCTACGAGAACGTCAGCAATGACCAGGCCATGCAGATAGGCCAGGACATCTCGGCCGAGACGGTGCGCGCGCGGCTCAATGGCTTCATCCAGCGACCCGGCTGGGCCGACTTGCCGGCGGTGCAGCAGGGGCGGGTCTATGGGGTGTACCACGGGGCTACCCGCAGCATCATGGATGCGGCCCTGCTGCAATTCATGGCCAAGGCCTTCTACCCGGATCTGTTTGCCGATCTGGATCCCCAGGCCACCTACCTGGACTTCTATCGCCGCTACCTGCCCATCCGCCCGCAGGGTACCTTTATGCTGGGTTTGGCCCCTCAGGGGGCTCAGTGACACGGGCGAGCCGGTTCGGCTGAATGAGGCGTGGTGGTTGGCTCGGATGGGATGATGGCAATGAATGACACTCTGGTAATGCAACAAACCCTGGCGCGCCAGCGGCAGCGGGAGCGCCGCCGTTGGCATTACCTGGCGCTGCTGCTGGGCCTGTTGGCCATCACCCTGCTGCTGGATATCGCCACCGGCCCCTCCTTGCTGCCGTTGCAGGAGGTGCTGGGGGCGCTGCTGCGCCCCGCGCAGGCAGACCCCATGACGCTGACCATCGTCTACGACATGCGGCTGCCCATCGCCTTGATGGCGCTGGTGGTGGGCACGGCCCTGGGCCTGGGCGGCGTGCAGATGCAGACTCTGCTGGATAACCCTCTGGCCAGTCCCTACACACTCGGTCTGGCCGCCGCCGCCGGGCTGGGAGCCGCGCTGGCGCTGGTCAGCGGTGGCTTCTGGGGCCTGACCTCCCTGTTTGCCATTCCCCTGGGGGCTTTCGTGTTCTGCATGTTGGCCGCCAGTTTGCTGTTTGCCCTGGCGGTGGTGCGTCGGGTGAGCAATCAGACCCTGATACTGGCCGGCATTGCCCTGCTGTTCCTGTTTCAGTCCTTGCTCTCCTTGCTGCAGTTTCTCTCCTCGCCGGAACTCAATCAGCAGATCCTGTTCTGGCTGTTTGGCAGCCTGATGCGCACCACCTGGGCCTCCTTGGCGCTGACGGCCGCCGTGACCCTGATCTGCTGGCTGCTCATCTACAAGGACGCCTGGAAGCTGACCTGTCTGCGGCTGGGGGAGGCCCGGGCCCGCAGTCTGGGGGTGGATGTGGATCGGCTGCGGCTTAAGACGCTGGTGCTGGTGGCCCTGCTCACCGCCACCGCCATCAGCTTCGTCGGCATCATCGGCTTCGTCGGTCTGGTGGCGCCGCACATGGCGCGCATGCTGGTGGGTGAGGATCAGCGCTTCCTGATCCCGGTGTCCGCCCTGTGTGGCGCCGTCATGCTGTCGGCGGCCTCCGTGCTCTCCAAGTCCATCGTCCCCGGTGCCCTGTTCCCCATCGGCATTGTCACGGCGCTGATCGGGGTGCCGTTTTTCATCTGGTTGATCCTGGGACGGGGGCGCAAGGGTGCTTGAGATAGCGAACCTGAGTCTGGCGGTGGGCCAACAGACCCTGATGCGGGAGCTGAACCTGCAGCTCGCGCCGGGCCAGGTACATGTGATCATAGGTCCCAACGGCACCGGCAAAACCACCTTGCTGCGCGCCCTGTTCGGCGAGCTGGCGCCCCGGCAGGGGCATGTGTGCTTCGCCGGCCAGAGCCCGCGCCAGCTGGGGGCGGCCCAGTGGCGGCGTCTGTTCGGCTATATGCCGCAGAATATCCAGCTGGAGCTGGAGCTGAGTGTGCTGGAGGTGGTGGTTCTGGGGCGGCTGGATAGCCTCGCCATGCGGCTGGCCGATGAGGATATTCTCGCGGCGGCGGCGGCCCTGCAGGCGCTGGGCATCGCCCATCTGGCGGATCGCCCCCTGCATGCCCTCAGTGGCGGGCAGCGGCAGATGGTGCTGTTTGCCCAGGTGTTGCTGCGGGATCCGCGCATCATGATGCTGGACGAGCCGGTGAGCGCCCTGGATCTGCAGCACCAGATGCAGCTGATGGAGCACCTGTGTCAGCAGACCCGGGCCAAGCAGTGGGTCACCCTGGTGGTGTTGCACGATTTGAATCTGGCCGCCCAGTTTGCCGATCGGCTCATCGTGCTGGCGGACGGGGCTCTGCAGGCCTATGGCCCGCCGGCCCAGGTGCTGGATGCTGCCCTGGTGGAACGATTGTACCAGGTGCCGGTGGCTGTGCTGCGGGACGGACAGGGCATCCCGTTTCTGCGCCCCTTGCGGTCTGTCTCCCATGGCTGACTCCCGAGATCGGGCCAGCCTGGCGGGGCGTCAGTGGCAGACCTGGCGGTCGTTGAGCCCGGCGGCGCGTCTGCTGATCTTCAACGGTCTGGCGTTCAACCTGGGGTTTTACATGCTGATGCCCTTCCTGGCCCAGCATCTGGGCGGCAGCCTGGGGCTGGCCGGTTGGGCCTGCGGCCTGGTGATGGGCCTGCGGGTCTTCAGTCAGCAGGGGCTGTTCCTGCTGGGGGGCAGCCTGGGGGATCGTATCGGCTACCACAGTGCCATCGTGCTGGGGTGTCTGGTACGGGCGCTGGGCTTTGTCCTGCTGGGCTGGGCCGACAGCCTGTCGCTGCTGCTGCTGGCCGCCGCCTTGACCGGGTTTGCCGGGGCCCTGTTCACCCCCTGTGCCCAGGCGTATCTGGCCGGCGAATGCACCACGCCATCCCTGCGGCAACGGGCGTTTGCCCTGCATAACCTGGCCAGCAGTGCCGGCATGCTGCTGGGGCCCGTGCTGGGCATGCTGTTGAGCCTGCAGCGCTTTGCCTTGATTGGTCTGCTGGCCGGTGGCCTGTTCGCCCTGTTGGGCGGCTTGCAATACTGGCTACTGCCCCCAGTGGTGGCCCAGACGACAGCGGCCTCCCAGGGGGTACTGGGTCAGTGGCGGCGCATGTTGGGCGAGCGCGCCTTTGTGCTGTTCACCCTGCTGGCGGGCTGTTATCAGGTGCTGTTCCATCAACTCTATCTGGCCATTCCGGCCTTTTTGCAGTCGGAGCCTCAGGCCGAGCATCTGCTGGGGGCCGTGTTCACCTTATCGGCCATCATCGGGGTGCTGCTGCAGTTGCCGGTATCGCGGCTGGTTGAGCGGCGACTGGGGGTCGCACCGGCCATGGGCCTGGGGTTGGGGCTCATGGGGCTGAGCTATCTGGCGCTGCCCTTGTTGGCGCCCTGGCCGGCCCAGGCCGTATTGCTGCAGGTCGCCCTGCTGTCGCTGGGCTCCCTCCTCTGTTATCCGCTGTTTGCCGCTCAGCTACCGCAGTTTGCCCGAGCCGGCCAGCTGGGCAGCTATTACGGCCTGTATGCCAGCCTGGGGGGCTGCCTGGCCCTGGTGGGGAACCTGCTGGTGGGCGCGTTGTTGGGGGCGGCCGGCAGCCAACCCTCCCACCTGATCTGGTTGGGGCTGACCCTGGTTGGCGTGCTGGCCGGCACCGGGCTGTGGCAGCATGTCAGGCGCTGCACTCAGTCTGCGGCGGTGGGCAAGCCGGTGGTGTCTCCACCGGCCTAACCGGGCCGAGATCTGAGCAGCCTTGCCATCCCATCATCGTCTTGTGCCTGGTCGGCCTGCGCCGATTCGGGGCGGTTTAGAGGTTTATCCCTGTGCCGCCTCGTGAGAAGATCGGCGGGCCCGGCTGCCAGGCCGAGGCAAACCCTCTTCGCTTACATTGGGTGTGGCATGCTGCTGATCATCGATAATTACGACTCCTTTACCTACAACCTGGTGCAGTACTTCGGCCAACTGGGGGCGCCGGTCCAGGTGGTGCGCAACGATGCCATCGACCTGGCGGGTATCGAGGCGCTGGCCCCCAGCCATTTGGTGATTTCGCCGGGCCCTTGCACCCCCAACGAGGCGGGGATTTCGCTGGCGGCCATCGCGCATTTTGCCGGTCGCCTGCCGATCCTGGGGGTGTGCCTGGGGCACCAGGCCCTGGCCCAGGTGTTCGGTGGCCGTGTGGTGCGGGCCCATAAGGTGATGCATGGCAAGACCTCGGCCATCACCCATGATGGTCGCGGCGTGTTTGCCGGCTTGGCCAACCCTCTGACGGTCACCCGCTACCACTCCCTCATCGTCGAGGCGCATAGCTTGCCGGCTTGCCTGGAGGTCACCGCCTGGAGCCAGGCTGACGGGGATCAGCCGGCGGAGATCATGGGGTTGCGCCACCGCAGCCTGCCCATCGAGGGGGTGCAGTTTCATCCCGAGAGCATCCTCAGCCAGCAGGGGGTGGCCCTGCTGGGCAACTTCTGGCACTCATGACGGCATTTATGCAAAAACCCATGGATGGCTGGGGTCTTGTTGATATATTATGCACGCCTTGTGATTATTATTTCATTTTGATGGCGTGAGGATACAAGCATGCAGCAGGTGACCCGGGCGTGGTTTGATGAGGTGATGGTGCCGACCTATGCGCCGGCGGAATTTGTGCCGGTGCGGGGCCTGGGTTCCCGCCTGTGGGATCAGCAAGGCCGTGAGTACATCGACTTGGCGGGTGGCATCGCGGTCAATGCCCTGGGGCACTGCCACCCGGCGCTGGTACATACCCTGGTGAGCCAGGGCCAGAAGCTGTGGCATGTGAGCAACTGGATGACCAATGAGCCGGTGCTGCGCCTGGCGCGCAAGCTGGTGGACGCCACCTTTGCCGACCGGGCCTTCTTCTGCAATTCAGGCGCCGAGGCCAACGAGGCCGCCCTCAAGCTGGCTCGCCGCTACGCCCACGAGACCCATGGCCCCCAGAAGGATCAGATCATCGCCTTCAGCCACGGCTTCCATGGCCGTACCTTCTTCACCGTCAGCGTGGGGGGCCAGGCCGCCTACTCCGATGGCTTTGGTCCCAAGCCGGGCCAGATCACCCACGTGCCCTATAACGACATCGAGGCCCTGAAGGCCGTCATCTCGGGCCGCACCTGTGCCGTGGTGATGGAGCCCATGCAGGGGGAGGGCGGTGTGCTGCCGGCAGATCCGGCCTTTGCCAGGGCCGTCCGTGAGCTGTGTGATGCCCATGATGCCCTGCTGATCATGGACGAGGTGCAGACCGGCATGGGCCGCACCGGCCATCTGTTTGGCTACATGGCTCTGGGGGTGGAGCCGGATATCCTCACCAGCGCCAAGGCCCTGGGCAGTGGCTTCCCCATCGGCGCCATGCTCACTCGCAACGCCATCGCCGCCGTGTTCAAGCCCGGTGTGCACGGCACCACCTTTGGTGGCAATCCCCTGGCCTGTGCGGTGGCCGAGACGGCCTTCGATCTCATCAATCAACCGGCCCTGCTCAAGGGCGTGCTGGAGCGCGAAACCTGGTTCCGTGAGGCCCTGGCAGGGATCAATGCCCAGTATCACTGCTTCGAGCAGGTGCGGGGGGCCGGCCTCTTGATTGGCGCCGTACTGACCGCCGATTACCAAGGCAAGGCCAAGGCCTTCGTGGATGCGGGTATTCAAGCTGGGGTACTGGTGCTGGTGGCGGGGGGCAATGTGGTGCGTTTTGCTCCGGCCCTTAACCTGACCCGCAAGGAGTTCGAGGTGGGCATGGCCCGCTTCGCCGAAGCGGTGGCCCAGGTCTGCCAGGGCTAAAGACCCGGCCGAGTCATCTTGTGGTGTCACATGACAGGCTCCCTGCGGGGAGCCTGTTTCATTTGGGGTGCTCACAAGCCGGGCGGAACAGGATTGCCCCGGCGTGTCCTCAGGCATATGCTCGTTTTCTGAACACACAGGCAGGAGGCGCTATGAGCCGAGGTGAGATCAAGGCAATCTTGTTTGATGCCTATGGCACCTTGTGTCACATGGAGGTGCGACGGCGGCCCTATCGCCAGCTGGCCAGGCAGGTGCTGGATCCCATCGGCTTTACCAAGGCGGTGATGACCCAGCCGCTGGGGCTGATGGACGCGGCGCACCGTGGTGGCCTGAGCTTGACTCCGGAGCAGCTGGCTCCCCTGGCGCAGGATCTGGCGGATGAGCTTGCTGGGGTTCGTCTCTATGCGGAGGTTTCGGCCGTGCTGGGCCAGTTACGGGCGCAGGGCTATCGTCTGGGAGTGGTGGCCAATCTGGCGCAACCCTATGCCGAGCCGGTGCGGCAATTGCTCCATGACCAGCTGGATCTGTGGTGCTGGTCGTTCGAGCTGGGCTATCCCAAGCCCCATCCTGAGCTGTATCGGCGGGTCTGCCAGCAACTGGACTTGCCACCGGCGGCGGTGCTGATGGTGGGGGATACCCGGGTGGAGGACTATACCGGCGCCAAGGCCTGTGGTCTGCAAGCCCGCTGGCTGCGACGCCGGGGGACGCCGCAGGCCGAGGAGGAGGTGGCCAGCCTCAGCGCCCTGGCCGAGCAACTGCTGCCATAAAAGAACGCCACCCCATGGGTGGCGTTCTTGTCGGTGGGCGGCCCTTAGCGGGTGCCAAACACCACTATGGTCTTGCCATGGGCGGAGATCAGTTCCTGATCCTCGAGCATCTTGAGGATGCGACCCACGGTTTCCCGGGAGCAGCCCACGATCTGGCCGATTTCCTGACGGGTGATCTTGATCTGCATGCCGTCCGGATGCGTCATGGCATCCGGTTGCTTGGCCAGGTTCAGCAGGGTCTGGGCGATACGACCGGTCACATCCAGGAAGGCCAGGTTACCCACCTTCTGGCTGGTGGTCTGCAGACGGCGAGCCATCTGGCCAGACAGGCGCATCAGGATATCCGGATTGACCTGGATCAGCTGACGGAACTTCTTATAGGAGATCTCGGCCACTTCGCAGGGGCTCTTAGCGCGAACCCAGGCGGAGCGGGTGGGATTTTCTGCATCGTCGAACAGACCCAGCTCACCGATGAAATCCCCCTGGTTCAGGTAGGAGAGGATCATCTCCTTGCCTTCTTCATCCTTGATCAACACGGCGACCGAGCCTTTGACGATGAAGTAGAGGGTCTCTGCCTTTTCTCCGGCGTGGATCAGGGTACTCTTGGCCGGATACTTGTGAATGTGACAGTGAGACAGGAACCATTCGAGCGTCGGGTCGCTTTGCGGCTTGCCAATAACCATTGTTAGTCCTCGTATATAGCTGCCGCGCAGCAGGTTCAGCCTGTGAGCGGTCTTTGTCTTTATAATAACTGGGGTAGCATAAGGGGCCCTGTTGCCTATGGCAAGGGTTGCGGCGCCGAAACCAGTGACGGCTAAAGATCCGGATCGGATCCATCAAAAAAACAGGAGGAATCTGTGGGTTATCTCAATATTTGTGGGCGCTTGGCCGGTACCGTTGGGCTGTCGATTATGCTATCGGCCTGTGCCTCCGAGCCGGAGCCGGATCCCTACGCGCGGGTCTACCAGTGCGGCGACACCCTGTTGCCGGTGCGACTGGATGGCCACTTCGACTGGCTGGAGCTGACCCACAACGGCGAGCATTACATCCTGCCCAAGCTGAAGACAGTCTCAGGGGTGCGCTACGACAACGGGCGCCTCAGCTTCTGGATCAAGGGGGAGGAGGGGGTGCTACGCAGTGGCAGTCAGGTGCTGCTCAGTGGCTGTCATCTTCTGCCCAAAGAGACTGCTGGCGCCACTGCGCCTGACTCAGCAGGGTGACGCTCTCGTGCAGTTCGCTGTACTGGATCACCACCTCGCCCCGTTGCAGTTGCTGGCGCACCTGGGCCACCTTGTCCGCCAGGCTCACCTCCTGCTCGCCATAGTCGGTCCCCTCCCGCAGGACAAAGTATTCGATGAGGTTGGTGAGGGTCTCTTCACTCAGGCTCTGCCAGGGGATCAGCATGGGGGCTCCTTGACTTACAACAGGGCGGGATTGCCGGGCTGACGCTCCAGCAATTGGCGCAACAGGGTCAACCCGCGCTCCAGACTGGGATTGTCCAGGGGCTGGCTGATGGACAGCCGCACCCCCTGGGGTACCGCAAAATGACCGGCGGCAAAGGCTTCCGCGCCGGCGACCACCACGCCCATCTCCCGGGCGGCCTGCACGAAGGCCTCGGCGCGCCAGTGGGGGGGCAGGGGCAGCCAGGCATGCATGCTGCCGGCCTGGTGGCGAATGCCCTTGTCACCCAGCCGCAGTTGTAACAGGCGAGTGCGCTGGGCCAGCAGATCCCGCTGGCGTTGCAGCAGCTGCGCGGCGTCGCCTTGTTGCAGCCAGCCGCAGGCCAGTTCCACCAGCAAGGGGGAGATCATCCAGCTGCTGGCGCGTACCGCCTGGGCGAAGGCGCCCCGCAAGCTGGCGGGCACCTGGGCATAGCCTAAACGCAGGCCGGCGCTGATCCCCTTGGACAGGCTGCCCAGATAGATGACCTGCTCCGGGGCCAGCTCCGCCAGCGAAGGCGGGCGCTCAGGCGGCAGCAGGCCATGCACATCATCCTCGATCACCAGCACGCGATACTGGCGGCAAATGGCGATGATGGCTTGGCGTCGCGCCAGACTCATGGTGGCGGTGGTGGGGTTTTGCAGCGTGGGCACCAGGTACAGGGCGCGGTATTGTCCCTGACGACAGGCGTGCTCCAGGGCGTCCGGCAGCAGTCCTTCTTCATCCAGGGCCAGCCCTTTGAGCTGGATGTTCAGCACGGCGGCCAGGTTCTTGAGCCCAGGATAGGTCATGCCCTCGCACAACAGGTTCCCGCCGGCCAGCCCCAGAGCCATCAAGCTCAGCAGCTGACCGCTTTGTACCCCGTAGGTAAAGAAGATCCCCTCGGCATCCAGTAGAATGCCCTGGCTTGCCAGCCAGTCGGCCAGGACCTGGCGCAGGGGCGCCGGGCTTTGCGCCTCACCGTAGTCCATCAGCTGGCTCAGACGCTGGGGTTCCTGAGCCAGTTCGACAAGTGCTCGTTGCAGAGGACCGTGGCGCTCCTGGGGGATCGGCAGGTTCTGCCACATCTCCACCTTGTGAGGATCCGGGGCCTGCAGGTGCCAGGCCTGACTGGCGTGACCCAGCGGGCGTCTGACATAGGTGCCGGCACCCACACGCGCCTGCAGCCAGCCCTGCTGTTCGGCCAGGGCATAGGCCCGGGTGATGGTGCCCACCGTTACCCCCAGCTGGTCCGCCAGGGCTCTGTGGGTGGGCAACCGCTGCTCAGCAGCCAGCTCACCTGACTCTATGGCTTGGGCGATGGCCTCCGCCAGTTGACGATAGAGCGGGCCTTGCCCGCTAAGCTGGGGTGTCCAGATTGTCATGGTGACAATAAACCTGTTGATCCATTATTGGGTCGATTATAGGGTGTGATTGTGCTGGTTGCAGCACAAATCATGTCTCAAAACAGTATTTGTATCGATACAATTTTGCGTCCGGATGCCCTTTCTCGGGAGTTAGTTATGGAAATGCAATGGTGGGGCCCGCTGGCGGCGTTTGCCCTGGTGAGCAGTATCACGCCAGGGCCCAATAATCTCATGCTCACCAGTGCCGGGGCACGCTTTGGCTTGCAGCGCACCCTGCTGCATGTGGTGGGGATCAGTGCCGGCATGGGGCTGATGTTGCTCTTGGTTTCCTTGGGGCTGGGGGAATTGTTTGCCGCTCAGCCCATGGTGCAATGGGGATTGCGCCTGGTGGGGAGTGCCTATCTGCTGTGGCTGGGCTGGCTGATCGGCCGGGCGGGTGCCCCCAGTCTGGCTCCTGATAGTCGGGATAAGCCCATGGCGTTTCATCAGGCGGTGCTGTTTCAGTTCGTCAACCCCAAGGCCTGGATGATGAGCCTGTCGGCCATCTCCAGCTTTACCCTGGCTGGCGAAGCTTATTGGGGCTCGGTGGCCTGGCTTATCGGCCTGTTTTGTCTCATCTGCCTGGGATCCTGTTTGTTATGGGCCCAGTTTGGGGTTCAGGTGGGGCAATGGCTCAAGACACCGCTCAGTTGGCGGCGATTCAATGGCGTGATGGGCTTGCTCACTGCCGCCTGTGTGGTGATGATATGGCGCTGATCTAAGGCATTGCATTGAGGTAGAAATGGAGCCGAGCTGGTGGTTGCCCCTGTTGGGGTTTGCATTAGTCACCTGTGGGACACCTGGGCCCAATAATATGTTGCTCACCAGTGCCGGGGCTAACCTGGGGGTGCGGCGCAGCCTGCCTATGCTGTTTGCCGTGGTGGGGGGGCTTAATCTATTGATCCTGGCCACCGCCATGGGGTTGGGGGTCATGTTCACTCACTGGCCCCTGTTGCACCTGCTGCTCAAGGGGGTGGGCAGCCTCTATCTGTTGTGGCTGGCCTGGAAACTGGCCTGGGCCGCCCCGCCGGGCACGCAGGAAGCCAGTGGTCTGCCGAACTGGTATCAGGCGGCGCTGCTGCAGCTGCTTAATCCCAAGGGCTGGTTGATGGCCCTGTCGGCCATCAGCGGCTTTACCCTGGCGGGTCAGCAGTATTGGGCCAGTGCCCTGGGGGTGCAGGGGGTGTTCTTTGCCATGGGCATTCTGACCGGCGGAGTCTGGCTGTTGTTTGGCGCCAGTGTGGGGCGTTGGTTGCGCTCGCCCCGGGCCTGGCAGGGATTCAATGTCAGCATGGCGGGCCTGACGGCGGCCTGTGTCTTGATGCTCTGGTGGTAGGAGTTCGAGTTTAGCGCCCGAACCGTGTAGAATTGCCGCGTTTTTCTCAGGCAGTGACTAGAGCCCAGACCACACCATGACCAATATGACCCCAGCGGTGGAGCCGTTTGCCGATATCCGCCCCTATCACGATGATGAAGTGCCGGCGGCCATCGACCGCCTGATCGATGATCCTGAACTGCTCAGTGCCATTGCCCGCTTTCGCTTTCCCCGGCTGACCCCCTGGTTGGGCTGGCTGATCCGCCCGCTCATCCGCCATGCCCTGCATCGGCGCTGGGCCAAGGTGCGCACGGTACGGGATGTGCAGGAGGAGGTGGCCCGCTTCATGGAGAAGATGATTGCCGGCACCACGGACGGCGTCACCTTCTCAGGGCTGGAACAGCTGCAGTCCGGTACCGGCTACCTGTTTGTCTCCAACCACAGGGATATTGCCCTGGATCCGGCCTTCGTCAACTGGGGGCTGTACAAGTGCGGCCTGGAGACGGTACGCATCGCCATTGGCGACAATCTGCTGCGCAAGCCCTGTGCCACCGAGCTGATGCGCCTGAACAAGAGCTTCATCGTCAAGCGCTCGGCCAAGGGGCCACGGGAGATGATGAAGGCGTTCAACGAGCTGTCGGCCTACATTGCCCACTCCCTGGCCGAGGGGCATTCCATCTGGATCGCCCAGAAGGAAGGCCGGGCCAAGGATGGGGATGACAGCACGGATCCGGCCATCCTCAAGATGTTTTACATGGCCGGCAAGCAGCAAAAACGCGAATTTGCCGACTACATGGCCAGCCTGAACCTGGTGCCGGTGAGCATCAGCTATGAGTACGATCCCGGCGATCTGGCCAAGGCCCGGGAGCTGTTCGAGAAGGCGCAGACCGGCGCCTACGAGAAGGGCGAGTTTGAGGACATCGCCAGCATAGTGGCGGGGATCGTCGGCTACAAGGGCCGGGTGCATGTGAGCTTTGGCAAGCCGCTTACTGCGGGTTTTGATAGTCCGGAGTCCCTGGCGGCCCAGATTGATGACGCCATTCATCGGCAATACCGGCTGTTCCCGAGCAACCTGGTGGCGGCTCAGGGAGCCCAGGCGCCGGTCAGCGAGGAGGAGCGTCAGCGCTTCGAGTCCCGCCTGGCGGCCATGCCCGAGCAACTTAGACCGCTGGTGCGGGCCATGTATGCCAAGCCGGTGGAGAACTGGTCAAACCTGAACTCCCTCTGAGCCAGAGGCCGTTCTGGCAAAACAAAAAGCCCCGCATCGCGGGGCTTTTGCATTCTATGACTCAACCTCGAGGGCTAACCCTTTCAGGCGACCGCTTGGAGGGCCGCCGGTTCGCTGTCCACCACCAGTATGTTGGCCTTGCGGAAGAAGTTGAACTCTGTGGCGGAGGCCCAGGTGTAGGCGCCCATCATGCCACCCACCACCAGATCGCCCACTGCCAGCTCCGGCAGCAGTATGTCTTCGGCGATGACATCGATGCTGTCGCAGGTGGGGCCGGCCAGCACGCTGGGGTGCAGCTCACCCTGGGCGTAGGGCGCCATCTTGGGGTAGGTGATGTGGTCGAACAGCTGACCGCTGTAGCTGCCGTACAGGCCATCGTCCAGGTAGTACCAGGTACGACCGAAACGTTCGGCCTTGCCCATGACGCTGCTGATGGAGGTCATGGCCGGCGCGCTGATGAAGCGACCCGGTTCGGCCAGCAGACGGGTGCCCGCCGGGGTGTTGGCCAGGGCGGCGCGGATGGGGGCGCAGAAGGCCTCGATATCCAGAGCCTCGCCCTGATAGGCCACCGGGAAGCCGCCGCCGATATCCAGAACCGCCAGATCCAGCCCTTCGGCCGCCGCTTGGCGCAGCAGGTCGTTACAGGCTTCGATGGCTTCCACATGGCGCTTGGCGTTGGGCACTTGGGAGCCCACGTGGAAGGAGAGGCCGATGACCTGGATCCCCTTGGCCTTGGCGTCCCGCAGCAGGGGCAGCACGGCCTCCGGGGTGCAGCCAAACTTCTTGGACAGATCCACCTTGGTTTCCGGGTTGGGGAAGCTGACGCGCAGCAACAGGCGAGCCTGGTCACGGTAGGCGACAAACTTGTCCAGCTCCACCGGGTTATCAAAGACGAACACCTGGCAGCCATACTCCAGGGCGTGACGGATATCGCCATCGCGCTTGATCGGGTGGGTATGGATACATTCGTTGGGGGCGATGCCGGCCTCACGCATCAGATCCACCTCACCGTTGGTGGCCAGATCGAAGGCGGCACCCTCTTCTTTGAGGGTTTCCACTACGCCCATATGGGGCAGGGGTTTAAGCGCGTAATGCAGACGCACACCCGGCAGGGCGGCGGCCAGCGCACGGTACTGATGACGCACCGCGGCCTTGTCCAAGACCAGCAGCGGAGAGCCATGTTTGGCCACCAGGCCACGATAATCCATACCCGCAACGAATTGGCTGTTCATCTTATGCAAACACCTCACAAAAGGGCCATGGCCCTGTCACCAAGTTAACCTCCGACCGACCGATTTGGCCTGCTGTCGAAGTGACGAAATAACGAACGGGCGCATTATGGGACTTTTGACTGGCTATGCAATCAATAAAAAACACCAAAAGTATTCATGTGAGACTTGTTTTGTCTAAGGCTAAGCATTTACAACCAATGGATATGTGGTAAACAGGTTATAAAATCTAACTATCTTGCCTTTTTTGGGTTTTAGCTCGAATGATCCGCGCCTGTGAGCGGGATAGAGAGCAGATTGTGGCAAAGTGCAATAGATGAATAAATTTGCTTTTTAAGAGAAGAAAACGGCCGCCAGTTGGCAGCCGTTTTTTCAGTGCAGCGGTGGATCAGTAGACCTTGAGCCAGGAGACGGCCCCGGTGCGCTCCACCGTCGGATTACTCTCGAACAGCTCATCTTCACCATCCAGCCGCACGCTGTTGGAGACTTCCACATCCCCATCCGCCGTGGTGACCAGCTTGGTGACGGGCTTGCTGGGAATTTTTTCCAGCAATTCGGAGTTTTCTTCCAGCCCCTGATTGTCACCGGTCAACAGGTTGATCTCCATATACCAGCCGGTGCCACCGCCGGAGCAGAGATCTTCATTGGGGATCAATGTGGTCAGCGACGCCTTGGTGTTGCGCACCGTGATGTTGTTGACGATCCGCTCTCCTTCATTGCTGGTCGCATTTTTAACGATTAGATTCAGATACCAGCCTTTCTGGGTGCTCCAGTCGATGCTGTTATTGCTCAGGGTGCGGTATGTGGTTTGGGCCGTGATCTCCTGTTTCACCAAATTGGTGCGGGAAATGGTGTCATTCGCGCCGTTATCCCACAGGCCGTACAGGCTTTGGGTCACCTGATCGGATACGTCCGTATCGCTGGCTTCCAAGTACTTGCCGGTACCGACCAGCACCATCAGGCCACCTGAGGGGTGGAAGGCCACCGCCGGGCGTGTGGTGATGGGTTGTGGCTCATAGGCCGGGGTGGTGCCGGTGGCATACTGGGTAATGAACAAGGGACTGGGTGTACTGCCACTCTTGATGGCAAAGTCCCAGTCGCTGATGTTGTCTTTGTTGACGTCAATTTTCCACAGATAGCCAAACAAATCCCCGGCGTACAGGCGGTCGGCCACGCCGTTGAGATCGCTATCGGCGAACACCGGCTCGGCCATGCCGTTGGGACGGGATTGTCCTGTCGGATCGTTAGTCTTGCCCTTGGGGCTGGTCAGGGTCTTGAGCAGTTCACCGTCCAGCAGGTCGTAGACCTTGATGCTGCTGTAGCCTGCGGTGGTGCCATCGTTATAGCCATTGCCAAAGGCCGCCACCCAGCGTTGATTATTGCTATCCTGGACCTTCGCCACGGCGGGGGGGGAGAGCACATAACCCAGACTATCCACTTCCCAAAGGATCTTATCGGCGGCGCTCAATGTGTTGCTGACACTGCTGAGGTTACTCAAATCTAGCGCCCAGGCGCCCTTGGCACCCAGCCCGAATGTACCCACGGCGATGACCCTGGACTCATCATCATCGTCCTTGATGGAGGAGACCTTAATTTCGCCATCCACATAGAACTGGTGGGCACTGTCGTAATCCACATCCGCCAGCTGGTTGAGCTTGTCGTAGATGCCATGGGGGATAAACGCCAATATCTCTTCACCGGTATCGGCGTGGAACACATGCACCATGCCATCGTTGGCAGAAACCACCACAAAGGGCACGCCATCCACCGACTTGCCATAGACAGGCGTGCTATGGACGATATCCCCCAGCCGGCTGCTGCGAGGGCGGAAGTTGGTCTTGACGATGGGTACCTGTACGCCTCCCGCCTCATTGCTGCGATCGCCTCGCAGGTAGTCCACCAACGCTTGAACATAGCTCAGCTTATCAGCTGAGCTGCCAGTGATTCCCGTCAGTAATTCATCAATCATGTCTGACGAGAGACCCGTGGTGCTGCCGCTTAAACTGCTGGGTTGGGAAAATAGCCGTTTGCTGGTGCCATCCCAAGTGATGATCACGCGATCGCTTACTCCGCTGCGGGCATCCAGCTCCTCGGCCGCACTCCAGCTGGGACTGGTGGCGATGGCGCCGCTGGTGACGGCATAGGCCTGCAGATCACCAGACCAAGTCTTGGCCTCGAAGCTGGCCAGGAAGGCCTGAGAATCGTTACCAAGCTGATAGCCGCTAAAGCTCACCGCACTGGCAGAGCGGGTGTTATCCAGTGCCTTGTCCAGCGCAGCCTTGATCTGTGTCCCCAGGGTGCCTGCATTGGTGACGCGAAAATAGGTATCCGGGATCCCATCACCATCTTCGTCCCACTCTGTGTCGCGATCCAGATCCAGGTCTCCCAGGGTTCCATTCTTGGTATCGTCGATAAAGCCACCCCATTTGGCGGCATACCAGAGGGGGGATTTAAGCAGTTGTGCCGCCGTGCTGTTAGCACTGGTATTCACCGTAAAGGTGCGGGTTTTGGTTAAGGGCAGATCGACGGTGGCATTCGATGGATCGTCTTTTCTCGGCAGATTCCCCACCGTATCCAGAGAATAATTGACGTGCGCCCCGCTCTTATCCTTGACGTCCAGATAGAGGCCATCGGCCGTAGTGCCGGAGATCACATAGCCGGCATGCTGGTCAATGCCGCCAGCGGCATACTCCGAGGTGAGAGTAATGGTCAGCTGATTACCACTCTTGACATAGTGATAGCGTACTATCATGTCCATGTCGTGATCGGCACCTTGCTCTACATCCTCATAGTTGACTCGGAAAGTGCCTTCATCATCGGTTAGGCTTTCTACATAAAAGTCCACAATGGTGTTGGTTGGCTGAAAGTCCCCTGTGGGATCTATCTTGTTGTCAGAGCCCGCGGTCGCATCATCACCGACGGATTTTGCATAGGGGATCAGGGTGATTTTCTTTTCGCCGAAGGGGATCTCTATGCTGGGCAGGTTGGAGGCCAGGGCCACCACTACCGTACTGGTGGATTGGGTGCCTTGCTTGGAGGTATTGAGATCTGTTTGATGCCCGTAATAAGCCAGGCCGGCGGCATAATAGCCGCCCTGCTTGGTGGGCTCCATGGGGGCAAGGCCCCGCACCTCGTCCAGGCTGGGAACCGTCTTGGCGGTAGGCGCATTCTTGCCTTCTGTGCTGTCTTTGACCTCGCCGATATAGAAGAGACCGCCGTTGATATTGCCTTCCTTCTCCGACAATGTACTGGTCCAGCTGCTGACGTCCAGGCCGTCGAGGGTGGTTCCGGTTGGCGTAAAGCCGTCCTTGGGAAATAGCGAGCCAGGCAACTGATCCGAGTCGTAGGAGGTGCCTTCATCACTGATCACCAGGTTGACCGGTTTGGCGCAATAATTGCGATCGTCGTAGGGGTCATCCCAGGTATCGATCGGTAGCGCGAGTTCGTCCTCATCGACGGCGTAGGCCGCAGTGGGCTCCTCTGCACCGGCAAAGTAGCGCAGGCTCTCGTAGAGCATCTCGGCGATGGGGTTGCCCCAGTTGGTGCATTCCCCTTCGTTCAGCGCCCGGGTCTTGATCCAGCCACAGCCATTGGCACCTTGATATTGATAGTCATCGGTAGCCGCGAAGGTAAATTTGGTGATGCGCAGCTTATTGAGGGTGTCGATGATGCGCGTCACCGACGGCTCGAATTTACCGTTGCTCTTGATCTCGTCATCTATCTTGCCCATCTTGGCGCGCAGCACGCCGCCGGAGAGGTTTTTCACAAAGGAGCCGGTGATGAGGCCAAATTCCATCTGTGGGGTGTCGCCTTCACCATACTCTTGCAGCAGACCGATGGGCATATAGGTGGCACTGTTGCCGGAGCCATACTTCTTGCAGTTACTCTCCAGCCCGACGCTGTCATTACAGGTTTCCACCCGCACCGTATAATCGGTCCGGAGGGATGTCAGCGAGCCTGTCTTGTTATCCATATAGTCGCCAGATACGGGTCTTTCTTTGCTGACCCAGTTCCAGATATAGATAGGCTGCTCAAATGCGGTTAGCGTATATTTTTTTGTGCTGTCATTGAATTTGACAATATAAGGGCCTGCATTGGTTGTTTTAATGTCCCCCCCCCACATGTCGGCTGTGCCATCCTGGTTATTATCACCAAAATGAACCTGGCTCCAGTCGTAAGGGGCAGTAGTAAACTTAAACCCCTTCTCCTTGCCGTTTGCCTCAAACACTTGCAAGGTCTGCCAGGTGTTTTTACCGACCTTGGTCATGGGGTCTACAGTGGTTGCATTATTTCCCCAACCATTGGGGTCGCCACGAAAATACATGGTGCTGTAGGTTGACGATTGGGAGCTGGGGGTTTCGGTATAAGCGGTCCCTGTATAGGACTCTCCCATCTGGCCTCGGGGTAGTGTGAGCACTCGCAGCAAAGGGGCGCCATCCTCACTGGTAGAGGTGTTGGCAAACATATAGCCGAGTAAGTTTCCTGACCCATCCGCTTCTGCCAGTGGCGTGTAGTCTGAGATATTTAAATACTTGCCCGTTTTGCTATTAAGTATTTGCCCCATCACGCTGGGGTTCCAGGTTTTACCCCAGCTATGGGCATCTTGTGGAATAAAGGAGCGTTCAAGGATGGGGTGACTGGCATTGGTCTGTTCATGATAACGATAGCCACCGTAGAGCACCTTGCGTAAGGCATCCATACGGCTGGTGGTCAGGTAATTAAGATAATCACCGCTCCAGAGTTCGCTACAGGTTTTATCAGTAGTGACAGAGGTCGGCGTGAACATGCTATTGCTGTAGCTGTAGCACTTATAGGAGTCAAAATAACCGAAGTAGTCCCGAGCTTCCGGAGCGTAGCGGATCTCATCGGCATCAATCTTGCCGTTCTCATTGAGATCGGTGGCGTCGTTATAGGCCTCGTAATAGAGGGTATGATCCCGTCCCATCACCAGCATCACCAGGGGCGCTACCTGGCCCTGTACGAAGATAGGGCTGGTGGGCAGGCTGAGATCGGCCGCCTGGGCTTGGCCCAGCAGCCACATGGATAGCAACGACAGCAAGCCAAATTGTTTCATTGTGGTCCTCTCCATGGATTTACCAGCAGCCACTGGTGCTGGGGCTCTTGGCGCCGGTGCGGGTCAGGCTCAGGGTGCCGCAGCTGTCGCTAGTCTGTGAGCCTTGTGGCACGGCGTTTAGGGTGTAACTGGACTGGCTGGCACTGACCGTGAGGGTGTAGTAACGCTCTGTGCCATCGGCCGGCACCTTGTCGCTGAAGACGGTGGGGCTGCCGCTTGAGGCGGCGGCCCCGGCGTAGCTCATGTTCAGCGCGTAATAGCTTTCCATCTTCTGAGCGGCGGCTAAGAGGCTTTGCTTGGCCAGATCCCGGCGGGAATCCCGCACATAGCTGAAGTAGCTGGGTACGGCGACGGCGGCGAGAATTGCCACCACCACCACTGTGATCATCAGTTCCAGTAGGGTAAAGCCTCGGTGCCCCATAGCCGATTTCCTTATTCGTTACTAATTCGTTGTTAACCTGACGTTTTCTGTGTGGTGGTCACCACAAAGTAGGATTGCAGCAGGGTGTGTGCCCCGCCGGGGCCTTCGCCTCGGCTGGTGACCCGGAAGTACTGCCGGCCCTGCTGTTCTTCCACGTCAGCCGAGATGGGGACAAACTCCCGCTCTTCGATACGAAACTTGGGTGACCCTTCGGTGAGTCCGCTGAAGCTGGTGACGTTGCTGGCCCAGTTGCTGCTGTCACGCCACCAGGCGGCATCGCTCTGCAAACTGGTGCTGATACTGCCGGAGGCGCCGGCAAAGATCTGATCTATGTTCGAGGCGACGGTACTGCGAAACAGGGCCTCGGCGCGCAGCATGGCCGATTGGGCGATGGCTTGGCTGCGGGCCTGATCATACTGGCTGGAGGCGGTCTGCTGACTGCGAATCGCCGTCTTGCCCACCGCCAGGGCGATGATGCCAATCAGCAGGGTAATGATCAGCGCCGTGATGAGGGCAATGCCTTGCTGGGAACGGTTCATGGTTAGCCCCCCTGGTTGTGGAGTGTGATGTTGCCGCTAAACACCTGGCGCAGTTGACGATCTCCGCCGGCTGTGACGGTTTTGTCCAGCAATTGATAGCTCTGACTGGCGCTCTGGATCCCCTGGCCCGACGCCGCGCTGGCCAGGAAGGCATATTCCACGGCGATCACGCCGCTCCAGTTCGTGATGTTATCGGCGGTGACAAAGCTGGCCCCAGTGGTGTCGGGCAGGAAGCGAAACTGCAAGGACTCGATGTCGTTGGCCAGCACCTGGCTGTTGCCTTGATTGTCGGCGCAGATCAGCTGTTTGTTGGGCGAGACATACAGGCTCAGGGTCACCAACTTCTGATTGTTCATGGCGTTGCCACTGCAATCGAACAAAAAACCATCTGCGCTGGTATCTGTGCCACCATCATTATCACTCTTGCTTGAGCCGTAAAAGCGCATCAGCAGCACGTCGGTACCCGCCAGGGCGGTACCGCTGCTGGCCAGATCGTTGGATCCTGACACGGACTGCCCCAGTGTCCAGCTCACCGACGGTGAGGCGACCGTCGCTACCGGCAGGCTGTTATTGAGGCGCAGGCGTTGATAGTTGATAAAGCCGGCCTGGGCCAGGGTGTTTTGCAGCAGGCGGTTGACGCGGCGGCCGGCCTCGGTCAGTTGGCCGTTGGCCTGGGATAGGGCATAGGTCTGTTGGCTGCTGCTGAGCATGCTGTAGAGACCGGCGATGATAAACAGGCCGATGGCGATGGCGACCATCAGTTCCACCAAGCCAAATCCTTGTGCTTGTTTGCGGGGCGATATCATTAACATCAGCTACTTACCCAAAAGGTCAGGTGGTGGCATTGGTGGCTGTCGGCGGTAGTGCAGCTGCTGGCGCCGCTACCGGTGAGATTGGCGTCCCAGGTCAGGGTAATGGTGACCTGGCGTCCGCCCTCAAGGGACTGGCTGGCCACCGCAAAGCGCGGGGAGGGCAGGCGGGCGCTCATGCGCTGATACCAGCTGTGCAATTGCTGTTTAGCCAGATCGGCGCCGGTGCAGGGACTGCAGCTCATGGCAGCAGGTGTGCTGCCGGAGAGGCCGGCAAAATCGAAATTGCCACTGACGGTCAAATCAGCATGTTGCGTCATGGTTTCCGAAAGCTCCTGCAACGACTGCACGGCTGCCTGATAGGCCTTGGCCTGCTCCTGGCGTTGCATGCTGTTCATCTGCAGGCTGGCAAAGCCCAGCAGGCCGATGGCGATGATGACGAGGGCGATCAGCACCTCAATCAAGGTGGTGCCACGTTGTTGACTAACTACAGGTAATTGCACTGCCATCTCCTAGCGTCAGGTTGCCTACGCTACTGATCCCTACCCGTCGATTGCTGGTGCTGACGGTTGCGGAGCAAAAACTAAAGGTGCTGCTGGTGACAAACCCATTGGGTTGAAAGGTGACTGTACTGCTGGCGCCGCTCTGGCTCACGCTGATGCTCGCATCCTGCTGTTGCACGGCGATGATATCCTCGCCGTTGTCCAAGGCGCCGTCCCGGTCGCTGTCGATAAACGCCAGCCAGCCGTTTGCCCAACTGCTGCCGCAGCTACTGCCATCGTTTGACGGGCACAACACCACGGGTTGCAACTGGTTGAGGGCGGTTTCCCTGGCCAGAGACAAGCCGCCCAGCAAGGCATCACGGCGCTCCATGACGCGCTGTTTTTCCATGAAACTCTGAAATGAAGGCACACCAATCATCGCCACTATGGCCAGGATGGCCACGGCAACCAACAATTCGATTAATGTGAAACCTGTACAGGATGGGGAGCGACTACCCGCCATACGCCCTCTTGTGTCACGACAGTCCAATAACTGGACCGATACAATCCTTATTCCCTGTGATGAGGTGAATCCCTTGTCAGACCAGCGGCGAAGAAAGCCGCAGTTCGCGGGCGAATTATCACCATAAGCCGCTGTCTTGTATATGCATGGCGGCCAGTTCTGTGAGCGGAGAGTTGTTTCTTCGGAAGAAACGAAGGGTTTCGTTAGAGTATTTTCAAGATCCTCGAATGAGCCATTCCAGGCTCCATTGTGCGCCGTCGGCCTGGTGCAGACAGTGACTCAGACGAGGCAGTAGGGCCCCGAGCTGACTGTCCAGTTGCCAGGGGGCATTGATGATGGCCAGCCCCGAGCCGTTCATGCCCCAGTCCGCCGGCTGGGCGGCCACCTCCAGCTCCACCTTGAGCAGGGAGGGCAGCGGCAAGGCGGCCAGGCGTTCGAGCATCTCTCGGCTGCGGTCGGCCTGCTTGCCGAGAATCGGGTACCAGAGGGCATAGATGCCGGTGGGCCAGCGCCGCAGGGCCTTTTCCAGCCCCTTCACGGCCTTGTCGTAGTCGGTCTTCAGCTCGTAAGGCGGGTCGATGAGCACCAGGCCGCGTCTTGGCGTGGGGGGCAGCAGGGCCAGCAGTCCCTCGAAGCCATCTCTGTGGTGAATGGCCACCCGGGGGTCGGCGCCCAGATGGCGGCGCAGTATCTCCACCTCGTTGTTGTGCAATTCCATCAGCATCAGCTTGTCCTGCTCACGCAGCAGGTGGCGGGCCAGCTCAGGCGAGCCGGGATAAAACCGCAGTCCCTGCTCGTCGTTGAGGGTGGCGATGGCGCCCAGGTAGGCGGCCAGCTCCGGCCAGTCGGCCGGCTGGGACCACAGGCGGCCGATGCCGTCTTCAAATTCGGCCTTCTTCTGCGACCACTCGCCACTCAAGTCATAACAGCCGCCGCCCGCGTGGGTGTCTATGTAGCAAAACGGCTTGTCTTTGGCCTTCAAGGCCTCCAGCAGCAGGCTCTGCACGGCGTGCTTGAGGACATCGGCATGATTGCCGGCGTGAAAGGCATGGCGATAACTTAGCATGGGGCGGATTCCGGGGCTGTAGGGGTGGCCAGGGCCAGCAACGCTGGGTGCAGCGGGCTCTGATCCAAGCCAAGATGAGTTAAATAGTCGGTCAGGCCGTGGCCTTTGCCAAGGGTGAGCGTGCTCAGCAGGCCCTCTTGGGCCCACTGCTCCAAGGCCAGCTCATGGGCGAGCAGGGCCTGGTAGTCACTGGTTTCCACCCGGGCCTTGAGGCGGCGGCGCAAGGCGCGCCAGGGTTGCAGCACCGCCGCCTGACGCTGGCTGGTGGCCAGCAGTGGCGGCAGCAGGGCCCCCTGTCCCCGGCGGGCCAGCAGGACAAGCAGCAGCAGGAGGTTGATGTCGGCACCGGCCTTGTCCTGGGCCTGCAGGCACAGGGCCTCCACCCCAGGCTCGCGGTAGAGGGCCTGGGTGGCTTGCCATAGCTCAGCCGGGCTCGGAACAGCCGGCTCACAGGGCTTGGGCAAAATCCTGCTCCTTCTGCTCTATTTCCTCGCCCAGACTCATCCACTCCAGCTCGACGCCCTCCAGGGCTTGTTTCAGGGGGCCTTGGCGGCCGAGCAGGGCGGTCAGTTGGGCCTTGGCCGATTCCTGATAGATGGCCGGGTCGGCCAGGGCCTGTTCTATCTCGTCCAGCTCCCCTTGCAGGGATTCCAGCTGCTTCTCCAGCTTGTCGAGCCGCTGCTTGAGGGGCCGCAGGCTCTGGCGGAATTCCGCCTCCTTACGCTTTTGATCCTTGCGGGCGGCGGCGCTGTTCTGGCTCGGCTCGCCGCTGCCTTGGGGGCTGGCCTGGGCCTTGTCCTGCTCCAGCAACCATTTGTGGTAGTCGTCCAGATCGCCATCAAAGGCTTCTACCCGGCCGCCATGGACCAGATAGAGATCGTCTGTGGTGGTACGCAACAGGTGGCGATCGTGGGAGACGATGACCATGGCTCCCTCAAAGCCCTGCAACGCCAGGGTCAGGGCCTCGCGCATCTCCAAATCCAGGTGGTTGGTGGGTTCGTCCAGCAGCAGCAGATTGGGTTTTTCCCACACCACCAGGGCCAGCACCAGGCGGGCCTTCTCGCCACCGGAGAAGGGGGCCACCGGGGAGAGGGCCTTGTCACCGTGAAAGTCGAAGCCGCCGAGGTAGTTGCGCAGCTCCTGCTCGCTGGCCTGGGGCGCCAGGCGGGTGAGGTGGGCCAGGGGGCTCTCGTCCCCCCGCAGGTATTCCAGCTGATGCTGGGCAAAGTAACCGATCTTGACGCCCTTGGCGGGCTCCAGCTCGCCGGATAAGGGGGCGAGTTCGCCGGCCAGCAGCTTGATGAAGGTGGACTTACCGGCGCCGTTGCGTCCCAGCAGGCCGATGCGCGAACCCGGCACCAGGTTGAGCTTGATCTGCTCCAGCACCCGCTTGTCACCATAGCCGGCGGACAGCTGCTCCATGCGCATCAAGGGGGTGGGCAGGGCATCCGGGGCGCGGAAGCTGAAGTTAAAGGGGGAGTCGACGTGGGCGGGCAGGATCCGCTCCATCCGTTCCATGGCCTTCAAGCGGCTCTGGGCCTGGCGGGCCTTGGTAGCCTTGTAGCGAAAGCGCTCTACATAGGACTGCATGTGGGCCAGGGTCAACTGCTGGCGCTCGTACAGCGCCTGCTGCTGGGCCAGCTGTTCGGCGCGCTGCAGCTCGAAGTCCGAGTAGCCGCCTGTGTATTCGTTGAGCTTGCCGTTTTCGATATGGATGATGCGCCCCACCACCTTGTCGAGAAAGTCCCGGTCGTGGGAGATGAGCAGCAGGGTGCCACGGTAGCTCCTGAGCCAACCTTCCAGCCAGATCACGGCATCCAAGTCCAGGTGGTTGGTAGGTTCGTCCAAGAGCAGCAGATCGGAGCGGCAGAGCAGGGCCTGGGCCAGGTTCAAGCGCATGCGCCAGCCGCCGGAGAAGGCGCGTACCGGGGATTGTTGCTGCTCGGCGGCAAAGCCCAAGCCGTGGAGCAGGGCGCCGGCCCGGGCGCGTATGCTCCAACCGTCGATGGCCTCCAGCTTGCCGTGCAGCTCGGCCACCTTGAGGCCGTCATCCGCCTCGGTGGCGGCCGCCAGGGCCTGCTCCAGCTGACGGTACTCCTGATCGCCGTCGATGACGTATTCCAGCGCCGGCATGTCCAGCGCCGGGGTTTCCTGGGCCACGCTGGCGATCTGCCAGCCGGCGGGCACGCTCAGCTGGCCGTTGTCCACCTGCAGCTGCCCCTTGATCAGGGCAAACAGGGAGGACTTGCCGCAGCCGTTGCGCCCCACCAGGCCCACCTTCTGGCCCGGGTGTATGGTGGCACTGGCATCTTCCAGCAGCTTGGTGCTGCCACGCAGCAGTTCGATGTGGGAGGCGAGGATCATGACGCTGAACTCCGGTTGCCCGCATGGGCGTGTTTGGGCAGGTAGCGCTGCACCAGTCGTTGATAGGCGGCCAGACCGCTCAGGCCGGCCGCTGTGGCGGCCTGGGCTTCGCTAAGCCCACGCTTGATGCCGTCCAGGGTCTGCAACAGTTGCCACTGGCTCTGCCACTGGCTCGGCCCCAGATCCAGGGCCGTGCGAAAGCGTGCCGGCAGGCTGCGGGGGGACAAGCCGGTGGTGTGTGTCCAGGCGGTGGCCTGGGCGCTGGCATCACCACCGGCCATGATGGCTTCCACCACGGCGGCCAGCCCGGGATCCAGTGCCGCCAAGGGCGCCTGCTGACGCAGGCTGCAGGTTTGCAGTGTGTCACGCAGCACCAACAGCTTGCGGCCATGGGCGCCTTGCCAATCCAAATCGGTATCCTGGCTGAGGCTATCGAGGAGGGCGGGCAGCAGGGGGGCGCCGGTCAAGAAACCGGCCTCCGTCGGCAACCCCTGGCTGATCCGCACCGAGCAGCGCACTCGCCCTATTTGGGCTCCGGCCAACCGGGTCAGGCCGTACAGGCACTCCGCCGGCAGCCAGAAGCTGGCCCCTTTGGGCAGCAGCCATTGCTGCTTGCCCAGGCGCAACAGGGCGCTGCCGGCATACAGATGCAGCAACTGGGCATGGGGATCGCGCTGCCGTTGGGGCAGTTCAAGATGGCAACTGGTCTGGCACAAAAACTCGATGGGATAGGGCATGGAAACAGCACTGGTGGCAAATCGAGGGCGCATTATACGTCAAAACCGCCAGGGGGGCAGATGGGGACCCCGGCGTGTATTCAGTTTGGCTTTTTTCCGGTATGCTGGCGGCAATTTATCCACAGTGCCAGCCGGAATTTAGATATGAAAGTAAGCCATCTGAGCGTAGTAACCCTTGATTACACAGTGTCCGACGAAGCGGGTGAGGTGCTGGATAGCACCGAAGGCCGCGAACCTTTGGTCTACCTGCACGGCGCGGGTTTCCTGGTGCCGGGTCTGGAGAAGGCACTGTATGACCGTGAACCCGGCGACAGCTTTGAGCTGAAGGTGGACGCCGCCGACGCCTACGGTGAGTACCATGAAGAGTTGGTGCAAGAAGTGCCGGGCGAGCTGTTTGACGGCATGGAAGTGGCCGAAGGGGATACCTTTGTGGCCGATACCGACGATGGTCACCGTCCGGTGACAGTGGTGGAAGTGTCCGAAGAGTTCGTCAAGGTGGATGCCAACCATCCGCTGGCCGGCGTGAACCTGCAGTTCGCCGTGACGGTGCGCGACGTGCGTGCTGCCACTGCCGAAGAGATCGCTCACGGTCACGTTCACGGTGGCGGTTGCTGCGGTGGTCATGATCATGACCATGGCGACGAAGGCTGCTGTGGTGGTCACGGCCACGACCATGGCCATGAGCATGGTGGCGAAGGCTGCTGCGGCGGTCACGGTCATCAGCATGCCGAGGAAGAGGAGCATCAGTGCTGTGGCGGCGGTGGTTGCCGTAGCCACTAAGCGCCAGCGAATAAAAAAACCGCCCGAGGGCGGTTTTTTTATGGCCGTCAATAGTGTGGCGGCGGCGTCTCTTCGGCCTGACTGGCCACCGGCGAGCCCTGGACTTCCTTGAGCTTGGACTGGATGGCACTCATCTTCTCGTGCAGGCCGTCCAGCTGACGCTGTTGCTGGATCAGGGCCTGGTTGAGCATTTCTATGGTGTCTTCCTGGAACGCCAGCCGGGTTTCCAGCCGTTCGAGCAGGGATTGTACGTCGTCTTGCATCATAACCTCATTGTACCGACCAGGCCTCAGCCAGACCGCTGGAGCTGGCGGTGATGATTCGATTGTCGTCCTGCAGCGCCACCGAGTAGATGACGCCGCCGGAGGGGCGCAGTTTGTTGCGGGCCGAGACCTGCCAGGCCTTGAGCTGCTGGCCGGTGAGCACGTCCCACAGTTGCAGGCGGCGTGCCGGCGAGCCCGTGATCAGCCACTTGCCATCGTTGGCAAAGCGCACCGCGCTGAAGATGAGCTGTCGCGCAGGGATCTTCAACTGGCTCAGTAACTTGCCATCCTTGAGAGACCAGATGTTGGCCTTGCTCTTGCTGTCGGCGGTGAAGGCGTAACGGCCCTTGGGATCCAGTGCCACCTTGCTGACCCGGCTGCCGTGGTTGAAGCGCCAGATCACCTGTCCGCTCTGGGTATCCCACAGGTAGGCGGCATAATCGTTGCCCCCGGTGAGAGCGTAACGGCCGTTGGGGGAGAGATCCACCGAGTTGATCTTCTCGGTGTGGCCGAGGAACTCCAGCCGCCGGCCGGTCTTGAGATCCACATGTTCCACCTTGCCATCACTGCGACCGATGAGCACATAGCGGCCGTAGCTGGAGATGGCGATATCCCGGATGCTGGACTCCTCTTGGGAGTAGTAGCCTACCGCCTTGCCGGTCTCCAGATCCCAGATGACGAAGTCGTTGCGGCCGGCGGTGACGGCATGGGTGCCGCTGGCGGAGATGCGTACCAGGAAGACATCATTGGCCGTATCTTTCTTGTGTTGCCACTGGTAGCGCACCTTGTTTTGCGGCAAATCCCACACCAGCACCCCGCGATCCACGGTGGAGACCACGGCGACTCGACCATCCTCGGTGAGGTCAGCGGCGTAAGAACCGCTTGGTGCCTGCTCCCACTGGGCCACGGGATCGCTGCCTCCCGTGCAGGCGGCCAGCAGTCCCAGCAGGCTGGCAGCCAGCCAGCGAGAGATTTTTTTCATTATTGCTGGCTCCACGCTATTGTTCGACTCCTTCTAGGGGGTAGTATAAAACGCTTGTCTTAATAAGCCTCTCTTTTAATTGACAAACAAAGAGAATGATTCCAATCGCGGAGATGATGATGAAGCAATTTTTCAAGATGTCCCTGATGGCAGTGGCCGTGGCCGTAGCCGTGACCGGTTGCCAAAAAGAGGACACCAAGGCCGAGCAGCCGGCGCAGGTTGAACTCAAGACCTTCGAACAACAATCCGGCTATGCCATCGGTCTGTCCATGGGCCGTTACATCAGCAACACCCTGGCGCGTCAGCAAGAGCTGGGTGTGACCCTGGCAAACGATGTGATTCTGCGTGGTGTGCAGGATGGTCTGGCCAAGCAGCCCAAGATGAGCGACGAAGAGCTGGAGAAGGCGCTGAAGGCCTACGATAAGAAGATCAACGAAGCCGCTGCCAAGAAGGCCGAGGATGATGCCAAGGCCAACCTGGAAAAGGGTAAGAAGTTCCTGGAAGAGAACGCCAAGAAGGAAGGGGTGAAGGTCACCAAGTCCGGCCTGCAATATCAGGTGATCACCGAAGGCAAGGGTGACAAGCCCAAGGCCAGCGACGTGGTGAAGGTGCACTACACCGGCACCCTGATCGACGGCACCAAGTTCGATAGCTCCTTGGATCGTAACGAGCCCGCCGAGTTCCCGCTGGATCATGTGATCCCGGGTTGGACCGAAGGCGTGCAACTGATGACCGTGGGTTCCAAGTACAAGCTGTTCCTGCCCTCTGAGCTGGCCTACGGCGAGCAAGGTGCCGGCTCCATTCCGCCCAACTCTGTACTGCAGTTTGAGGTGGAGCTGCTGGAGATCGTCAAGCCGGACGCCAAGGCAGAAGCCAAGCCGGCCGACGCCAAAAAGTAAGTCTTAGATGTCCGAAAAACCGGCCTTTCAGGCCGGTTTTTTTATGTCCGCGCGCCGGCCTCAATGGTTGTCAAATGCCGCCGAATGGGGCACTGTGAGGCCTGACTGAACCGCCGGGCAGTCTCCCGGCCAGCCTGTGAGGGGTGTGCATGACGGTATTGATGCTGGCGGCGATCTCCCTGGTTTCCGTATTGGCCCAGTGGCTGGCTTGGTCCCTGCGGGTGCCGGCCATTCTGTTTCTACTGCTCACCGGCCTGGCTCTGGGGCCTGTGGCCGGGGTGCTTAACCCCGATGCCATCATGGGGGATCTGCTGTTCCCCATCGTCTCCTTGTCGGTGGCCATCATCTTGTTTGAAGGCGCCCTGGGACTACATCTGTCTGAGCTCAAGGGCATAGGGCGGGTGGTGCGCAACCTCTGCTCCATCGGCATGTTGGCCACCTTTGGCGTGATCGCCGTGGCCAGCCACTTCCTGCTGGGGCTGGCCTGGCAGGTGGCGCTGGTGCTGGGGGCTGTGCTGGTGGTGACGGGCCCCACCGTCATCGCTCCCATGCTCAATGTCATTCGTCCCACCCCGGAGATCGATCGCATCCTGCGTTGGGAAGGGATCGTCATCGACCCCATCGGCGCCCTGTTTGCCGTGCTGGTGTTTGAGGCGGTGGCCTTGCATAGCCCGGATGGCGTCTTTTTGCATTCACTGCAGGCGCTGGGGCGAACCCTGGGGGTGGGCCTGGGGCTCGGCTGGCTGGGGGGCTGGCTGCTGGCCCAGCTGATCCGCCGGGATCTGTTGCCCGCCAAGTTGCAGAAGTTTGCCTCCCTGGCGGCCGTGCTGGGGCTGTTCGCTATCTCGGATTTTTTGAGTCACGAGTCCGGGCTCTTGAGCGTTACCGTGATGGGGCTCTATCTGGCCAACCGCTCGGATCTGGATCTGGAGGAGATCTTGGCCTTTAAGGAGGACTTGAGCGTCATCCTCATCTCCACACTGTTTATCCTGCTGGCGGCTCGGCTGGACATGCATCAGCTGTGGCAGCTGGGCCCCATGGTGTTGGCGCTGCTGCTGGTGGTTCAGCTGGTGGCGCGCCCCCTGTGCATCTTGCTTTCCAGCTGGCGCAGCGATCTCAGTTGGCGGGCCCGGGCCCTGCTGGCTTGGGTGGCACCGCGAGGAATCGTCGCGGCCGCCGTGGGCTCCGCCTTCGCCGCCTCCTTGGAGCAGGCCAAGGTGCCGGATGCCGACAAGCTGGTGCCCCTGGTGTTTGCGGTGATCATCGCCACCGTGGTGGTGCAGAGTTTGACCGCTTCCCCCCTGGCCCGCTGGCTCAAGGTGCAGCAACCCAAGGCCAGCCTGGTGCTCATCATAGGGGCGAACCATCTGGCACGGGTCATTGCGACGGCGCTCAAGGAGCAGAACATCCCGGTGCTGCTGGCGGATCCGGTGTGGGATTACTACCGTCAGGCCCGCATGAGCGGGCTGCCCAGCTATTACGGCAACCCGCAGTCCGAGCAGGCGGAACGGCAATTGCCGCTGGGCTCGGTGCGCTGGGTGCTGGCCCTCTCGCCCAACCGCCATCAGAACGCCCTGGGGGTGTTGCACTTTGCCCACATGTTGGGGGCCGACAAGGTCTTCTCGTTACGGGTGAGTGAGCAGGGGCGGGCCAACTGCGAGAGCCGCACCTTCCGGGCGCGCCAGCGGCTGTTTGCCCCCGATGCCACCTACGCCAAACTCACCAGCCAACTGGCGCTGGGTGCTCAGGTCAAGGCGACTCGCCTGGGTGATGCCTTCAGCTGGCAGGATTACCAGAAGACCCATCCGGACGCGCTGCCACTGTTTGTGGTGACGGACAAGGGGCGGCTCAGGGTGATGGAGGTGGACGGTTCGGCGCCACCCAAGGCGGGGGAGACGGTGCTCTCTTTGGTCGCCGCCAAGCGTGAAACGACCGCCTGAGGGCTGTCAGCGGATAAAAAAATGCCGCCAGAAGTATGTGGCGGCATTATAAAGAAACAACATAAGGATCAAGCTGAACGTTCAACCAGCCCTGAGACTGTGGTTGTGACTCACCAGGTCCCCTGTACAAGCCATCCCGAGAGAACCTCTCTCTTTGTCGCACCAGGGAATCCAGATCAACAACTTGACGTTGGTCATTCTCTCAGCTTTTATAGGCCAATCCCCATACTTGGCTGTTTCGTTAGGATGTCTATTTGTCTCATTGTCCCATCATAGAGCTCAGTGCGGAGAGTCAGCAGCATATCTTCGACTGTCGCACCGGCAGCCTGGCCGAAGGTTTTGGCCTGCAGGTGGTGGGTTATGCCCAGCTGGCGGGCCACTATCGGGTGGCCCAGCAGCTGGCGTTTCCGTTATTGGAGATCACCCTCTCGGGCGAGGGCTGGAGCCAGGTGGCCGGACGGGTGCAGCGGCTGCGTGGAGGAGACATTCTGTGTGTGCCGGCCGGGGCATCTTACGAGTTGCGTACCCTGGAGGGGGAGCCCTGGGAGAAGGTGTTCCTGCTGCTGGATCAGGACAGTCGGGAACTCAATCTGCCTCGGGAGGTGACCCGCTACAGCCGGCCGGAGGTGGTGAGTCTGCGACCCTTGATGCAGCAGTTGCAGGCCGAACAGAACCGCCGGGATCTGCTCAGTGGCCAGGCGCTATCGGCCCTGAGCCAGTTGCTCAGTCTGCAGCTGCGGCGCCTGCTCAGCGACATGGCTCCCAGTGGCCTGACATCCCGCTTGCAGCAGGTGATCCAGCAGGTGCAGCAAAACCTGGCCTATCCCTGGTCCACCGAGGAGTTGGCTCGGCGGCTCGGTTGCTCCCGGGCCCAGTTGCACCGGTTGTTCAGCGCCCAGTTGGGGCGCAGTCCCATGCAGCATATCGAATGGTTGCGCCTGCAACGGGCCAGCCACTGGCTGCAGACCACGCCTTGGCCACTGAAACTGATCGCCGATCGACTGGGTTACGAGAATCCCTATCACTTCTCCACCGCCTTCAAGCGACGCATGGGGCTGTCACCGACCCATTATCGTGAGCGGCACAGCCTGGTGGGGCCGCCGCGTCCGCTGGCCGGTTAGGGCATCAACTCGGCCAGTTGCAGGCTCTTGTTGAGCACACCGTCGGTCACATCCAGCTGATAGTCGCCGGAGAGGCGGAAGATCCGCCATTGCTGGCTATCCAGGCCACGGGCACCGCGGTAATCACGGGCATCGGCTTCCGAGGGGAAGGCTTGGGTGCCCGGGTAGAGGCCGAACAGGCAGGGGCCCAGCTTGACGATGGACTCTCCCCGGGCCACGGCGTCGGCATCGCTGGCCTGGCTCAGGGTATAGACGGGATGGCGGGGCGCCGTGCGCACCATGGGGACGCTGTTGAGTTGCAGGTTGATGAGGGCGGCCATCCCCAAGGCCAGCAACAGCCCCAGCGGCAGGTAGAAGCGTCTGATCAGTCCGAACATGCCGGCCTCCTGATGGGGCTTTGCGCGACAACATCATGATTTTCCTACTCTAATGTAAAGTTGGCTACCAAACCAGCACCATGCGCTCCCCGTTGACCTGTCCTGGTCGAACCATCACTTCGCCGCAGCGGGCTAACCGCCCGGTATGACCGTCATGCGACTGCCGTGTTGGCGGTTTGCCGCAGCTGTGATCTGCGTCTCGTTAAGCCAGGGTTTAGGCAGCGGGCATATAGTCCGGAGAGCAACGGCCCCGGTTGTTTGGGGCCCTTCCCGGCAGGCCTGGCCTGCCAACCGACAATAAGGAATCATGATGAAGCATTCAGTTCTGGCGTTGATGATCCCCTCTGTACTGGGCGCCTCTGCCGCCCAAGCCGTTTCCCTCTACGACCAAGATGGCACTCAGCTGAACCTCAATGGCCGGGTCGTTGGCCTCTACTATGGCTCCGGTGATGAGGACAGCCGAGGTGACGAGAGCTATCTGCGGGTGGGCCTCGATGGCCGTACGCAAATCAACAACGCCCTGTATGGTTTTGGTGCTTTCGAGTACAACCTGCCCACCTCCGGCAGCGATAACGATGAGGTGCGTCAGGCCTTTGCCGGTCTGGGCGGTGACTTCGGTGCCGTCAGCTACGGCCGCCAGTTTGGGCTGTTCTCCAAGCTGAACGACTATACCGATGTGCTGCCGGAGTTCGGTGGTGACGGTCTGGGCAGTGGCGCCGATCTACTGGGGACCGGTCGCAACAGCGGTCTGCTGCAATACAACGTCAACTACAACGGCCTGTTCGCCGGCCTGCAATACACGGGGCAGGCCGATGCCCAGCACCAGGATGCCGACAGCTGGTCCAAGAACAACGGCGAAGGCTATGCCGCCTTGCTGGGCTATGATTTCCCCGAAGGCGTCAGCCTGGCCGCCGCCTATAACCGGGTGAACAAGACCAGCGATCAGCGTGCCAATGCCAGCTTCGGTGGCACCCAGGATGCCGAACTGACCGGCGTGGGGATGAAGTATGACGCCAACCGCATCTACGCGGCAGCTACCTACTCCTACGGGCGTCATCACATCTATAACGCCGAGGCCAACGGTTTCTTCGACAAGAGCCAGGGCTATGAAGCCGTGGTGCAGTACCAGCTGACCGACGCCTTCAAGCCGTCACTGGCCTATGTGCGCACCGATGTGAAGGATGCCAGCCAAGGCATCGACAGCACCCTGACCGAATATGTCAGTGTCGGTGGGTACTACAATTTCAAACCCAACGTGATGGCCTACGTGGATTACCGCTGGAACCAGCTGAGCGCCAGCGAGGCGCGTCAATTCGGCAATACCGACGAGGATATCGTCGCCGTGGGTCTGCGCTACGACTTCTAACTGCCGGCACCGCCATAAAAAACGCCAGCCCTCGGGCTGGCGTTTTCGTCTCAGGACACTCATTGCAACTCAGGTAACTGACACTCACCCCGCAGCAGGGCTTCTTTGCGCCACTTGGGCCAGCGTTTGAGCAGGTATTCCAGTCGCAGGGCCTGGCTGTGGCCCCCCACTTGCAGCTGGAATACCAACTCCAGCGGTCCCTTGCCGCGCAGCGCTCGCGCGCCCATGCCGCTAGTGTGTTCGGTGAGGCGCCGCGTCACGTCTGTGCTGATGCCGGTGTAGAGGCAGCCGTGGCCATCCCGGATCATGTAGAGGGACCAGTCGCTCATGTCCACCCCTCGGGTGTCACCCTGTGGCGCAGTGCCTGATGACCAGCCGTCGGCGCCTGATGGGCGCGATGGCAAGGGCAGAATGTCCGGCATGGGAGCCGGGGAGTATGGCTCGGCAACATGATGATACGGCTCGGCTGATTAAGAAGGGAACAGACTAGTTTTTTTACTCAGCCATCTCAAGCAGTTAGCCATAAAGATCCGTTAAAAATGGCGCCAGAGCACAGGATGGACTACCGGGGGTGTTCGCTTAGTTGAAAATGGTTTCCATATGAGAAACAAAACGCCGGGGCGGTACGAAGCCATCCAGGCGGGCCACGGGGTCGACGCCTTCGCCATAAAACAGCAGGGCCGGCAGACCGAACACCTGCAGCTGGCTGAGCAGTTGCTGATTCTCGGCGCTGGCCGCCGTCACATCAACCCGCAACAGCCGATAGGATGCCAGCGCCTGCTGCACCGCCGGATCCCGGAAGGTCTCCTCCTCGTATTGCCGACAGGCCACACACCAGTCGGCATACAGATCCAGCAGCACCGGCTGGCCGTCCTGGCGCGCCTGGGCCAGGGCCGCCTGCAGGCCCGACAGGCCCGCCACCTGGGTGAAGGGCAGTCCCGGGGCTTCATCCCGGGGGGCGATCCACAGACCGCCCAGCAGGGCCAGAGTCAACAGCAGGGCGCCCTTGCCCAGCCGCGGGTACTTGGGGGGCTCCCAGCCTTTGAGCAGGTAGCTTATGGCTCCCAGGGCCAACAGCAGGGCGGCGACATGGATGAGCCAGTCCGGCAGCAGCCGTTCCAGCAGCAGCAGGGGCACCGCCAGCAGCACGAAGCCAAACAGGGTCTTGACCTTCTCCATCCAGCGACCGGCACGGGGCAGCCAGCGGTTGCCGAAGGCACCGATGAGCAGCAGAGGCAGCCCCATGCCCAGGCTCAGCAGGTAGAGGGCGGCGGCGCCGTACCCGCGATCGCCGCCCTGGGCCACGAACAGCAGGGCGCCGGACAGGGGCGCCGTGGTGCAGGGGGAGCAGACCAGGGCCGACAAGGCCCCCATCAGCAGCACCCCCAGGCCATGGCCGCTGGGCAGCCGGTTGGTCAGCTGGTGCAGCCGTCCCTGCAGCGGGCCGGGCAGCTGCAGCTGATACAGGCCGAACATGGCCAGGGCCAGCAGCACAAACAGGCCGCTGGCGCCCCACAACACCCAGGGCTGCTGCAGCTGGGCCTGCAGGCCGGCCCCCAGGCTGGCGATGGCCAGCCCCAGCAGGCTGTAGGTGATGGCCATGCCCTGCACATACAGCAGGGCCAGCCAGGCGCCACGCCGGGGGCTGAGGCCCTGATTGCCTAGCAGCAGGCTGCTCAAGATGGGGTACATGGGGAACATGCAGGGCGTGAGGGAGAGGCCCAGGCCCAGCACGAAGAACAGCAGCAGGCCCATGGCGCCACCGCGAGCCAGGGGGGTGTCATCTGGGGTGGCTGGGGGGGGTACCGGCTGGGGGGCGATATCCGGCGTCGTCTCCGCCAACTGGGTCACAGAGGGTGCGACTGGCGTCAGGGCCAGGCTGGCTTGCGCCGGCGGATAGCAGAGCCCCTCGGTGCAGCCCTGGTAGCGCAGGCTGAGGATCGCGCCCTCGTCAACCGCCGTCAGCGGCAGGCTGAAGTCCAGCTGATCGTAATAGACCCAGGTCTCCCCGAAGAAGTCGTCCTCATGGGCCTGGGCCTCGGGCAGGGTGGGCGCCTGTAGCTGAGCGCCCTGGGCCTGCCAACTGAGCTTGTCCCGATAGAGGTAGTAGCCGGGGGCCAGGGTGAAGTGTACCCGCACCCGGTCGCCCTCCTGTTGCCAGCTGAGGGCAAAGGCGCGTTCGACCGGCAGATACTGGGGCGTGCGTTGACTGGGGGCCAGCAGGCTGTCCAGCAGCTCATCGGCCCGCGACGGGCCGATGCACAGCAGCACAAGACACAGTAGCCAGGGGATCAGTCGCACCCCAGGCTCTCCTGTAGCCAGTTGAGATATTCCCTGTCCCCCTGGCAGACATGCAGGCCGAGGATCTCCGGCACCTGATAGGGATGATGCTGGCGGATGAACTGCCGCAGGGGTTCAAACAGGCTGTTGCGGGTCTTGATCAGCATCTGGACTTCCTGGGTCTCTTCCACCTGACCTTCCCAGAGGTAGATGGAGGTGACCCCCTTGATGAGATTTACGCAGGCGGCGAGTCGATTTTCCACCAATTGGCGGGCCAGCAGCTGGGCCACGCCCTGATTGGGGCAGGTACATAACACCAGTAGGGTCTCAGTCATGGGGCCTCCGATAGGGGGGTGCAGGCCCTACTATAGCCAGCCGACTATGAAAAATCATCGTTCCATGAGCGGGCTCACAGCAATTAATCGACCCACTGGAAACCAGTTCTGCCGCGCTGAGTCAGCGTCCTCACCTGGGGCACCGACCCAACGTCGCCGTGTGGTTTACCCCTTGTCCGCACCGCGCAGGCCGCGGGGATAACGCCGCCCGCGGTACTGGGGCCGCCGCAGGTTGGCCGGCGAGAAGATCTCGTCCAGCTGCGCCTCGGTGAGCAGGCCCAGCTCCAGCACCACTTCCTTCACCGACTTGCCGGTCTCGGCGCAGATCCGCCCCACCTTGTCGCCCATGTGGTGGCCGATGTGGGGATTGAGCAGGGTGACGATGCCGATGGAGTGGAACACATAGGCCTCGCAGATGGCCTGGTTGGCGGTGATGCCCCGCACGCACTTGTGCTCCAGGCCGATGCAGGCCTTCTGCAGCAGGGAAATGGACTCGAACATGCACTGGGCGATCACCGGCTCCATGACGTTCAGCTGCAGCTGTCCCGCCTCGGCGGCCATGGTGATGGTGATGTCGTTGCCCACCACCTTGAAGGCCACCTGATTGACCACCTCGGGGATCACCGGATTGACCTTGGCGGGCATGATGGAGGAGCCGGCCTGCAGCTGAGGCAGGTTGATCTCGTTGAAGCCGGCCCGGGGGCCAGAGCTTAACAGCCGCAGATCGTTGCACACCTTGGAGAGCTTGATGGCCAGCCGCTTCAGGGCACTGTGCAGCATGACGTAGGCGCCGCAATCGGAGGTGGCTTCGATTAAGTCCTCTGCCGGCACATAAGGGGCGCCAGTGATCTCCGCCAGTTTCTGGATCGCCAGGGCGGAATATTCCGGCGGGGTGTTGAGACCGGTGCCGATGGCGGTGGCCCCCAGGTTCACCTCCAGCAGCAGCTCCCGCGCCTTGTGGATGCGACCTATCTCCTCGTTGAGGGTCACGGCCCAGGCGTGGAACTCCTGGCCCAGGGTCATGGGCACCGCATCCTGCAATTGGGTGCGACCGAGCTTGAGGATCTCGTCAAAGGATTTGGCCTTCTCGTCGAAGGCGGCGATCAGCGAGGTCAGGGCCTGGATGACGGTCTCGCTGCTCTCGTACAAGGCCACCCGAAAACCCGTGGGGTAGGCATCGTTGGTGGACTGGCAGCAGTTGACGTGGTCGTTGGGATTCACCACGGCGTAGTCTCCCTTGGGTCGCCCCAGCAGCTCCAGTGCCAGGTTGGCCAGCACCTCGTTGACGTTCATGTTCACCGAGGTGCCGGCACCGCCCTGGAACAGGTCGATGGGGAATTGATCCAGGCAGCGATCCTGCTCCAGCATCAGGCGGCAGGCCTGCACTATGGCCTCCACCGTCTCCTCCGGCAGCAGGCCCAGCTCGCCGTTGGCCAGGGCGGCGGCCTGCTTGGTCTTCACCATACCCTTGATGAAGGCCGGCACCTGATTGATGGTGCGGTCGCTGATCTGGAAGTTCTCAATCGCCCGCAGGGTGTGAATGCCGTAATAGGCGTCGGCGGGTACCGCCCGCTCTCCCAGCAGATCCTCTTCGATGCGCACTTGACTGTCTTGCATGACTTACTCCCTCGGCCCGTGGGCCGTGCTGCGGCTTGCCAAAACAGGGGCAGACGTCCACCTGACTATCCTGCACCAGGCCTCGTGCCCCACCATGCGCCAGTCTTCCCTGACTTGCCGTAATCGGGATCACGGCCTGGATGACGGCCCGGATGGGGCCGGCCTACGACTGGGTTCACCCGACTATATCCTTAGCGCATCGGTCTGTGAATTGCCGGCTTGGCCAGTGATTATTTGCGGTCTGTCTCTTGTTTTGTGGCGCATCCATATGCATTGCTGGGCTTATCGCAGTGTCATGCGCTGGTGGTGGTTTGTGGCGCCCGGCCCCTTGAATCCGGGCAAAATGTCACCATATAGCCAGCATGGCCCGCCGTTGGGCCGCTAAGCCGAGGTGCCTTTGACCAAATTACTGCTGCCGGCGTTTCTGCTGCTGGCGCTGATCGAACTCTGGCTCATCATCCAGGTGGGCGCCGTGCTGGGGGCCTTCGCCACCCTGGCCCTGATGCTGTTTACCGCCGTGCTGGGCATCTCCCTGGTGCGCAGCCAGGGGCTCAAGACCCTGCTGGCCGCCCAGCAACGCCTGGCCCAGGGCCAAGCTCCGGCCGGCGAGATGCTGCAGGGGCTGCTGCTGGCCGTGGCCGGCGGCCTGCTGATCCTGCCGGGTTTCTTCACCGATCTGCTGGGTCTGCTATTGTTGCAGCCGACCCTGCGCCGCCATCTCATCGCCCGCTGGCTCAAGGCCGTGCCGGGCTTTGCGCCGGCCGCCAGCCCCTTCGCATCCCCCGCTAACGACGCCACTGGCTCGGGCCAGGTGGAGCGCGATGGCCGGGCGGCCTCCCAGGGCACTACGGTGGATGGCGAGTACGAGCGTAAGGATCGTTGAGAAAATTTTTTTACGGCCCCCCCTTGAAGGCGTGGATCCCGTCCCCACATTGGAAGGGCATTCCCATTTACAGCCGGCCGAAGCGGCCGCTGAAGGTAACAACACTCAGTAGGAGAGTTATCGATGAAAATCCGTCCATTACATGACCGTGTAATCATCAAGCGCACCGAAGTTGAAGCCAAGTCTGCTGGCGGTATCGTCCTGACTGGCTCTGCCGCCCAGAAGTCCACCCGTGGTGAGGTGCTGGCGGTTGGCGCGGGCCGGATCCTGGACAACGGTGACGTCAAGCCCCTGGCCGTCAAGGTCGGTGACAAGGTGATCTTCAACGAAGGCTACGGTGTGAAGACCGAGAAGCTGGATGGCCAGGAAGTCCTGATCCTGTCCGAGTCCGACATCCTGGCGATTGTCGAAGCATAATCCCGTCCTTCCCGATAACAGAATTTAAGGATTGAACAACATGGCTGCAAAAGACGTACTGTTCGGTAGTGATGCCCGCGTAAAGATGCTCGAGGGCGTGAATGTTCTGGCTAACGCCGTCAAGGTGACCCTGGGTCCCAAGGGCCGCAACGTGGTGCTGGACAAGTCCTTCGGCGCCCCCACCATCACCAAAGATGGTGTGTCCGTGGCCAAGGAAATCGAGCTGGAAGACAAGTTCATGAACATGGGCGCCCAGATGGTCAAGGAAGTCGCTTCCCAGGCCAACGACGCCGCCGGTGACGGTACCACCACCGCCACCGTCCTGGCCCAGTCCATCATCACCGAAGGCCTGAAGGCCGTGGCCGCCGGCATGAACCCCATGGATCTGAAGCGCGGCATCGACAAGGCGGTGATCGCCGCCGTGGAAGAACTCAAGGCCCTGTCCGTGCCCTGTGCCGACACCAAGGCCATTGCCCAGGTCGGTACCATCTCTGCCAACTCCGACACCACGGTCGGCAACCTGATTGCCGAAGCCATGGAAAAGGTAGGCCGTGATGGCGTCATCACGGTGGAAGATGGCAGCGGTCTGCACGACGAGCTGGACCTGGTAGAAGGCATGCAGTTCGACCGTGGCTACCTGTCTCCCTACTTCATCAACAAGCCGGAAACCGGCTCCGTTGAGCTGGATGACCCCTTCATCCTGCTGGTGGACAAGAAGATCTCCAACATCCGTGAAATCCTGCCGGTGCTCGAAGGCGTGGCCAAGGCCGGCAAGCCGCTGCTGATCATCGGTGAAGACGTGGAGGGCGAAGCCCTGGCTACCCTGGTGGTCAACACCATGCGTGGCATCGTCAAGGTGGCCGCCGTCAAGGCCCCGGGCTTTGGTGATCGTCGCAAGGCCATGCTGCAAGACATCGCCATCCTGACCGCCGGTACCGTGGTCTCCGAAGAGATCGGCATGGAACTGGAGAAGACCACCCTGGAAGATCTGGGCCGTGCCAAGCGCGTGACCATCACCAAGGAAAACACCACCATCATCGATGGTGCCGGTGAAGTCTCCGCCATCGAAGCCCGCGTGACCCAGATCCGTCAACAGATCGAAGAGTCCACCTCCGATTACGACAAGGAAAAGCTGCAAGAGCGCGTGGCCAAGCTGGCCGGCGGCGTGGCCGTGATCAAGGTGGGTGCCGCCACCGAAGTGGAAATGAAAGAGAAGAAGGCCCGCGTCGAAGACGCCCTGCACGCGACCCGTGCCGCGGTGGAAGAAGGCGTGGTGGCCGGGGGTGGTGTCGCCCTGGTGCGTGTGGCCTCCAAGCTGACCGCCCTGACCGGTGACAACGAAGATCAGACCGTGGGTATCCGCGTCGCCCTGCGCGCCATGGAATCCCCCCTGCGTCAGATCGTGGCCAACGCCGGTGAGGAGCCGTCCGTGGTGGCCAACCGGGTGCGTGAAGGCGAAGGCAACTTCGGCTACAACGCCGCTACCGAAGCCTACGGCGACATGCTGGAGATGGGTATCCTGGATCCCACCAAGGTGACCCGTTCCGCCCTGCAGTTCGCCGCCTCCGTGGCTGGTCTGATGATCACCACAGAGTGCATGGTCACCGACCTGCCCAAGAAGGATGCCCCGGCGGCCCCGGACATGGGCGGCATGGGTGGCATGGGCGGCATGATGTAATCGTGCCAACCAAGGCTAACTGATTGAAAAGACCGGGCAATTGCCCGGTCTTTTTTTTTGCGTGATCTCGGCCCCGGCTCAGCTCAGCCTGGTGAGCCGCGCAGCCCTGGAGCCGGTGTGGCCTTGGGCCGTGGGCGGCTGGCCCACAGCAGCAACAACAGCGCCAACAGGCTAATCCCGCGACCGGCCAGCTCCTGCGGCAGGGCCTTCAGGGTCAGCTGCACCCGGTAATGGCCGGCTGGCAGAGCCAGGCGCAGCAGACCGTTGGCGTCAGGCCCCAGGGTCAGGGGCGTGGCGTCTGTGTCGCGGCGGGCCTGCCAGCCGGGGTAGAAGAACTGGTGCAGGGTCAGCTGGCTGGCGGTCGGCACAGCCAGTTGCAGCTTCAGCCGCCGTGGTTGCCAATCCAGTATCTGCCAGCGGGTGGTCGGTGGCTCGCTGGACAGGGTGGGGGTGGTTCGCGCCAGCTCAAGCAGGCCCGGCACGCTGAACCGATCGCTGGGCACCCAGCTGGGGCGATATTCCAGCGGGCTGCGCCGATTCACAAAGAGGGTGTCGAGGCGGGTCTGGGGATGTTGGCGGAAGAGGCGATCCGCCATGACACTCACCTCGATCAGCATCAGCAGTAGCCAGAGGACATGCCAGAGGGCGACACCCTGGCGGTGCTGGGCGCCGACCTGCAGCGCCAGACCCAGGATGGGCAGCACGCTGACACACAGCAGTGTCTGGATGCGCCAGGGAAACTGCACCTGCTGCAGAATGGGCAGGGCATCCCAGAGGGGGCGCGCCAGCGGCGCCATCCACAACAGTAAGGCGGCGCTGAGCAGCAACCACAGCAGTGCCGTGTGGCGGGCTTCCCTGTCACTATGCCGCCGAGCCTGCCACCAGCCGGCCAGGGCCAGCAGGCCATTGGCGGCGGCGACGAAGCTGAGGTTGCGGCGGAAGGTGAAGCCGTGTTGGGCGTCGGGCCAGATGTCGAGGAAGTGACGGCGATAGTCGAGGATCCCCTCCAGCATGGCGGGAATCGAGACATACTGCTGGGTCGTCATGGCCGGTAGCCAGTAGATGGCCGCCAATCCGAGCCCGAGGCTAAGACCCGCCACCTGGCGGGCAAGCTGGCCTAGCGTTGGCTGCCTTCTCCATAACCAGAGGGTATGCAGCGCGATCAGTGGTGAGGCCAGCAGCAGCACCGGCAGATGACTGAGGGTCAGGGCCGCCACGCCGCCGGCCAGCTGAGCCAGGGCCAAGCGGCCACCTTGCGCCAGGCGCACACTGCCGTGCAGTATCATAGGCAACCAGACGAAGGCCCAGAATTCGGCGAAGGCGTAGCGTTGGTACAGGTCGATGAGCAGGTGGTAGGGCTGAGCCATGTAGAGCAGGGCACCCAGCAGGGCGGCTCTTTGACCGATGCCGTAGCCCAGCAACCAGGCGCGGGCGGTGACCCCGGAGGCGATGAGCGCCAACAGCGCCGCCAGCGCCAGGGGGTGGCCGTCCCCCGCGCCCTGTGTCGGCAGCACGGCCTGGCACAGCGCCGTGACCCAGTAAGGCAGGGGTGGGTAGAAGAAGAAGGTGGGGCTGCCGAAGCCGGCGTTCATCGCCTGCATCCAGCGCGGATAGAGCTCACCCTGCCAAAATTGCTGGCTGAAGTGGTGGCTAAACAGCAGGTGATGCAAGAAATCGTGGCCGGTCGGCGTGGGATTGCACAACAGAGGCAGGGTCAGCAGCACACCGATAAGAACCAGCCAAACAGACCATGTGTTCATCAGGCGCAGTAGCCAAACCATGAGTGGCCTCCCTGGCCGGAAACCCTTGTCAGCTCGGCAGCGCACCGTCGGATCAGGCTTGCTGCTATTTCAAGGTAATGCCTGAGCCTGAGGTTGTCGAACCCGGGCCCCGAGCGCAGACGTTGTCGCTCAGTTCTCGGGGCAGCTGAGGTTGCACAGTGCGCGGTCTCATCAATCAGCCGGAGCGATCGCTGGCTGTGGCTGTATCAGCCTGATGCGGCCCCTGAGAGTGCCAGGCGCATGACGATGGCGCTCTGGGGGCAGACGGCGGCAAATTCGCTGCACTGGCGGATGCTCTGTGGCACGTCTTCCCGCGCCACCTGAGTAAAGCCCTGGCGGGCAAAGTAGTCCGGCGCCGTGGTGGTGAGCAGATAGAGATCCGTCAGCCCCAGGGTCTGGGCCTGGGCCGTTACGGTTGCCAGCAGTTGCCGGGCCAGCCCCTGACTGCGGCAGGCCGGGCGCACCGCCAGGGAGCGCAGCAGTCCCTGCCCGCCATGCACCTCCAGGCCTATGATGCCGTCCGGCTGATCCATGGGGCCCAGGGACCAGAAGCGGTGGCGCTGGTCGGGATGTATGTCCCGGGTGGGCAGATCGCACGCCTGCAGCAAGGCCAGCACGGCGGCCAGGGGCGGATGGGGTTGGGCTTGCATGGTTGGGCTCCAAACGGACGGATAGACCGATTTTGCACCCTTTTTGCCTGGTGGGGTAGCAGGGCCATGCCACCCAGGTGCGGCATGGCCCTGGTCTTCAGGGCGTTAGCCGCCCCACAGCGCCGCCTGGGGCGGGTAGAGGGTGCTGCCCTGGTATTGCAGCCCCTGGGCATGGTCGGTCTTCAGCAGCAAGGGGCCGTCCAGATCCACCACCCGGGCGCCCTGGGCCAGCAGCACCGCCGGGGCCATGGCCAGGGAGGTGCCGATATTGCAGCCCACCATGATGTCAAAACCCTGTTCCCGGGCCGCCTGGGCCAGGGCCCAGGCCTCGGTGAGGCCACCGCTCTTGTCCAGCTTGATGTTCACCAGATCGAAGCGACCGATAAGCGCCGGCAGGCTCTCCCGGCTGAGGCAGGACTCGTCTGCCGCGATGGGCACCAGGCGGTCGATGCCGTCGAGCCAGGCCTCGCAGCCCACGGCGAAGGGCTGCTCGATCAGCTCCACCCCCAGTGCCTTGAGCCGCGGCAGGTAGTCGATGAGCTGCTGCCGCTGCCAGCCGGTGTTGGCATCGACGATGAGCCGGGCCCGAGGCGCGGCAGTGCGCACCGCAGCCACCCGCTCCAGATCCCCCTGGGGCTGACCCAGCTTGAGCTTGAGCAGCGGCCGGGCGGCGGCGCGACCGGCCGCCTCACCCATCTCCTGCGGGCTGCGCAGGGACAGGGTGAAGGCGGTGGTCAGGGGCGCCGGCGGCTGCGTGAGGCCCAGACACTGCCAGACCGGCACCCCGGAGCGCTTGGCCTCCAGATCCCACAGGGCGCAATCCAGGGCGCTGCAGGCACAGCCCGGCGGCAGCAGCTGCTGCAAGGCCAGGCGATCGGCGCCGGCCTCGATGGCGTCACGCACCGCCTCCAGCTGGGGCAGTATGGCCGGGTAGTCCGCCTCGTAGAGATCCGTGTGCTCGCACTCTCCCCGGCCGATCAGGCCATCTTCTTCGATCTCCACCACCACCACGGCGGCGTCCACAAAGGGATCCAGCCGGGAGATGATGAAGGGCTCGTGCAGCGGCCAGTGCTCGCTGCGTACCGTCAGGCGGCGCATCTTAGGCGGTCTCGCCGGCCAGGATGGCATCCACCAGGGGCGCCACGCCGGTGCGCACCGGATCCACCACCACCACCCCCAGGCGCTGGGCCAGCTCGTCGATGGCGGCCAGGGCATCGGCCTCGCTCAGACGGGAGGTGTTGAGGGCGATCCCCCCCAGCCGGACCTTGGGATTGGTGAGGCGGGCCATGGCCAGGTTGGTGGCGATCACCTGCTCCATGGGCTGGATGGGGTAGCCTTCCATGCCGTCCATCTGGCTGCGGCCGGCCTCGTGGCAGACCACCAGCACATCGGCCTGGGCACCGTGCAGCAGCCCCAGGCTGACCCCTGCGTAGGCCGGGTGGAACAGGGAGCCCTGGCCCTCGATGATGTCCCAGTGCTCCGGGGCATTGGCCGGGGCCAGCAGCTCCACGGCGCCGGAGATGAAGTCGGCCACCACCGCATCCACGGAGACGCCGTAGCCTTCGATCAATATGCCGGTCTGGCCGGTGGGACGGAAGCTGGTGGGCAGCTTGCGGGCCGCCATCTCGGCCTGGATGGCCAGGGCGGTGAACATCTTGCCGACGCAGCAGTCGGTGCCCACGGTGAGCAGCCGCTTGCCGCTGCGGGGCAGGCCGGTGCCGCAGGGCAGGGTGGCCGGCGGGTTGCGCACATCCAGGATGCGGCGGCCGTAACGGGCGGCGGCGTCGACGATGGCGGGGATGCTGGCCAGGCGGATATGCAGGCCGCTGGCCACGTCCATGCCGTGGGCCAGGGCCTCGACACAGGTGTCGATCCAGCGCTGGGGCAGGCTGGCGCCGAAGGGGGCCAGACCGAGCACCAGGGTCTTGGCGCCGGCGGCGGCGGCGCTGGCCACGTCCATGTCCGGCAGGCCCAGATCCACCGGGCTTTCCGGGTAGCGCAGCTGGGCCAGGCAGCGCTCCGGCCGCCAGTGGGCCACGCCCTTGGCGGTCTTGGCCATCAGCAGATCCGGGGCATCGCCGACAAACAGCAGGTAGGGGGCGTTGAGTTCGATGAGTTCCATGTGTGCTCCTTTGGGGACGACAGAGGCCGCCCGGTGCTCCGGGAGTGGCCGACGATTCAGGGGTGAATAAGTAGTTAGTGACTGAGTGCCAGGCGCTGGGTCGGGGGCGGTGCCGCCGGTTGCAGGTGGCGCATCAACCGCCGCTCCAGCCGGTGCCACAGCCAGACGAGGCTGCTGGTGATCACCAGATACCCCAGGGCCGCGTAGCAGTAGACGGTGAAGTCGAAGGTCTGGGAGAACAGCCGCCGGGTCTGGCCCATGAGATCCAGCAGGGTGACGATGCTGGCCACGGCGCCGCCCTTGAGCAGCAGGATCAGCTCGTTGCCCAGGGCCGGAAAGGCGATGCGATAGGCATTGGGCAGCAGGATCAGGCGGTAGAGCTGCACCGGGCGAAAGCCATAGGCCCGGGCGGCCTCCATCTCACCAGCCTTCACCCCCTGCAAGCCACCCAGCAGGATGGCGGCCTGGTAGGCGGCGGAGTTGAGGCTGAAGGTCAGCAGAGCGCAGTTGAAGGGATCCCGCAGCAGGCCCCACAGGCCCAGGGCCTGCAGCTCGGGGCGGAACTGGCCGGCGCCGTAGTAGAGCAAAAACAGCTGGCCCAGCAGAGGCGTGCCGCGAAAGAAGGAGACATACAGCCGGGCCAAGGGCGTCAGCAGCCGGGGCCGCCGGTAGAGCAGCAGCGCCAGGGGCAGGGCCAGCAGGGCCGCCAGCAGGTAGCCCCCCAGGGTGAGTTTCAGGGTCAGACCGGCGCCGGCCAGCAGCTGGGCGCCGTAGTGTTGCAGGCTGTCCATCAGGCGTGACCTCCGGGTTGAACTCCCTGGCGACCGCCGGGGCGGCAGCCCAGTTGCAGCCGGGCCAGCCCCCACTCGGAGGCCATGCAGACTCCCCAGTAGATGAAGCAGACCGTCAGGTAGAAGAAGAAGGGCTGGCGGGTGGCGCCCACCGCCACCGTCCCCATGCGCATCAGATCGTTGAGGGCGATGACCGACACCAGGGCCGTGTCTTTCACCAGGTTGAGCCAGAGGTTGCCCAGCCCCGGCAGGGCCAGCTGCAGCAGGGGACGCAGTTCGATGAGCAGCAGCACCTGATAGCGGCGCATCCCCAGGGCCAGGCCCGCCTCCCGGGGGCCGAACTCCAGGGACTGATAGGCGCCGCGCAGCACCTCGGCGGCATAGCCGCCCAGCACCAGCCCCAGCGAGATGACCCCGGCCACGAAGGGGCTGAGGCTGACGAAGTCGCCATGCTCCCGGGAGAGCAGGCGGTTGAGCAGCATGGCCACCCCGTTGTAGACCAGAAACAGGGTCAACAGCTCGGGGGTGCCGCGGATGAGGGTGGTGTAGGCGCGGGCCAGCCAGCGGGCCGGCCCACCCCGGAACCACAGCAGACAGCTGAGGCTGCCCAGCAGCAGGCCCACCGGCAGGGTGGCCAGGGCCAGGGCCAGGGTGATCCCCAGTCCCGCCACCAGCTCATCGCCCCAGCCTGTGGGGCCCCAGCTCAATAGTTGCCAGTTCATGCCAGACTCCTCGCCGCCTGCGGCCTTACTTCATGGTGTAGATGTTGATGGGGAAGTACTGGGCGTTAATCTTCTGATAGGTGCCGTCGGCTATGATGGCCGCCAGGGCCTGGTTCAGCTGTTGGCGCAGATCGTCGTCGCTCAGGCGCACCGCCATGCCCACGCCGTCCCCCACGTACTTGGGATCCGTCACCATCTCACCCACGGTCTGGCAGCACTTGCCGTCGTCGGTGGTGCGGGTCCACATCAGCAGCGGCAGGGCGTCGCCCATCTGCAGATCCAGCCGGCCGGAGGCCAGATCCAGGTTCACCGCCTCCTGGGTGGGGTAGAGGCGCACGTCCGACTTGCCATACAGCTGGGTCAGGTACTCCGCCTGGGTGGTGCCCGCCTGGGCGCCGATCACCTTGCCGGCCAAGGCGGCGGGGGAGATGTCCTGCACATCCGCCTCCTTGGGGGCCACGAAGGTCATGGCGGCCTTGTAGTAGGGATCGGTGAAGGCCACCTGCTTCTTGCGCTCCTCGGTGATGAACATGGAGGCCAGGATGACGTCGTACTTGCCGGCCTGCAGCGCCGGTATGATGCCGTCCCAGTCCTGGGTGATGAATTCACACTGGGCCTGCAGCTGGGCGCACAGCGCCTTGCCGATCTCGATGTCGAAACCCTGCACCTGGCCGTTGGCATCGATGAAGTTGAAGGGGGCATAGGCGCCTTCGGTGCCGATGCGGATGGTCTTCCACTCCTTGGCAGACAGGGAGCCGCTGGCGAGGCCAGCCAACAGGGCGAGGGTCAGGGTGCCGGTAAGCTTGAGGGACATGGGGCCTTCCTTGGGGTGATGGCGAGCCTTGGGCTCGGGATGAGGCCAGTGTCCGGCGGTACCATATATTTCTCAAATGAATTGTTAGTATGATATTCATAGTCAAATGCTATGGGTGTCATGGGGCGCCTGTTGAGCGGAGAGCGGAATCGATGGAACCCAATGCGGCGGCGGAGCGTCTGTTGCGCAACCTGGACTGGAACCTCTTGTTCCTGTTTTTCACCATAGTGGAGGAGGAGGGGATCACGGCGGCGGCCCAGCGGCTGAACCTCAGTCAGCCCAGCGTCAGCAACGGTCTCAAGCGGCTGGAGGAGCAGCTGGGAGCCCGGCTGCTGCTGCGGCGCAAGGGGGCCTTCGCCCTCACCTACCAGGGGCGGCGCCTGTATGAGGATGCGGCGGCGGTGCACCGCATCCTGCGTCAGCTGGCGGGGCACTTTGCCGCGGCGGCCCCCGAGCTGCGGGGCCAGCTGGATCTGGCGGTGGCCAGTCACCTGCACCTGCCGGCGCTGGATCGCACCCTGGGGGCCTTCCATCAGCGCTATCCCCAGGTGACCTATAACCTGAGCGTGCTGCCCAGCGCCGAGATCATCGCCGCGGTGGCCGCCGGAGGGCTGGGCTTCGGCCTGTGCACCATGCAGCGTCCCCAGGCGGGGGTAGACTTCCAGCTGCTGGGTCACGAGCAGATGGCGTTCTACTGCGGCCGGGCCCACCCCCTGTATGGCCAGGAGGAGCTGACCCTGGAGCAGCTGCAGGGCTTTGCCTATGTGTCGTTTGAAAGCGAGCAGCCCAGCCAGGGGCTGCAGTCCATCACCCGGCTACGGCAGGAGCATGGCCTGTGGGGCAATCTCATCGGCGTGTCGCCCAATGACGAGGAGGTGCGGCGGCTGATCCTGGCGGGGGTGGGCTTTGGCGTGCTTACCGTCTCCGGTGCCGCCCCCTTCGTGGCCAACGGCGATCTCTGGCCCCTGCCGCCCTACCAGAACCTGCCGATGGTGGACATCTATCTGGTGAGCCGCAGCCAGGGGCTGTCGGTGGCCGAGGCCACCTTCATCAGCCGGTTGAAGGAAGAGGCGCGCCAGGATCTGCAGCGGCGCTACTTTGCCGGCGGGCCGGGCGTCTCGGCCTGAGGGCGGCTAGTCTTGCGCCGGGCGGATGTAGCGCAGTCCGGTGGGGCGGGGCGCTTCCGGCAGCTGGGCATCGTACTGGGTCTGGGCGGCCAGCATTCGCTCCACGTTCTGCTCCGCCCATTGCCCCACCTGCTCTATGGTGTCGGCAAAGGAGCCCCCCAACGCGGTGAGGTGGTACTCCACCCGCACCGGCACCTCGGGGTAGAGGGTGCGGGCGATGAGGCCATCCCGTTCCAGTTGCTTGAGCTTTTGCGACAGCACCTTCTGGGAGATGCCGTTGACCCGTCGCTTGATCTCGCTAAAGCGCAGGGGGCCGCCCTGGCGCAGCAGGTTGATGATGAGCAGTACCCAGCGTTCGGCCAGGCGATCGAAGAACAGGCGGGCCGGGCAGTCACGGCTGTAGACGTCATAGGCGGGAAGGTCTGACACGGTATCCTCCAGGTAACCAAGGCACTTTTTCGCCACTCATTGTAAACCTAGTTTCCGCTGGATACCATGCCCGTCAGGGTGGCCTTGAACTCGAATGGGGCTACCCTCCACGGCAATCCATGTTCAAACACGCACAGAATGACGAGGTAGGTTATGGCTAAGACAGTGGTGGTGTATTTCTCCGGTTATGGTCACACCCAGCGGGTGGCCGAGTATGTGGCCAAGGGCGCCGAGGCCAGCCTGGTGGCGGTGAGTGCCGAGGGTGAGGTGAGCGAGGCGGACTTCGCCCTGCTGGATGCGGCCGATGCCATCATCTTCGGCGCGCCCACCTACATGGGCGGCGTACCCTGGCAGTTCAAGAAGTTTGCCGATGCCACCTCCAAGGTGTGGTTCACCGGCGGCTGGAAGGACAAGGTGTTCGGTGGCTTCACCAACAGCGCCAGCCTGAACGGTGACAAGCAGGTGACCCTGATCTACCTGCAGACCCTGGCCTCCCAACACGGCGGTCTCTGGGTCAGCCTGGGGCTGCCGCCGGCCAACACCCAGGCCGCCACCCGTCAGGACGTGAACAACCTGGGGGGCTCTGTGGGCCTGCTGGTGCAATCCCCCTCCGATGCCGGTGCCGACGTGATACCGGCAGGGGATCTGGAAACCGCCACCCGCTACGGTGCCCGGGTGGCCGCCGTGGCCGCCAAGCTCAAGGGCTGATCCCTGGGGCCGGTGCGGGTCAGGGACCCGCGCCGGCCTCTTGTCAGCGGGTCAAAGGAGATCGGCATGTCACCTATCCCTGTCTATCGTGCCTGCCTGGTGAGCCAGGGGGATTCCCTGCGCCTGCTGCAGGGGGATGAGGAGCGGTTGCAGCTCTCCTGGTCGAGTATTGCCGCCTGGCTTAAGGATGAGCCGGCCAGCGAGGGTCAGCTGGAGCTGGCCATCGCCTTTATCGAGGATGAGCTGATGCCCCGGCTGCCGCCGGCGGCCGGGGGCCTGCTGGCCCTGCCGCCGGATCTGTGGCAGGCCCTGCTGGCGGTGAGCCCGGTGACCACAGTGCCCCTGAGTACGGAGGCGGTAGAGGGACTCTTCCATCGCCTGGCCGCCCTGGCCTGGGGCCAACCGGCCAGTCAGCTGGGCTTACCGGCGGATCGGCAGTTTGCCAGTCGGCTGCTGCTCATCCGGGAGCTGCTGCACCACGGTGGCTTCGATGGTCTGGTGCCGGCGAACGGTCGCGCTGAGATTTTGCCCGTGGCGGGCTGACGGCCGTCCTTGTGCGCTACTTGATCTTGTCCGTCGCAGGCGCATCATGGGGTTTTATCAGGAGGCCGCCATGATCCCCTCTGACGCCATCTTGCGTATCGCCCGTCCCACCGACCAACTCAGCGCCCTGGCGGCCCAGTATTGTGACGGTCTGGGGTTTGTCCGGCTGGGGGCCTTTGCCGATCATCAGGGCTTTGACGGCATCATGCTGGGCCATCCGCACCAGCCCTATCATCTGGAGTTTACCCATCAGCGTGGCCACAAGGTGGGCCGGGCCCCGACCCAGGATCACCTGCTGGTGTTCTACCTGCCCGACCCCGTCCAATGGCAGAGTGCCTGTGCGGCCCTGCTGGCGGCCGACTTCCTGGCCGTCCCCTCCTATAACCCCTACTGGGATCAGCGTGGCCGCACCTTCGAGGATCTGGATGGGTATCGCGTGGTGTTGCAACAGGATCGCTGGCCGCGTTAATGCGGGTGTCTTTTATCTGTCAGGGCAGAGGCGTATCCTCAGACTCAGCCTGAGTTTCACTTGGTGCTAGTTGTGAGCCTGGCTGCCTGTGGTGTCACAGGCCGTCCGCCCGGTGGTTGCCGTGGTTTGGCACGGGTTTTCTGTTCAAGCAAGGTAAAAGGAAACCACGATGAGAGCATACGGAGCAGAATTTTTTGGAACCTTCTGGCTGGTGTTGGGCGGTTGCGGCAGCGCCGTGCTGGCGGCGGCGTTTCCCGAGGTGGGGATCGGCCTCTTGGGGGTCTCCCTGGCCTTCGGCCTGACGGTGCTGACCATGGCATTTGCCATCGGCCACATCTCGGGCTGTCACCTCAATCCGGCGGTGACCCTGGGGCTGTGCGTCGGCGGCCGCTTCCCGGCCAAGGAGGTGGTGCCCTATGTGGTGGCCCAGGTGCTGGGCGGCCTGGCGGCCGGCGGTGTGCTGTACCTGATTGCCAGTGGCCAGGCCGGTTTCGATCTGGCGGCCGGCTTTGCCTCCAACGGCTATGGTGAGCACTCCCCGGGTGGTTACAGCCTGATGTCTGCCCTGGTGTGTGAGGTGGTGATGACCGCCATGTTCCTGCTGGTGATCATGGGGGCCACCGACAGCCGGGCGCCGCAGGGCTTCGCGCCTATCGCCATCGGCCTGTGCCTGACCCTGATCCACCTCATCTCCATTCCGGTGACCAACACTTCGGTGAACCCGGCCCGCAGTACCGGCGTGGCGCTGTACGTGGGGGATTGGGCTACCGCCCAGCTGTGGCTGTTCTGGGTGGCGCCCCTGATTGGCGGCGCCTTGGGCGCGCTCATCTACCGGGGGCTGGCCGGTGAGGCGGTAGCCAAGCCGGCGGTCAAGCCGGTAAGCGCTTAGGCGAACGGTTGGCTGTATCTAGTGAAACGACGCCGGGCTTGCCCGGCGTCGTTCTTTATCGGCCGCTCAGCGCCAGGGCGGCGCTGAAACGCTCCTGGCCATACTGCATCATGGCGGCGAAGTCGTCCCGCCGCACCGGCACCTGGATGGCGGAGGCCAGCCGATCCCGGCTGCTGTCCACGTCCGGGTCGTGGAAGAAGACAAACTGCTCATCCAGCCCCACCAGCACCACCCAGTGGGGGGCCTTGTCACCGGTGAGCCGCCAGGTGCTGATGAGCACCAGCACAGGATGACCGGCGGCCAGCTCCTGGCCCAGCTCCTCCAGGCTGGCGCGGCCCAGCCGGATGTCCAGATCCGCTTCGGCGGCCTGCTGGGTAAAGTCCGCCTGCACCAGCTCCATCACCTGTCGCTTGCTGTCGCTGCGCACCCCGCGCAGGAAGGGGGTCTGGGTCTGGCTGACCCACAGGCGGGGCGTGAGGTCGCGGCGATGGGCCGCCAGGGCCAACCCCAGGGCGGAGCAGCCGCCGTGGCCCGTGGTCATGAAGACGGTGGTGGCCTCGCGCCAGATCTGCACCTCCTCGCGCCGGCTGGGCACAAAGCCCGGGGTGAGGGCGCTGCGGGCCATCAGCAGGCTGGCGGGGCCGCAGGTGAAGGGCAGGGTCTGAGCGTAGTAGGGCACCGGCAGCAGGCTGGTGGGTTTGCCCGGCTGCAGGCGCTTCTCCAGCCGGATGCCGTCGGCGGCATCGTCGTAGTAGTGGGCCAGCAGGCGGATGGGGCGGTAGCCCCGCTTGCGGTACAGGGCCCGGGCGCCGGCATTGTCCTCCCGCACCTCCAGGCGCAGGGTCAGGTAGCCGCGCGCCAGTGCCTCCTGCTCGCAGGCCTCCATCAAGTGGCCGGCCAGCCCCTGGCCACGCAATGCGGGGACGATGGCCAGGGAGTAGAGTCGGGCCAGGTGGGTCCTGTGGTGAAACAGCACCAGGGCGTAGCCGGCCAGCTGGCCGTCGTGTTGCAGCACCAGGGTGCGGCTGTTGTCGCTCTTGATGAAACGGCGGAACTGGCGGCTGGAGAGCCGGTCGCCAGGGAAGGCGGTCTGCTCCAGGGCCAACAGGGCCGGCAGATCCTCCAGTTGCGCATCGCGGATCATAACGTCTCCCAACGATTCCCGATGAAGTCCCCATGGGGGAAGGGGGATGGCTGGCGTCGTCTGTCCGGGCTGTGGTGGCAAGGCGGGGGCAAGGCGGGCGCACAGGGCAACCCAAACGAGTCGAATCATAGGCCCAAGTGCTTGACGGGTAAAGTGTGACAGGCATAGCATTTCGGCGGGCCACCAGCCTGTTGCACCTAACTCCTTTCTTATCTGCACAGACTCGTCTTACCCGGATCGTATCCGACCTCCCCTGCTGTGTGCCGCGCCGGATATCCTTGCTAGTCAACTTGGAGTCTCTATGGCCAAGTTTCTTATCGTGACCGAAGAAAAAACGGATTGGGCTGCCTACTTCCCCTCGGAAAGCGTCGTTAGCGTGGGCGACTACCTCGACCATCGCAGCGACGCCGCCGCCCGCAACACCCAAGTCATCAATTTGTGCCGCAACTACGATTATCAAAGCCTGGGCTACTACTGCACCCTGCTGGCCGAAGCCCGTGGTCACCGCATCTTGCCTACCCTGCGCACCATCAATGAACTCTCCAGCAAAGAATTCCAATTGATGGTGCTGGGAGGCATGAACGAGGCGCTGGATCAGGCCTTCGCCGGCAGCCCGCAAGGTACAGTCACCCAGCTGTTCTACTTTGGCCAGAGCGAGGTGCCCGCGTTGCAGAAGCTGGCCCGCGCCCTGTTCGAGCAATACCCCTTGCCGGTGATGCAGGTGACCTTTCGCCACCAGCGCCAGGGCTGGCAGGTGGCCGGCGTGGCCCCCTATCCCTTCCAGCAGCTGGAAAATGGCCAGCAGGACAGCTTCGCCGCCGCCCTGGAGCGCTTCTCCCGCAAGATCTGGCGTCAGAGCAGCCCCCATCGCAAGTATCGCTACGACCTGGCCATCCTCATCGACCGGGAGGAGCAGCTGCCGCCCTCCAATTTGATGGCCATCAAGCGCTTCATCCGCGCCGGTCAGCGGCTGGGCATCAAGGTGGATCTCATCGACAAGGAGCAGATGGGCCGGCTGGGGGAATATGACGCCCTGTTTATCCGCGCCACCACCAACATCGACAACTACACCTATCAGTTTGCCCGGCGGGCGGAGAAGCTGGGGCTGGTGGTGATCGACGATCCTGCCTCCATCATGTATTGCACCAACAAGGTCTATCTGGCGGAACTGCTGGAGAAGCACAAGGTGCCCACCCCCAAGACCCGGGTGATCCGTGCCGGTGAGGCCGACTGGGCCGCCAAGACGGTGGCGGCCCTGGGGCTGCCCTGCGTGCTCAAGCTGCCGGACGGCTCCTTCTCCCGCGGGGTGCACAAGGTGGACAGCCTGGAGGCACTGGAGGAGAAGGCCCGGGAGATGATGCAAAGTTCCTCCCTGATCCTGGCCCAGGAGTTCATGTATACCGAGTTCGACTGGCGGATCGGCGTGCTGGATCGCCAGCCGCTGTTTGCCTGCAAGTACTACATGAGCCGGGGCCACTGGCAGATCTACCAGCACCAGGCGGGGGGCAACTTCAACGCCGGCGGTTGGGAGACCCTGGATGTGCTGGCGGTGCCGCGCTGCGTGCGGGAGACGGCCCTGAAGGCGGCCGCCCTGATTGGCGATGGCCTGTACGGCGTGGACATCAAGCAGAAGGGCAACAAGGCCTACGTCATCGAGATCAACGACAATCCCAACATAGATCGCGGGGTGGAAGACCACCTGATGGGGGATCTGATCTACGAGCGGGTGATGACGGAGTTCCTGCGGCGGATGCAACAGCGGGGGCTCTAGGCCCCCGCGTTTTTACGCCTCGCGAAACTGCCTGAGCTCGGCCTGATAGACAAAGCCGTCCTCGGCCAGCTTGGCTTCCAGCTCGCTGGCCTGGATGTCGTGGTAGCGGCACAGATCCGCCAGATCCGCGAAATGATCCCGCAGCTGGGTGTTCACCAGGCTCACCAGCATGGCGCCGGGCAGGGCGGAAAAACGGCTCAGGGAAAACATGGCGCCTCCTTGGGGCGGTCGTGGCTGAGCCGCCACTATAGCGAAGTTTTATCCGTCCGGTCAGCCGCTTGCTCCAGTTTGTCGATGCCCAGGTACTTGAGCACCAGCCGCTCATACAGCGGCTCGGTCTCGCCCTGCTGCATCTTGCGCAGGAAGTATTTCTCGAAGGCCACCTTGGCCAGATGGACCCACTTGCCCTCGGCAAACCAGGCAACGTTGCGCGGTGGCAGCTGGGGGATGGCCACGAAGGCGGCGCCCGTGTTGCCCATGTCCGCCAGGCAGATGGCGTTCCAGCTGGCTTTGGCCTGGGGTGTCTGCCCCTGCAGCTCGGCCTGGATGTTGAGGGTGATGGCCCGCACCATGGACTCGATCATGTAGCCGGTCTTGGGCACGCCGGTGGGGACCGGGGTGGCCACCGGCGGTGCTATGGCGATGCAGACCCCGGCGGCATAGATATTGGGGTAGGTGGGGTTGCGCTGCTGGGCGTCCACCAGCACGAAGCCCCTGGGATTCACCAGGCCCTCGATGCCCCGCAGGGGGGTTATGCCGCGAAAGGCCGGCAGCAGCATGGCATGACGATAGGGCAGGGCATGCTGGCGCTTGAGTTGCCCCAGGTCATCCAGCTCGTCCACCAGCACCTGGCCGTCCTGCAATGCCCGGGTCTTGGCGTTGCAGATCCAGGGGATGTCCCGCTCCCGCAGGGCCTTCTCCAGCAGCCCCTTGGAGTCGCCGACCCCGCCCAGTCCCAGGTGGCCGATATAGGGCTCACTGGTGACGAAGGTGAGGGGGACGGCCTTGCGCAGCTTGTGATCCCGCAGGTGCTTGTCGAGGATGAAGGCATATTCATAGGCTGGGCCGAAGCAGGAGGCGCCGGGCAGGGCCCCCACCACCACGGGGCCGGGCTGGGCCAGCAGCTGCGCTACCCTGGCCTGGCAGTCCTCGGCATGGGGCAGGGTGCAGACGCTGCTGCTGCCGGCCTCCGGCCCGGCGCCGGGCAGCTCGTCGAAGGCCAGCTCGGGGCCGGTGCACAGCACCAGGTAGTCGTAGCCGTGTTCACTGCCATCGGCCAGGGTCACCTTGCGGGCCTGGGGATCCAGCCGGATCAGTCCTTGGGGTATGAAGTCGATGCCCTTTTTGGCTACCTGGGGGGCGATGGGCAGGGAGACCTGCTCTCGCTTGCGCCAGGCCACCGCCACCCAGGGATTGGAGGGGGTGAAGTCGAAGCTGGGTTTGTCGCTGACGAGGAGCACGCGATGGGCTTGCCCCAGGGCGGCCTTGAGTTCGTAGGCGGCGGAGAGGCCGCCGAGGCCGGCGCCGATGACCATGATGGTTGCCATAGTTCCCCCCTTCTGCAGGGCTGTTGCGGGTGACACCCTTTGCTAACTATAGACCCGGTTGCCACCGGCTTTGGCTGGCGTTGCTGTCTGTGCATTACACTTAGCCCAGCAACTGGCCGAAGGGGGTGCTATGGGGTGGATCCGGCGATACGGGCTTTGCTGCGGCTTGCTGCTGTGGTGGTGCAGCGGTGCCGTGCTGGCCGAGTGTGTCGGCCTGGTGGCCGGAAGCGGTGGTAAACGCTTCTGGAGCGAGGTGGTGATGGGGGCCCAGCTGGCCGGCCAGGATCTGGGGGTCAAGGTGCATGCCTTGCTGCCCATGGATGAGGAGGACGCCACCCAGCGGGAGGCCATCAATCGCCTGGTGGCCATGGGCTGCCAGGGGCTGGTCATCGCCCCCAGCTCAGCGGCGCGCGAGGCCCATGTGTCCTTGCTGCGCAAACAGGGCATCGCCACCTTGTATCTGGACCGGGATCTGCCCGGCGAGCGGGTGGCGGTGGTGGCGACCAACAACGGCGCGGCCGGCGAGCTGGCCGCCCACCGCATGGCGCAGGCCCTGGGCCGCCAAGGCCGGGTGCTGCTGGTGCGGCTCAAGTCCGGCATCCCCAGCACGGATGCCAGGGAGCTGGGGTTTGCCCGCGGCGCGCGGGAGGCGGGGCTGCAGCTCACCTATTCCCCCTATCTGGGGCTGGGCGTCGGGGAGGCGCGCAGCGTCTTGCTCCGTTTCCTGCGCGAGGCCGGACGCTTTGACGGTGTCTTCTCGGTGAATGAGTCCACCAGCTTGGCGGTGGCGGCGGTGTTGCGGGATCTGGGGCCCACCCCGGCGCCGCTGCATATCGGGTTCGACCTGGATCCTCAACTGGCTCAGGCGATCCGGGATGGGCGTCTGTATGGCGTCATGGTCCAGCAACCCCGGCAGCTGGGCTATCTGGCGGTGCAGCGGCTGGTGGATTATTTGCGGGGCAAGCGGGTGGAGGATCACCAACTGATCCCGGCTCGCTTCATTACCGCAGAGGAGCTGGATCGCGTGGAAAACCGTGCCTTGGTGGCGCCCTGAGGCCAGGACGGCAAGACCCGCGGGCACGGCAAGCGGCGCCCGCGGGTGTCACTGGAGGCGGCTTACAGCCGGTAGATGGCCAACCCCTGGGCTGGCAGCCTCAGCTGCAGGGTCTGGCCCGCATTCAGCGTACCCTGGCCCAGCAGGCGTTGCGGCGCTTCGCTCTTGAGGGGCAGGCTGAGGGCCTGGGCCTGGCGGCTGTAGTTGAGCACCACCAGCACACGTTCGTCCCCTGATTGACGCAGGTAGGCCAGCACAGGTCCCTCGGCCAGCAGCTGCAAATCCCCCAGGCGCAGGGCCGGATGCGCCTTGCGCAGGGCGATCAGCTGCTGATAGTGATGCCAGAGTGAGTCGGGTTCGGCCTGCTGATCTGCCGCGTTATAGTCGGCCTGGTTGTCGGCTGGCGCCCGGAACGGCGTGACGGTGCTGAAGCCGCCATCGGCCTGCCAGCTCATGGGGGCCCGCAATCCCCAGTCGCCGGCGTTGCCCCGGCTGGTGCCCATGCCGATCTCCTCGCCGTAATAGATAAACGGCTGACCCGGCAGGGTCAGCTGGGTGGCCGCCGCCAGCCGGTAGGCGGCCTCGTCACCGGCCAAGTCCACCATCAGCCGCTCGCCGGCATAGCTGTCATGACTGCCCAGTACCAGTCCCATATCGGCGAGTGGATACTGCTGCAGTATCTCACTCAAGTGCTTGGTCACCTTGCCATGTTTTACCGACGCACGTACCTGTCGGTTGAAGCCAAAGGCAAAGGATGAGCCACAGGCATCTCTGCCGGCGGCACCTACCGGATCGGTCGGCTCCTCGCACACCATGAAGTTGCCCGGGTAGCTGTGTACCAGGGTCTGCAGATCCTTGAGGATGGGTTTGTTTTCCGGTTGGGACTCGTAGGCTTGGGGGCCGTTCTCAATGAGCTGGCCTACTGCATCGATACGGAAGCCATCCACCCCCTGGTTCATCCAGTAGCGCAGGTTGTCGTGGTGGAAGGCCAGCACCTGGGGATTGCGCAGGTTGAAGTCGGGCATGTCGACCCAGAAGACGCCGTAGTAGTAGTCACCTCTGCCCACTTGCGTTCTATGCCAGCTGGGCTGGCGAGCCCAGTTGACCCAGTAGGGATCCCGCTCGGCCCAGATATACCAGTCGCGCTTGCCGTTGCGATTGGCCTTGGCGTCGGCAAACAGCGGGTTGGCATCCGAGCTGTGGTTGATGACGTAATCCATGATGATGCCCATGCCCCGGGCGTGGGCCGCCTCCAGCAGGGCCTGGAAGTCGGCCCGGCTGCCGTAGTCGGCCTCCACGTCCCGGTAATTCACCACGCCGTAGCCGTGATCCCTGTCCTTACTCTGGTTTACCGGCATCAGCCACAGGCCCTGTATTCCCAGGTCTTGCAGGTAGTCCAGCCGGCTGATGAGACCCCGAAAGTCTCCGATGCCATCGCCGTTGCTGTCCTGAAAGCCCCGCACATAGATCTCCATGAACACGGCGCCCCGGGCCCAGTCGGTAGGCAGGGTTCGGGCCGGGATCTGCTGGGCCACAGGGCTCAGATCCTGTGAAGGGAGCGCCGAGCTGGACAATGTCTCTGGGGCGGTTGGCGGGGCACTGGCACAACTGCCCAGCAGCAGGAGCGTGAGGGGAAGAAGAAGGCGCATGGTCGGTCTGTCTCATGGGGGATGGGCATGTTTGGTCGGTCAGCATACCGGTCGCGCGTGTCATTGGTAGATTGCAGGGTTGGCAACCCGAGCGGGGTCACAAAACGACCTGGGAATAAAAGTAAGAAAAAATATGTATCATTTGAATCCATAAATTGCCTTGCAATCATCATGGGATTGTCATCAGCGCGGCTTACCGTCTAGGCACTTTGCACAAGCATGGAGATGCTTACTATGTTGATCTACAAGGAAAAATATAAGAAGCCCGCCCTGGTTGCCGCCGCCGTGCTGGCGGTCATGACCCTGTCGGCCTGCAATGACAGCGACAACGACACCACGGCAGCGCGCAGCAGCAGTAAGCCCAAAAACATCATACTGATGATCAGTGATGGGGCCAGCTGGAACACCTGGGAGATGGGGGCCGAATGGCAGGCTGGCGTCACTGCCAATGCCTTGCCGGCCTATGCCGACATGGAGGTGCGTCTGGGGATGACCACCTACCCGCTGACCACCAGCAGCAAGCCCACCAATGACGTCAACGGCGATGGCCTCAGCTACGATGCCGCCAAGGCCTGGGATGAGAGTGCCGCCACCGTGGACGAGAGCGACAGCTACCAGACCGCCATCGCCGGCTATCAGTATCTGAAGTCCAACTATACCGACTCGGCTGCCGCCGGCACGGCCCTGGCCACCGGCCACAAGACCTACAACAACGCCATCAACTACGACAACCTGGGTCAGCCGCTGGCCTACATCACCCAACTGGCCAAGCAGGCTGGCAAGGCCACCGGTGTGGTGACCTCGGTTCAGCTGTCCCACGCCACCCCCGCTGCCTTTGCCGCCCAAAACCTCAGCCGCAAGAACATGACCGATATCGCCCGGGACATGCTGACCAACGGCAACCTGGATCTGCTGATGGGCACCGGCAACCCGGGCTATGACGGCAATGGTAGCGACATGAGCGCCTTGAGTGACGACGAGTGTGCCGCCACCTATGCCTGCTATACCCCCTACGACACCATTGGGGAGACTGAGTGGACCTCCCTCAAGGCCGGCGAGCTGATCCCGAGTGGCTCCAGCACCCCCTGGACCCTGATTGAGAGCAAGGCCAGCTTCGAGGCCCTGGCCAATGGTAGTCTGAGCGTGACGGGTCCCCTGGTGGGCATCCCCAAGGTTCGCTGGACCCTGCAACAGGGCCGGGAGGCCAGCGTGCTGGGGGCCGATGCCAGCCAGCCCAGCGGCGTGAAGAAGATCGCCACAGTGCCGGATCTGCCCACCCTGACCCAGGGCGCACTCAATTACCTGGGCAAAAATGAGTCTGGCTTCTTCCTGATGGTGGAAGGCGGCGCCGTGGATTGGGCGGCCCATGCCAACCAGGCGGATCGCATGGTGGAGGAGCAGGTGGACTTCAACCAGGCCCTGCAAGCGGTGGAAGAGTGGGTGGCGGCCAACAGCAGCTGGGACGAGACCCTGCTCATCGTCACCACAGACCACGGCAACGCCCTGCCTCTGGGGCTGGACTCCGACAGCGTGCCCTACCAGAGCCTGACCTTTAACGGTGCCGAGGCCCTGCCGGCGGTGCGCTTCTGGAGTGGCAACCACACCAATGAGCTGGTGCGGCTGTGGGCGCGCGGTCAAGGCAGTGACGAGTTCAACGCCCGGGTACGTGGTCAGGATGCGACCTTTGCCAGCACGGTGGGGCACAACACCGAGGGCAACTACGTGGATAACACGGATGTCTTCGGTGTCATGCAGGCCGCTCTGCCCAGCGATGAATAAACTTGGCCACCGTGGCGGGCGATCCTGTGGATCGCCCGTTTTTCGTTGGGCAATGCATGCCCGGAACTAAGGAGGGTTGAGATGCGAGGGAAACGGATGGGGCTGATGCGGCGACGGGCCTGGTGGATCCTGCTATTGGCCGTCGGCCTGCCGGCCGCCCAGGCGGCGCAGGTGTGCCAAGCCGATCTGGCTCCGCAGGTGGTGGATGCCCGCTGGCAGCCACTGGATGCGCAGAGGGTGCGCGACAAGCAGACCGGCCTGGAGTGGCAGCGCTGCAGTTGGGGGCAGACAGGGCCGGATTGTGCTCAGGGCCAGGCGCAGCGCCTGACCTGGCCCCAGAGTCAGGAGCTGATCTATCGCCTGAACCGGCAAGGCTGGGGAGAAGCCCAAAACTGGCGGCTGCCTACCCGGGCCGAGCTGCTGAGTCTGGTGCGCCCCGGCTGTCTGCGACCCAGCATAGATCTGCGGGTCTTCCCCCACACCGAGGCCCTGTGGTTCTGGAGTGATGACGGGGGTGGCGTGGCCGGTAGCGACCGCCAGTATGTGGATTTTGCCACCGGCTGGCCGGGGGAGGATGATCCCCAATTGGCCAATGCCGTGCGGCTGGTGCGGCGAGGGCCGCCCGCCGACTAAGCCTTGTCCAGCCAGTGGGCCAGGCATTGGCCCAGATCTTCCCGTCGGAACGGTTTGGCCAAGAAGTCATCCATGCCCGCCTGCTGGCACCTGGCCCGCTCCTCCGGTTGGTCGTTGGCGGTCATGGCGATGATGGGCAGACGGCGACCCTGAGGGGGTTGGCTCAGGCGGATGCGCCGGGTGGCATCGTAGCCGTTCAATACCGGCATCTGACAATCCATCAGCACCAGGTCAAACGTCTCGTCCAGGGTCTTTTGCAGGGCGACCTCGCCGTTTTCCGCTAGGCTCACCCGGCAGCCCAGCTTCTTGAGCATCAGCAGGGCCACCTGCTGGTTCACCCGGTTGTCTTCCACCAGCAGGATGTGGGGCTCACCCAGATCTGGCCGTGTCTCTGCGGTGCCGGCATCGGCCGTCGGCGCGGTCGATAGCTGCGACGGCACACCCTCTGGCGGAGGGGCGCCACTGTCGGACAGGGGCGCGTCCAGCTGCGGGGCGCCGATCTCTGATGGTGCTGGGGGGCTTGCCAGTTGCAGCGGCAGCTGTACGGTAAAGCAGCTGCCGATCCCCTGACGGCTGGTGAGCTGTATGCTGCCCGCCATCATGTCTAGCAACCGCTTGCAGATGGCCAGCCCCAGGCCGGTGCCACCGTAGCGCCGGGTGGTGGAGGTGTCTGCCTGGACGAATGCCTGAAACAGGTTGCGTTGGGCCTCGGGGGGAATGCCGATGCCGCTGTCGCTGACCGTCAGCTCCAGTCGAATGCGTTGGTTCTGCCGCTCCAGCACCCGGGCATGCAATCGCACCTGCCCTCGCTCGGTAAACTTGATGCCGTTGCCGATCAGGTTGATGAGGATCTGGCGCAGGCGCCCGGCATCCCCCAGCAGGTATTCGGGCAAATCCGATGCCATCTGCAGCTCCAGCTGCAGTCCCGGTTTCTGCTCCGCCAGGGGGGCCAGCTGCCGTATCACCCCTTGCAGCAGCCGGGGCAGATGGAAGGGCTCCAGACAGAGGGTCAGCTTGTCCGCCTCTATCTTGGAGAAGTCCAGTATGTCGTTGATGATGGTCAGCAGCGCCTGGCCCGACTCTTCTATGGTCTGGGCGTATTCCCGGGCCGTGGCGGTGAGGGGGCCGTCTTGCAACAGGTGGGCCATGCCCAGAATGCCGTTGAGCGGGGTGCGGATCTCGTGGGTGACTGTGGCGAGGAACTCCGACTTGGTGCGGGTGGCCGCTTCCGCCGCCTGGCGGGCCAGCAGACTCTCCCGCTGGGCCTGCTTGAGCGCCGTGACGTCCAGCCCCTGAGCGATGACGGCGGTCACCTGATCACCGATGCGTACCGGCGCCATGTTCCAGATCAGCAGGCGTCCGTTGGGATATTGCAGCTCGACCCCGGCACATACCTGCCCCTGGACACTGGACTCCAGGGCGGGTTGGGCCTCTGCCGGGAACAGTTTGAATACCGGCTCCCCGGGCTGGGCAGTGAGGCCGATCAGCCGGCTGGCGGCGGCGTTGCATTGCTGCACCTGCAGTCGGGCGTTCCAGACGATGATGGGGGAGAAGGCGAACTCCAGCAGATCTTGAAAGTAGTGCTCTTTTTCTTTTTGCCGTTGCACCATCAGGCTCAGTGCCTGCCCCAGCTCGTTGTATTCGGCGATGCGGCCAGGCACAAAGGGCGGGGGTTCATCCTCGGCACTCACCGCCCGGCTCCAGGTCACCAGGCGGCGCAGGGGCAGCAGTGTGTATTGGTGCAGGTGCAGCAGCAGCATCCAGCTGGCTGCTAGGATCAGCAGCAGCACGATACCGGCGCCATGGAGATACTGTTCCTGCAGCCGGGGAGTGGCACGGTTTTCAACGACCGCCACCAGGCTCAAGGGGGTGGGCGTCCCATCCAGCCACAGGGGTTGCCGGTCAGCCAGCAGGTGCTTCCCCACGGCTTGCAGGCCGGTGCCGGCGGGCAGCTGGCTCAGCGCTTTGGCCAGGGTGCTGTCTTGAGGCTGGGTGGTGAGCAGGGGGAGGCCTTGGTACTCCAGACTCAGGGCTTGCAGCTGGGCTTCCCGCTGCAGATCCTGCAGCAGCTCCAGGTTGTCGTTAAGCACCAGGGCGCCATATAGACTGGCCAAGACCTGACCCGTGTGAGGGGCCACCAGGGGGACTTGGCGCAGCAGCAGTATGAGCGGGGCCGACTCGGTATCCGGCAGCGTCACCAGATACCAGCGATGGCGCTGCTCGGCCTGATCGATCAGGCTGGAGAGCTGACCCGCCGGCACGAAGAAATCGGTGGCCGCATCCTGCCAGTAGAGGGTCTGCTGATGGGCGATGAACAGGAAATCCAGACTCTTGGGTTCATCTTCCCGCTCCAGGGGCAGACGCCAGCTGGATTGGGTGCCCAGGTCGTAGGAGATTTCCACCTGGCTGGCCAGACTGTCGAGTTGCTGGGCCAGGTGGGTCAGATGATGGTTCATGGTCAGCTGCATCGTATGGTGACCCTGGGCCAGTCGCTGCTCCATCTGAGTGTCGATGGCCTGGCGAGCATAGCGATAGGTCTGGAATACCAGGATGGCGGTGACCAGCAGCAGGGTCACGGTCAGCCCCAGTAACAGCACACTGGAGAGGGGGCGTTGCGTTGGCGGCCGGGAGGACGGCATCTGTTACTCCTGTTCCATGTCCGAATAACGAAAGGCGCGCGCCTGCAAGCCTTGTAGCACCGTCTTGGGGGTGTCTGGGGTGACCAGCACCAGATCCCCGGCAAACACCCGGGGCAGGGGCAGCCCCTGCAGATCCCGCTGTATGGCTTCGGCGACCGCCACCCCGGTATCGTCGTTGATGCGCATCACGGTGGCGGCCAGTTCCCCGCGGGCCAGGGCCGCCAGCTCCTGGGATCCGCCGCCCCAGCCGTTGACCTGCACCTTGCCCTGTCTTCCCTTCTGTTTGATGGCATCCAGGGCGCCCAGAGCGGTGTCGGTGGCACAGGCAAACAGCAGATCCAGATCCGGATACTGCTCCAGGGCCGATAAGGCCGCCTGGCGCGCCGACGCGCGATCGGACTGGGTATAGAAGGCCAGTCGCAGCTGACTGTTGGACTGAGGCCGCATCTGCTCGATAAAGGTATCGCCGCGGGCCGTGCTCACATAGCCAGGACTACGGTAAAGCATGGCGTAATCAAAATGGGGGCGCCCGGCCGCCTGGCGGCGAAAGAAGTCGGCCAACAGACGGCTGCCTTGCTGATGGTCAAAGCCGACATAAAGCAGCGGGGGCCGCGCCTCCCAGTCTTTGAGGGGGGTGGTGATGTTTTGCAGTATCACCTTGGGCCGGCCACGGCTGAGCAGCCGGGCTATGTACTTGTGCTGAAACTGAGCGTCAAGCGTGTAGATAAGGTAATCGGGATCCGCCGCCAGGGCGGTTACCAGTTGCTGGGTCTGCTGCCGCTCATCCTGTTCCGGCGCCTTGTCGTAGCTTTGCAACTGGTAGTCCAGCCCCAGCTGGGTCAGGCGACGCTCCAGGGCCAGACGGTTGCGACGCCAGTAGTCGGAGAGCTGGCCGCCCGGGCTGATGAGGGCGATCCGCATCGGTCCCTGCTGATGTAGCCGGGCCGGCTGTGGCGCGTTGCGCACCAGGCGCTTGAGGGTCTGGGTAGCCTGGGCCTGCTCCGGGTGCATGGCCTGGTACTGGCTCAGGGGCCAGTATTCATCCAGCCCTTCGGCGCCAAGCACCGACAGACCCAGTCCCCAGAGCAGCAGGCCGGTTAGCCATGCCCCTTTTCTCCCCATTACCACTCCTTAAGCACCTGTCCTCAGGCCCATTACCCACCGGATTCGGTCGAATCATTGTAGAGCATTCCCCCCGGCAGAATCACCTGATGATATCAAGCTTGGTCATTTGTCAAGGAGGATCACTTTTTTGCAACAATCGGTTAACCAACCCGGTTGTTGGCTATGGTTGATCTAGGGTCGGCGTCACAAACGGGCGACCGGGCCAGGACGGCCGACAGGAGCTTGCCCCCTGCCGGGCATAAACCAAGGGTGTGTGGAGGTGGTTATGAACAAGCTGGCAAACAAGATCTGTGCCTTCTGGCAGGACGAAGAAGGGCTCACCACGGTGGAATATGCGGTGGCGGGTACCCTGGTGGCCCTGGCGGTGGTGACGGCATTTACCGATTTGGGGACGGCAGTCGGAGATGCCATTCGCAGAATCATTGCTGAGATTCAATGACGCTCAGATGAATATCCTGCTATTGGCCGCCCTCTGCTACGGCGCCCTGGTGGATATCCAGACCCAGCGCATCCCCAATGCCCTGGTGCTGGCCCTGCTGGGTTTGGCCCTGTTGCAGCAGCTGCCGGGTGTGCCGCTCACCGGCCCCAGCCCGGCCAGTGCCCTGGCGGGGTTGGGGCTGGGACTGGCCCTGAGCCTGCCCTGCTATGCCATGGGGCTGCTGGGGGCCGGCGATGCCAAGTTGCTGGCCGCCTGTGGCGCCGTGCTGGGCTGGCCCGGCTTTATCTGGCTGCAGCTGGCCAGCTGGTTATTTATCGGCGTGTTGAGTCTGCTCTGGCTGCTCAGCCACGGGCTGCTGCAGCGGCTATGCTGGCACTGGCGTCATCCCGCTGGCGTTGTGGCCGAGTTCAAGGCTCAGACGGTGCGCCTGCCCTTTGGCGGCGCCCTCTTTCTGGCAGCCTTGGCCCAGCAGTTCTACGGTTAACACACATAGCCGCGGCCAGTTGGCCGGGGCAGGGAGGCCGGCCCTGGCTGGCAAGGAGGCGCAGATGAGCGAACCTGGCCGCAGTCTTGATGACGAGGCGATCGCCGAGGAAGCCTGTGCCCTGTTTCCGCCCCTGGTGGCGCCCCCGGCCGAGCTGGCGCCACGCCCCCGCAGTCTGGCGGACACCGGCATCCCCCGCCGGGTGCTGGAGATGCTGCTGATCAAACACCTCTCTCAGGTCACCGAACTGGACAAGCTGGCCTTGTCGTCTCGCCTGTGTCTGTCGGGCTCCCTGGTGGAGGAGCTGTTGCAGGGGCTCAAGGGGGAGGCGCTGCTGGAGACCCGGGCCGATGGCCGCTTCGAACGGAGCCTGCGCTTCGGCCTGACCCACAAGGGCATGGCCCTGGCTCAGTACGAGTGGCAGCGGGATGGCTATCTGGGGCCGGCACCGGTCAGCCTTACTCAGTACCGGGCCCTGGTGATGCGCCAGAGCGCCCGCCACGATTTTGTCACCGCCGAGCGCTTCGCCGCCGGCATGAGTGATGTGCTGCTGACCCCGGCGATGATCAACCAACTGGGCCCGGCCCTCAATTCCGGCCGGGCCATCTTCATCTACGGTCATCCTGGCACCGGCAAGACCTATGTCTCCCGCCGCCTGGTGCGGCTGTTTGCCACCGGGGTGCTGATCCCCCATGCCCTGTGTATCGACGAGCATGTACTGCCGGTGTTCGATCCCCTGGTGCACCGGCCGCTGCAGCTGGGACAAGGGGCCTCTTTGCGACTGGATGAGGGGGCGGATCCGCGCTGGCAGTGGTGCCAACGGCCCGAGGTGATGGTAGGGGGAGAGCTCACCACCGACATGCTGGATGTGAACTACGACGCCAGCTTGCATGCCTACCGGGCCCCCTTGCAGCTCAAGGCCAATAACGGTCTGTTTCTTATCGACGATCTGGGTCGGCAGAAGGTGGCGGTGGATGCCATCCTCAACCGCTGGATCGTGCCCATGGAGGAGCGGATCGACTATCTGACCCTGGCCTCCGGCAAGCACTTTGAGGTGCCGTTTGAGCAGGTACTGGTGTTCTCCACCAACCTGCCGCCCCACGAGTTGGTGGACGAGGCCTTCTTGCGCCGCATCGGCTACAAGATCCCCTTCCTGCCCATCAGCCCGGAGCACTATCGCCAGCTTTGGCAGCAGCAATGCCAGCGCCATGAGGTGCAGTGGGATGAGCCCCTGTTGCAGCACCTGCTCAAGGATCTTCACCAGGCCTGCGCCGTGCCCCTGTTGCCCTGTCACCCACGGGATCTGGTGGGCCTGTGCCGGGATCAGATCAACTTCACGCAAGCCCCTCCCAGACTGACCAGCGAACTGCTCGATGCGGTATGGCGCAGCTACTTCGTCAGCACGGAGGAACAAGGAGGGAAGGATCATGAAGGGTAAAGTCATCGCCATGCTGGTTGTCTCGCTGGCCATGGGGGGCGGCGCCCTCTGGTTGGCCGACAGCTGGCTCAAGCGCCAGCGCGGGCCGGTGAACCCGCAAGGGGATCAGGTGGCGGTCGTGGTAGCCGCCCAGCTCATCCCCTTGGGTACCCAGGTGGAGTCCAAGCATGTGCACCTGTTGACTGTGCCCAAGGCGCTGCAGCCGGAGAACAGCTTCAGCACCCTGGAGGACGCCATAGGACGGATCGCTCAGGTGGATTTGTTGCCGGCGGAAATCCTGCGGGCCGAACGGCTGGCCAGGCCGGGTGAGGGCAACCTGTTTGCCAGCCTGATCACCCCGGAAAAGCGGGCGGTGACCATACGGGTCAACGATGTGGTGGGGGTGGCGGGATTCCTGCTGCCGGGCAATTACGTGGATGTGTTGGCCTCGGTGGAGCTGGATGGCAAAAACAACGTCAAGACCACGACCGTGCTGGAAAACATCCGGGTGCTGGCGGTGGATCAGACCGCCCGCACTGCCGACAACAAGCCGGTGATAGTGCGCGCCGTGACCCTGGAAGTGACGCCGCAGGAGGCGGAGAAGCTGATGACGGAGACCACCCGGGGCACCATACAGCTGGCCTTGCGTAACCCTGAGGATGTGGCTCCCAACCCAACCCCGGTGGCGGCCGCCCCGCAATTGGCGGCCGTAACGCCACCACCCTGTCCGGCGCCTAAGGTGGTACGCAGTGGCGGCGGTCAATCTGTGACCCTCATCAAAGGGGTGAGTGTCAGTCAGACCCGAGTTAGCCAATAACCGGGCGCTCATGGCGGGGAGGACGCTATGGAGACGAAACAATACAAAGGGATCCTGGTGGCTGGCTTGTGGTGGTTGGCAAGTCTCGCCGGGGCGCCGCTGCAGGCGGCGGAACCGGCGGATATGGCGGTGCCCAGTCAGGGGGTGAGTGTGCCGGTCAATGGCGGGCGCATGGTGCAACTGCCGGGCAAGGCCAAGAAGGTGTCGGTGGGCAGTCCTGAGGTGGCGGACCTCATGGTGCTGCGCAGCGATCAGCTCTATCTGGTGGGCAAGCAGCTGGGCAGCACCAACGTCATCGTCTGGGATGCCCGGCAGAGGCCCATGCTGATGCTGGATGTGGAGGTCACCCATGACCTCAATGGGCTCAAGAGCAAGCTGCACGAGTTCATGCCCGAGGAGGCCATCAAGGTGCAGAGCAGCCAGGGCAAGCTGGTACTCAGCGGCCAGGTCTCCTCGGCGGAGAGGATGAATGTGGCACTGCAGCTGGCCCGTACCTTCACCGGCACCGTCAAGTTTGGTGACGGTGCCAAGCCGGAGGAGCAGAACGAGGGCACCCTGATCAACATGTTGACCATAGGCGGCGCTCAGCAGGTGATGCTGGAGGTGACGGTGGCGGAGGTGCAGCGCTCCCTGGTGCGCCAGTTCGACTCCAACTTCATCTTTGCCCATAACGGGGGCACCTTCAGCTTCGGCGGTGTGACCAATGGCGCCAGTTTCCCCGATGCCGTGTTCAATGGGGTGGGTGGCGATGGTCGGATCCCGGTGTTTGATACCACCAACGGCGCTCTGGTGGGGCCGGCGGTGTCCGAGTTTGCCCCCAATCCCCTCAATATTGATGGCAAGGGGCTGTTTGCCAGCTACCTAAGCGGCAACACCCTGTTTAGCGTGGCCCTCAACATCGCTAAGCAAAACGGCATGGCCAAGGTGCTGGCGGAGCCCACCCTGTTGGCGCTCAGCGGTACCAAGGCCGACTTTCTATCCGGCGGCGAGTTTCCGGTGCCTGTGCCCGATGACGATGGCTTGACCATCGAATACAAGGAGTTTGGCGTGGGGCTGCAGTTTGTGCCCGTGGTGCTGGATGCCGACCGCATCAACCTGGAGCTGGACGTGGCGGTCAGCGAGTTGAGCGGTACCAATGCCATGACCATATCGCCGTCCACCACCACCACGTCGTTTTATGTGCCGTCACTGACCAAACGTAGCGCCAAGACCACGGTGGAGCTGGGCAATGGCCAGACCATCGGCATCGCCGGTCTGCTCAACGAAAACCTCAGCGACTTCGTGGAGAAACTGCCGGGGCTGGGGGATCTGCCGGTCATCGGCCAGCTGTTCCGCAGCCAGGAGTTTCGCAAGGGCGAGACCGAGCTGGTGATACTGGTGACGCCGCGCCTGGCCAAGCCTATCCGGCGGGAGGATATCCGGCTGCCTACCGACAACTTCGTCGAACCCACGGATCTGGAGTACTACCTGCTGGGCAAGATGAGCCGGCTCTCCAGCGAAGAGCGGGGCGGCAGCGGTCTGGCGGATACCTCGACGGCCCCGGTGGCACCTGGGGTGGCGGTGGGCAGCGAAGGCCAGTATGGCCATGACTTGTAGCAGGAGGCCGTCATGAAAAGAACCATAGTGATACTGACGCTGGGCCTGGGGCTGAGCCTGGTTGGCTGTGCCAATGAGCCCCCCATGGGGCAGGCCAAGCGCCAGCTGATCCAGGCGCAGACCCTGGATCCTGAGGCCGGTCTGCTGGCGGTCAGTGCCGCCAATCCGGTGCCGGGACGGCAGGTCGAGCGGGCGGTTGCCGATCTAGGGACGCCCAAGGCGGTGGGGACCAGCGGCAGCAGCATGGGCAGCGTGCTTAAGTAGTCAGCACCGCCAATAAGGAGGTCAGGATGAACACTGTGACCAGGATGCGAGGCCCCGCCCGTCAGGGCGGCATAGTGCTGGTACTGGCGGCCGTCAGCCTGCTGGTACTGCTGGCCATGGCGGCCATGGCCTTGGATGTGGGGCACCTGATCCTCAACAAGGGCAAGCTGCAGAACATGGTGGATGCGGCGGCCTTAAGTGCCGCCAAGACCCTGGATCTGGGCGGTGATCAGGCCCTGGCCACCACGGCGGCCCTCACCATGCTCAACACCCATCTTGCCCAGCCGGGCTATGGGCGTTTTAGTCTGGCGGGCGCGAATATCCAGGTGCAGTTTTCCGACAGCCTGCCGTTTACCCCCGGCGGCAGTGCCAATGCCACCTATGTGCGGGTGGCGGTGAGTCAGGTGGACTTGCCGGAGTTTTTTGCCCGGGTGCTGAAACTGGATATGCAGGTGCAGGCCAGTGCCGTGGCGGGGCCCAGCACCAGTCTGGTCAACACCTGCAACCTGGTGCCCATCTTGGTGTGTGGTGAGGAGGGGGCAGAGAACTTCGGGTATGACACAGAGGAGCTGATTGGCCTCAAGTATTCCTCGCCGGATGAGGAGGTGGGAACGGGCAACTTCCACTTGCTGCGACTGCCAGATGCCGCCGGGGCGGCGGACATTCGGGTGGAGTTGGCCGGTGGTTATGGCGAGTGCCTGAGCCTGGAAAGTTCCATGCTGGAAACGGAGCCGGGCAACAAGGCTGGCCCTACCGCCCAGGGGCTCAACACCCGATTTGGCATCTATTCTGGGGCCGGTGTCAACGAACAGGATTACCCGCCTGATCTGGTGGTAACCCAGCCCACCCCCCAGGTGAAGGTGGATAAAAAAACCGGCGCCATGGATCAGACGGATCCGGATCAGTTGAGCTTCAATCTGGCGGACTACCTGGAGGAGTATCAGGCCCAGAACGTGGAGGAGGCCTACCAAGACTGCCTATTAGGGGAGTGTAGCGAGCGGGGGGCTTATCGCCGTGTCATGGCGGTACCCATCGGTCGCTGTGATGGCGGGGTCAATGGTCAGGGCGAGCTGCCTTTTTTGGGGCTGGCCTGTCTGTTCCTGGTTCAGCCGGTGGATCAGGCGGATGCCTTTATCGTCGGTCAGTTCATGTCCAGCTGTAATTTGGCGACAGGAACGCCAGGCATGAACCCCTTGCAGGCAGGGCCTTATCGGATCCAGCTCTACCGCGACAACCTGAGTGGAGATGCCTGATGAGGGCCGCCAACCGCCAACAGGGGCTGGCCGTGGTGGAGTTCACCCTGCTGCTGCCCATACTGCTGATCCTGTTGCTGGGGCTGACGGAGCTGGGGCGGGCCCTGTACCAGTACAGCCAGTTGGAGAAGATGGCTCGGGACACGGCGCGCTTTGTGGTGGAGGGGGCGGCCAGTGGCACGACCGGGCTGGTGCAGCTAACGCCTGAGGTGGTGGCCGAGGCGAGCGCTTTGGCCGTAAATGGTGATGGCAACGGCCAGCCGCTATTGCCCGGGCTCACGGCGGCAGATGTGACCATCTCCAGTCTGGGAGGGACCTTGGTGAAGGTGGAGATCCGCTACCGTTTCTCGCCCATGTTATTTGGCGACACCCTGCGACTGCCACTGTTCGGCCTGGCGGATGATATCAGCCTGCAGTTCGACCTGGTCAGCAGCAGTGTCATGAGGGCCTTGTGATGATGTCTCATTTTCTGCAGCGGCGCAGCCGCGGAACCGTCCTCATCGAGTTCACTCTGGTGGCGGTGCTCTTTTTCCTTCTACTGTTTGCCATCATGGAGTTCAGTCGCCTGCTGTTTGTCTGGCACGCCTTGAGCGAGTCCACCCGGCGGGCGGCGCGGCTGGCCGCCGTCTGTCAGGTGAGCGAGGCAGAACAGCTGGACGTGCGGACCTTGGCAGTGCTGGAGCCCGGGTTGTTGCCGGAGTTTGGCCCGGACAACCTGCAGCTTAATTACCTAGATGCCACCGGGGCCCCGGTGACCGGGGATCTGACCCAGGCCGCCACCTTCAACCAGATCCGCTTCGTGCAGGCACGGGTGATCAATTACCAGCTGCGGCTGATGATCCCGTTTTTGACGCCGGATCTGGTGACGCTGCTGGCCCCGGCGTTTAGCACCACCCTGCCCAGAGAGAGTCTGGGCGTAACGCCCACGGGCTACACGGACTGTTAGGGGGGAGATGCGGTGAGCACAGTCGTCGACTTACGCAGTGGCCAGGCCGCCTATCCGAGGATGATCGCCACCTCGCTGGATTGCTGGCTGGTGAGCGCCCACCCCTCGGTGCTGGAGCATGTGGCGGGCACGCTGGGGCAGTGGAGCAATGTCCGCTGCCAGGCCTATGCCGCCCTGCAGCACCTGGAGGAGGCCCAGCAGGAAGAGGGGGGCATGCTGTGGCCCGATCTGCTGCTGCTGTATGACCAGGATGACTGGGAGTGCTCCTTGGCGGAGTTTCGCGAGGTTTCCGGTCACGGCCTGACCGCCGTGCTGCTGTTTAGCCAGCAGCCGGACACCGCCCTGATGCGCCAGGCCTTGCGGGCCGGGGTGCAGGATGTGCTCGGTCTGCCCTGTGACGAGGATGAGTTATTGGAGTCCCTGGCGGCGGTGGCGGCCCACAAGCTGCAGCATGGCCGGCTGGGACGGGTCAGCGTATTTCTCAACGGCAAGGGCGGCATGGGCGCGACTTTCCTTGCCACCTCGGTGGCCCACCTGCTGGCCAAGGAGAAGCAGGAGCGCACCGTGCTCATCGATGCCGATAGCCAGTTTGGCTGTTGCCATTACCTGCTGGGGGTGCAGCCCAAGTTCTCCTTGTCCGAGGCCCTGGAGCAGGTGGAGGAGCTGGACGACATGGCGCTGGAAGGCCTGCTGTGCAAGCACGACTCTGGTTTGCGGCTCATCGGTAGTCGAACCGAGCAGCTGGGGGGCGCGACGACCCTGACGGCCCAGAGTTTCGGCCTGTTTCTCACCAAGGTCAGACAGCATTATGACCATGTGGTGGTGGATCTCTCCCGCGGGGTGGAGGCCTGGAACATGCCGGCCGTACTGGAGGCCCATCGCCTGTTCATGGTGGTGCAGCAGAGCCTGCCGGCCCTGCGGGATGCGGCCTTGCTGTTGCGTCAGATCCGTCAGGCCACCGGCATCGGCAACGACAAGCTCAGGGTCATCGCCAATCGTTATTCCCCCCGTCTGGACATAGGTCGGGACGCCCTCTGCCAGCCCCTGGGGGTGTCGTCCGCCATCCTGGTGCCCAATGACTTTGCCACCGCCAATGCCTGCGCCAACTTAGGCATTCCGCTGACCGAGGCGGGCCGCCATAAGCCGCTGACCCGGGTGCTGCGGGGCGTGATGGAGGAGCTGGCCTTGCAACCCAGTCTGCCTCGTACCGGGTTTGCTGGCATCTGGGATCGCCTGAGGAGGTAGTCATGTTTTTTCGCAACAGCCAAAGCGGCCGTCCCCATGACCACGAGGCTGCTCCGCGCCAGGAGCCGGTGGCCGTGGCACCGAGCCAGACCCAGAGCAACGGCGTCAACAAGGAGTGGATGCGTCTCAAGCGCCGGCTGATGGATGCCTTGTTTGACAACCTGGATCTGGCCTTGCTGGAGACGTTAGGTGAGGTGGCGGCCAGGGAGCAGATTGCCGAAGCCACCGCCAGCCTGCTGACCGAGCTGGAGAGCCCCTTGAGTGCCGATGCCCGGCGTCGGATCATCAAGGAGATCGGCGACGAGATCCTGGGATTGGGGCCCTTGGAGCCGCTGCTGGCGGATCACAGTGTCTCGGATATCCTGGTGAACGGCTTCGATCAGATCTACGTGGAGCGGGCCGGCAAGCTGGAGCTGACCGGCCACCGCTTTCAGGATGATCATCACCTGCTGAGCATCATAGATCGCATCGTCTCCCAGGTAGGCCGGCGCATCGACGAAAGCTCCCCCATGGTGGATGCCCGGCTCAAGGATGGTTCCCGGGTCAATGCCATCATTCCCCCCTTGGCCATCGATGGCCCCAGCCTCTCCATTCGCCGTTTTGCGGTGGAGCGCTTGGGGATGGACAACCTCATCGGGTTCGGCACCCTGGATGCCGCCATGGCCCACTTCTGCAACGCCATCGTCCGCGGGCGGCTCAACGTGCTCATCTCCGGCGGGACCGGCTCGGGCAAGACCACCACCCTTAACATCCTCTCCGGCTACATTCCGGCCAGCGAACGCATCATCACCATAGAAGACTCGGCGGAGCTGCAGCTGCAACAGCCCCATGTGGTGCGGCTGGAGACCCGGCCTCCCAACATCGAAGGGCGGGGGGCCGTCACCCAGCGGGAGCTGGTGATCAACGCCCTGCGCATGCGCCCGGATCGCATCGTGGTGGGGGAGGTGCGGGGCGCCGAAGCGGTAGACATGCTGGCGGCCATGAACACGGGGCACGATGGCTCCATGACCACCATCCACGCCAACACGCCGCGGGATGCCCTGAGCCGCATCGAGAACATGTTCGCCATGGCCGGCTGGAACATGCCGGCCAAGAACGTGCGGGCTCAGATCGCCTCGGCCCTGCACATAGTGCTGCAGCTCAAGCGGATGGAGGATGGCCGGCGTCGCCTGGTGAGCATTCAGGAGATCAACGGCATGGAAGGGGACGTCATCACCATGACGGAGCTGTTTCGCTTCGAACGCCAGGGGGTGGATAAGGAGGGCAACATACTGGGCTGTTACCTGCCCACCGGCAACATTCCCACCTTCATGGATGCCTTCGCCCACATGGGCATCGACTTGCCCTATTCCCTGTTCACCCCGCAATTGGGCGGCACAAGGAGGTAAGCATGGAACAGACACTGGAGCTGTACCTGCTGGTGGTGTTTATCGCCGTGGTGGTGATCTCCCAGACGGTCCTGGTCTCCTTGGGGGGAACCCGGGCCAAACAGAACCGCTTGATGCGCGAACGTCTGCGGCAGTTGGCGGATCAGCAGCAGGAGGCCAAGCTCTCCTTGTTGCGCCAGCGCTATCTGGCGGATCTCACCCCCCTGGCCCGTTGGCTGGAAGGCAGCGAGCTGGGGCAGGCACTGCGCTGGCGCCTGCAGCAGGCGGGGCTGGACTGGCTGGCCTACCGCACCGTGCTGGGCTGGTTGGGGGGCGCCTTGCTGGGCAGCCTGCTGGCCTGGGTCGGGTTGGGTAATCCGGCGGTGGCCTTGCTGTGGCCGGTGGCCCTGTTGGTGGTGCTGCTGTTCTGGATGCGCCTGAAGACCGCCGAGCGGTTGGATCGCTTCGAAGAGCAGTTTGTCGAGGCGCTGGATGTGATGAAGCGGGCGCTGCTGGTGGGCTACCCCCTGGTGGAGGTGTTCCGTACCGTGGGCGAGGAGATGAGTGAGCCCATCGCCGGTGAGTTTCGCCAGACCTATGCCGAACTCAACTTCGGGGTGGAGCTGCGTCTGGTGCTGGCGGGGCTGGCGGAGCGCAATCCCTCGGTGAGCATGCTGGCCTTCATCAGCGCCGTGATGATCCAGAAGGAGACCGGCGGCAACCTGGCGGAGAACCTGGACAAGCTGGGGCAGGTGATCCGCGGCCGGTTCCGGCTGTACCGCAAGGTGCGCACCCTGTCGGCGGAGGGCCGCATGTCGGCCTGGGTGTTGGCTCTGGTGCCCTTGGGGTTGTTCTTGGCGCTGTACCTGATGCAGCCGGATTACCTGGCTCCCTTGGTGGGGACCAGCCGAGGCCATTTTCTGCTGATCTACTCCTTCGTCAGCCTGGGGTTGGGGCTGATGCTGGTCAAGCGCATCCTGCGTATCGAGGTGTGAGATGGATTATCTGCTCAGCCTGTTTGGCGATCTGTTCAACGACTCCGAACGGGGCCGCCTGATCTTCCTGCTGCTGGTAGGGCTGAGCGCCATCGCCCTGGGGCTGGGCTTGACCCTGCTGGTAACCAGTTGGCTCGACCCCCTGCGGCGGCGACTGTCTCACCTGGCACACCCGCACACCGAGCCCCAGGCCGACGAGTGGTACCAAACCACCCTGGACTCTGTGTCCGGCTATCTGACCCCCCGCTCGGCCAGTGAGCGTCATTCGGTGGTGCGCCTGCTGACCCACGCCGGCTTCCAGAGCCAGCGGGCACTGCCCAGTTTCTATGCCATCAAGATCTTGCTGGCCATCGGTCTGGGGGGCGGCGCCCTGTTCGTCAGCCACTATTTTCCGGCGCTCAAGTCCCAGCAGGTGCTGCTCTATACGGTGGGCGCCATTTTTTGCGGCATGATGCTGCCCAACATGGTGGTCAGCCGGTTGGCGGCGGCCCGGATACAGCGGATGCAGCGGGCCTTTCCCGATGCCCTGGATCTGCTGGTGGTCACCTCGGAGGCCGGATTGGGCTTTATCGCCGCCCTCAACCGGGTATCGGACGAGATGGTCGGCATGTGCCCCGAGCTGGGGGGCGAGATGCAGATGGTGTGCACGAAGATCCGGGTGGGGGTGGCCGTTCCCGACGCCCTCAAGCAGATGGTGGAGCGCACCGGCCTGGAGGAGGTGCGGGGGCTGGCCGGGGTCATAGGTCAGTCGCTGAAGATGGGCTCCAGTCTGGGGGAAACCCTGCGGGTCTATGCCGACGAGTTTCGGGATCGGCGGATGCAGCGGGCCGAAGAGGCGGCGGCCAAGATAGGCACCAAGCTGATCTTTCCCCTGGTGATGTTTATCTGGCCGGGGTTTTTCGTGGTGGCGGTGGGGCCGGCCATTATTGCCGTGCTGGAAACCTTTCATCGCTAGATCAGGCCGGCGCGTGAGCGCAGCTCGGTACCTGTGTTGGCGGCCGCTTTGTGCAGTACTTATATGATGACAAGAGCTAGAGGGCTACTTGCCCGGGAGGCGACGATGATACGGTGGCATGGCATGCAATGGCTGTGGGGGCTCACCCTGTTGGGCTTGTTTGGCTGTGCCAGTTCGGAGGCACCCCCCAGCCAGGCCCCCTTTAGTCACGAGCTATACGACGGCAAACCCATGGTCAGTCTGAGCAATGACTTTCCTCCTGCCACGGCTGCCGAGGCGCTGGCACGGGGCGATCTGGCCTATCGCAAGGGAGATCCGGATCTGGCCATCTACGAATACCTGCGGGGCCTGACGCTGCCGGATGCGGCGCCGCTCACCGGCACCTTTTACTTCAAGGTTGGTTACATCCATCAACACAAGGGCAACCTGCCCCTGGCACAGCAGGCTTACGAGCGGGCGGTGGCCGCCGATCCCAAACAACCACTGTTTGGTGCCTCCCTTGGCGAGGTCCTGCTCAAGCAGGGCGCCAAGGAGCCGGCCAAGCAGCAGCTGTTGCTGGCGGTACAGGCAGATCAACGCCGTCAGGGCTGGGCCGGCAGTCAGCTGGATCTGACCCAGCTGCAGCTGGACGCCGGCTCGCCGCTGCGGGCCTATTTGTGTCTGGGCATACTGGCGGATCTGCAAGGCGATGGCACCCTGGCCCGACGGCTGTATCAGCAGGTATTGGCCAAGCAGCCCAGCTATCCCCTGGCGTATCTGAACCTGGGCTACTCCCTCTATCTGAGCGGCGATCTGGCGGGGGCCGAGCAGCAGACCAGCCACGCCCTCAGTCTGGATAAGAATCTGACCCGCGGCTGGTCCAATTTGGGGCTGATCCTGGTGCGCAGCGGCCGTTATGAGGAGGCGCTGGAGGTGTTCAGTCACATCATGCCGCTGCACGAGGCGATGAATGACACCGGCTACCTGGCCTTACTCAATGGCGAGCCCAAGGTGGCCGCCTATTACCTGCAGCGGGCCATCGACACCTGCCCCACCTACTACGAAAAGGCCCAGCGCAATCTCAAACGGGCACAGCAGGGGCTCAGCGCCAGTCAGTTGGCCCTGGCTGACAGTGACGTGGCCGTGGAGGTCCAACCAGCCTTGTCGCAATGAGCTCCCTTTTCGTTTTGGCCGATTTGGTTAGAACGTATTGCTCCATCGTTGCCGGTGCTGGCTCGCCATACTTGAAGTCATCAGGGTGTTGGCAAGCGCCGTCGGCGCGGGAGGCAGGGATGAAACGGATCTGGCTGGTCTGGCTACTCATGCTGGTGGGGGCCACGACTCAGGCGACGGAGCGGTTTCTGCTGCAGGCCAACCCTGGCCAGTATCAGGCCCTGACTCAGGTGTTACAGCATCACGGTGTCAAACCGGCGCTGGCGTTGCCGGCCCATGAGGCGGCGGCTGTCTATCTGACGCCGGCGGATGTCGCGGCTCTGCGGGGCCATCCAGCGCTGCGCTGGCTGGAAACCGACGTCAAGCGTTATCCCATGAGCCTGCCGCAGCAGGCGCCCTACGGCATCGGTCTGGTACAGGCCGATGTCGCCCATCTGGGGAGCAACTTCGATAGCGCCAGCGGCAACCTGCTGGTGTGCATCATCGACTCCGGCTATGACCTGACCCACGAAGACCTGCCGTCGGCCACGGTACAAGGGGTCAGCGATCCGGGGGGCGCCGGTGACTGGTTCGTGGATGATCTGCACCACGGCACCCATGTGGCTGGCACCCTGGCGGCGCTGGATAACAGCGTCGGGGTGCTGGGCATCTTGCCCGGTGGCCAGGTAGGGCTGGGCATCGTCAAGGTATTTGACGGCGATGGTTGGGCCTACTCCTCCAGCCTGATTGCCGCCTTGGATGCTTGCCGGCAGCTGCAGGCGGGGCGGCGTCTGGTGGTCAACATGAGCCTGGGAGGCATACTCTCCAGTCGGACCGAGGATCGCGCCTTTGCCGATGCCTACAAAGCGGGGGTGCTCTTGGTGGCGGCAGCCGGCAATGATGGTTCCAGCCGTAAATCCTATCCAGCCTCCTACGCGTCAGTGATCAGCGTGGCCGCGCTGGATGAGGCCAAGCAGATCGCCAGCTTCTCCCAGCATAACAGCGCGGTGGAGCTGGCGGCGCCCGGCGTCGGGGTGCTCTCGAGCGTGCCGGTGGGCACCGCCTTGCTGGGAGAATTGAATCAGGGCGGCCATCTCTACAAGGCCTTGCCCATGGAAGGTAGCCCGTTGGCTAGCCGGACCGGCTCCCTGGTGGATTGTGGCCAGGCCACTACGCCCTGTCTGGCGGCCGGGCAAGCCGATGGCGGCCAGGGTGGCCTGTGTCTCATTGCCCGGGGCAGCATCAGCTTTGCCGACAAGGTACTCAATTGCCAGGCGGGCGGTGGGCGCGGAGCCATCATCTACAACAATGTCGATGGCGATCTCAATGGCACCCTGGCTGGCGTGGTGACCCAGATCCCCAGTGTCGGGATCCGGCAACTGGATGGCTTGAGTCTGCTTGCCGTGGTGGGGCAAAGCGCCCAGCTGGCGGTAACACAGGGGGATTACGCCTACTATGACGGCACCTCCATGGCCACCCCCCATGTGGCCGGGGTGGCGGCACTGATCTGGTCACGTCACCTCGGTTGCAGCAACGCCGAAATCCGCACGGCCCTGGGCAGCAGCGCCCTGGATCTGGGGGATCTGGGACGAGATAGCTTCTTTGGTTACGGACTGGTGCAGGCCAAGGCCGCCGATGATCTCTTGTCCGCTGATTGCGGGGCCGGTGCCGGCGGTGATGGCGGCTCTGGTGGTAGCGGTGGCGGCAAGGGGCGCAACAAGCCTTGATGTTGGCCTGACTAGCAGGGGGTTGGCTGGCGCCATGAGTTAAAAAGACGGTTATCGAGGGTGAATAGGGCTAAAGTTAGCCGGTTGGCTGCCGATAGGGGATTGAACAGAGCAGGAGGACGTCAACATGAATGTAACTCAGAGCGCTGGTAATTATGGTCAGGAGGCGATGGTCGCCAGCCTGGCCAAAAAGCAGCAAGAAGCACAGGGCGCCCAGGCGCTGTCGCTGTTGCAGGGGGCGGTGGAAAATGCACCGGCACCGCAAGGCGGCACCACCACCGAGTCCCTGGGTAACAACATCAACATCCACGTCTGACAGTGTCCTGTTTAAGCGTGTGATCTTAATGAGGAGGCGAAAGCCTCCTCTTCTTTTGAACTTGCTACGCCAATCCGTCTTATGAGGTGAATAGCCGGTTTTCCTGCTCCTGAACCCGGATAAAGGTGGTGCGCTTGCTCAGTTCCTTGAGGTGGGCGGCCCCCACATAGGTGCAGGTGGAGCGCACGCCCCCCAGTATGTCCTGCACCGTCTGGCTCACCGGTCCCCGATAGGGCAGCTCCACCGTCTTGCCCTCCGAGGCGCGATATTCCGCCACCCCACCGGCGTGCTTGTCCATGGCGGTGGCCGAACTCATGCCGTAGAACTGCATGTATTGCCGACCGTCCCGCTCCAGCAGTTGGCCGCCGCATTCGGCATGGGCCGCCAGCATGCCCCCCAACATGACGAAGTCCGCGCCGCCGCCGAAGGCCTTGGCCACATCCCCCGGGCAGGTACAGCCACCGTCGCCGACGATATGCCCCTTGAGGCCGTGGGCGGCATCGGCACATTCGATGATGGCGGACAGCTGCGGGTAGCCGACGCCTGTCTTGACCCGGGTGGTGCAGACGGAGCCGGGGCCTATGCCCACCTTGATAAGGTCGGCGCCGGAGAGCAGCAGCTCCTCCACCATCTCGCCGGTCACCACATTGCCGGCACAGATGACATGCTCGGGGAAGTGTTCGCGCACCCGTTGCACGAAGCGGACGAAATGCTCGGCGTAACCGTTGGCCACGTCCACGCAGATGAAACGCAGCGCCGGGGATAGCGTCAGTATCTGGCTGGTCTTGTCAAAGTCCTGGGCGGAGGTGCCGGTAGAGACCATGATGTTGGCCAGCAGCTCAGGGGGGCTGCTGGCGAGAAAGTCCTGCCACTGGCTCAGGCTGTAGTGCTTGTGGAGGGCGGTCATCAGGCCAAAGGGCGCCAGCGCGCGGGCCATGGCGAAGGTGCCGACCGTATCCATGTTGGCGGCCATGATGGGAATGCCGTGCCAGGTTCCCTTGCCGTGCAGGAAGTGAAACTCCCGATTAAGATCCACCTGGGCGCGGCTGTTGAGGGTGGAGCGCTTGGGGCGAAACAGCACGTCCTTGAAGCCGAGCTTGAGATCCTCTTCGATACGCATGGTGAACTCCTTGCTGCGCTGAACCGACCAAAAAAAACCGGAAGCGGTGAGGCTTCCGGTTTTTAGCATAGTACCCGGGCGAGCCGGGTGGCCCTCAGGCTAGAACATCTGTACCAACAGGGTCAGGGCGGCGGCAGAGACCAGAAAGGCAAAGCCGTAGCAGACATAGTGGTGCAGGCGGGTGGTGTGGACCCCCACATCATGCAGGCCGTGATAGATGCGGTGCATGGCGTGCCAGATGGGCAGGGCTATGGTGGCCAGCAGGATCAGGGCGCCCCACCAGGTGGTGGCAAAGGCATGGACCCGCTCATAGCTGAGCTTCTCCGGCGATATGATGCTCATGGGCACCAGAATGCCGGTGATGAGCACCAGTATGGGCAGCAGCACCGCTGTCATGACGCCACCGGCACCAAACAGCAGCCAGTAGACGGGTTCGTCGGAACGTTTCATGAGTCGTCTCCTTTAGGCCAGCAGCACGAACAGCAGCACCACCAAGGAGGCGCCGGCCAGGCCGATGTATTGAGCCATGATGATGGGCTTCTCCGGGATCAGCTCATCACCCTTGAAGATGCGCATGGCCTTGGGGGCCAGGGCAAACCAGGTCTTGGCGTGAAAGGCACAGGCCGCCAGCACCGCCAGATGCAGCAGGATGGACAGCGGATGGGTGAGGGCCGCCAGCCAGCCGTTGAAGGCCACTTCGCCCTGACTCAGGCGCAGTAGCCCCACCATCAGGATGACGGCGTAGATGGCCACCAGCAGGCTGGTGCCTTCTCGCAGCATGTAGAGAATGTAGAAACGATCCTTGAGCCACCAGCTCTTCTTGACCGGGCGAACAAAGGGTTTGCGCTTGCTTTGGCTGTGGTCCATGGCTCACTCCTCCGGCTTGAACATGGCGATGACGTAATCCTTGGCGCTCTCCACCTTACCCAGCTGGATGGCGGCCGCAGGATCCACGCCCTTGGGGCAGACTTCGGAGCAGTAGCCCACGAAGGTACAGCTCCAGACCCCTTTCTCCTGGTTGAGGATCTTCATCCGCGCGGCCTGACCGCCATCCCGGCTGTCGGCGTTATAGCGGTAGAGCAGGGCCAGGGCGGCGGGGCCCATGAAGCTCTTCTTCAGACCATACTGGGGGCAGGCGGAATAGCACAGACCGCAGTTGATGCACATGGAGAACTGGCGGAACTTGGCCAGTTGCGCCGGGGTTTGAATGTATTCCCCCTCGCAGACCGACTTCTCCTCCTTGGGGATGATGTAGGGCTTGATGGACTCCAGCTTCTCGATGAAGTCGGACATGTCCACCACCAGATCCCGCTCGATGGGGAAGTTACGCAACGGCTCCAGGGTGATCTTGCCGGGGATGTAATCCCGCAGGAAGGTCTTGCAGCCCAGCTTGGGCACGCCATTGACCATCATGCCGCAGGAGCCGCAGATGGCCATGCGACAGGACCAGCGGAAGCTGACGGTGGAGTCCAGCTCATCCTTGATGTAGGAGAGGGCTTCCAGTACCGACATCTCGTGCCGGTAGGGGACCTGGAACGTCTGCAGCCAGGGTTCGTTGTCTTCCTCCGGGCGGTAGCGGAGGATTTCGATCTCGATCATGTCGGCCATTAATGCGCTTCCTTCTTATCGCCAGCGGCGCCATAGACCCGGGCGGCCGGTTGAGACTTGGTGATGGTGACGTCGCTGTAATCAATCTTGGGCGACCCTTCGGCGTTGAAGTAGGCCAGGGAGTGCTTGAGGAAGTTGACGTCGTCGCGCTCCTCGTATCCATCCAGCCGCTGGTGGGAGCCGCGGGACTCCTTGCGGTTGTAGGCGGAGTGCACCATGGACTCGGCGACGTCCAGCAGGAAGCCCAGCTCTATGGTGTAGAGCCAGTCGGTGTTGAACACGCTGGACTTGTCCTTGACCCGCACCCGCTTGTAGCGCTGCTTGAGTTCGACAATCTTGTCGATGGTCTGCTGCATGGCCTCGGCGGTACGGTAGATGCCGACCCCTTCTTCCATGGTGTCACCCAGCTCGTTGCGCAGGGTGGCGGGGTTTTCGTCGCCATCGCCTTCCATCAGGCTCATGGCCTGGGCCACCGCGCTCATGGCCTGCTTGTACAGGGCATCTGTGTTGCCATGGGGATGAGTCTGGGCGAAATGAGCGGCCTCTTCACCCGCCACCTTGCCGAACACCACCAGCTCGCACAGGGAGTTGGAGCCCAGACGATTGGCGCCGTGCAGGCCGATGGAGGCGCATTCGCCCACCGCGTACAGGCCGGGCAGGCGGGTGGCGCAGCGGCCATTGGTTTCGATGCCACCCATGGTGTAGTGCACCGTCGGGCGTACCGGGATGGGTTCCTTGGCCGGATCCACCCCCACGTAGGCCTTGGACAGTTCGCAGATGAAGGGCAGACGCTCCTCCAGGTACTTGGCACCCAGGTGACGCAGATCCAGGTAGACCACATCCCCCAGCGGAGTTTCCACCGTGCGGCCCTTCTGCTGCTCCTGCCAGAAGGCTTGGGAGAGTCTGTCCCGCGGGCCCAGCTCCATGTACTTGTTCTTGGTCTCCCCCAAGGGGGTTTCCGGGCCCAGACCATAGTCCTGCAGGTAGCGGTAGCCATCCTTGTTGACCATGATGCCGCCTTCACCCCGGCAGCCTTCGGTCATCAGGATGCCGCAACCGGGCAGGCCGGTGGGGTGGTATTGCACGAACTCCATGTCCCGCAGCGGCACGCCGTGACGGTAGGCCAGGGCCATGCCGTCACCCGTGACTATGCCGCCGTTGGTGTTGAAGCGGTAGACCCGGCCGGCACCGCCGGTGGCGATGATCACCGACTTGGCCTGGATCATGCGGGTGACACCGTTTTGGATGTCGAAGCAGATCACCCCCTGCACCCGGCCATCCAGCACCAAGAGATCGAGGCAGAAGTGTTCGTCGAAACGTTTGATTGACGGGTATTTGATGGAGGTCTGAAACAGGGTGTGCAGCATGTGAAAGCCGGTCTTGTCGGCGGCAAACCAGGTGCGGGGTATCTTCATGCCGCCGAAGGGACGCACGTTGACGTGACCGTCCTCCTTGCGACTCCAGGGGCAGCCCCAGTGTTCCAGCTGGACCAGTTCCGGGGTGGCCTGATCCACGAAGTATTCCACCACATCCTGTTCACACAGCCAGTCACCGCCGGAGACGGTATCGTGGAAGTGGTTGTCCAGGCTGTCGTCTTCCCGTACCACGCCAGCCGCGCCCCCTTCGGCAGCCACCGTATGGCTGCGCATGGGATAGACCTTGGAGATGAGGGCGATTTCCAGTGCGGGATTCTTCTCGGCGATGGCGATGGCGGCACGCAGGCCACCGCCACCGGCACCTACGATGGCGACATCGGTCTTAACTATATCCACTTGTGCCTCCTATGGAACGAAAACCCGTTGCGAACTGGCAACGGGATACAGTGGCAACTAGCCATTTATATCGGCTGCTCCTTGCCGCTTTCCGCCTGAGCGGGGACTGACACTAGAGTGTCGGTGTTACAAAATTGTATTCAACTCAATGAGCTAAAAATGCGAAACAACTCTCCTTTTACCGGAAGGTGCCATTCGCGACGATTTGCTGCCATTGTGGCAGCCGAGGCCCAGGGGATGTTGCGTGCCGTCAACAAGTGCCCCTGGTTGGTGGTAAAAGCGGCAAAAAAAGACCGCCAGGTGGCGGTCTTTCGGGGTCAGACCTTGAAGCGTCCCACCTGTTGGCTCATGCCCTGGGCGATGGCCTTGAGCTCGGTGGCCAGCTGATTGGCGGTGTGGGCGGCTTCGGCCAGCGCATCGGAGACATCCTTTGTTGCCTGAATGTTACGCCCTACCTCGTCGGTCACGGCGCGTTGTTCCTCGGCGGCGCTGGAGATCTGGGTCGCCATGTCCGAGATCTGGGTGATGGCCTGGGTGATGGCTTCCAGGGCCTGGGTGGCATCGTTGGCATCCTCCACACTGTTCTGGGCCAACTGCTGGCTCTGCTGCATGGTGGAGACGGCCTGCTGGGTGTTGCGCTGCAGCGTCTCTATCATGGCGCGGATCTCCTCGGTGGAGCTGTGGGTGCGCTTGGAGAGCACCCGCACCTCGTCGGCCACCACCGCAAAGCCCCGGCCCTGCTCGCCGGCACGGGCCGCCTCGATGGCGGCATTCAGGGCCAGCAGGTTGGTTTGTTCGGCGATGCCCTGAATGGTGGAGAGAATGGTGTTGATCTCCAGCGCGTTCTTTTCCAGCTCCTGGATGATGCCGGAGGCGTGGCGCAGCTGGCCATCCAGCTGGGTGATGGAGGCCTGGTTGCGGGCGATGACCTGTTTGCCGCTTTCGCAACTGCTGGCGGAGTTGCGGGCGGCCTCGGCGGTCATCTCAGCGTTGCTGGCCACCTCGTTGGCGGTGGCCGACATCTCATGCACGGCGGTGGCGATCTGGGAGATTTCCGATTGCTGGGTCGCCAGGGCCTGGTTGTTTTGGGACACCATGTCATGGGAGCGGCCCGATTGACTGTCCAACTGGCTGGAGGTCTCGGCGATGCCGCGCATCATGTCCTGCAGCTTGTCCAGGAACAGGTTGATGCGTTTGGCCACGGCGCCGATTTCGTCCTGGCGCCGAATGTGCAGTCGCCGGGTCAGATCGCCTTCGCCCTGGGCCAGGTCGTCCACCGCATCGCGCATCTCCTTAAGCGGAGTCAGGGAGCGGGAGATGATGTAGGCGGCGACGCCGGCCACCAGCAGCAGTTGCAGCAGGTTGGCCATCACGGCTTGCCAGAGCTGTTGCCTTGAGGAGGCATAGGCGATGGACCTGTCATACACCATGGCGAAATACCACTGGTAGCCGGGGATCTGGCGGACCGATACCAGGCTGGGCACGCCAGACATCACCCATTCGGCCGAGCGTTGGCTGCGGGCCAGCTCGGCAATGGTCTGGGCATTCAACTCGGGATTAAGTTGGCTGATGGGCTTGAGGGTCTGCTTGGGATCCGGGCTGGCGATGAGGTTGCCATCCTGATCCACCAACAGGCCGTAGATGCCTTCCTGGTGGATGGCGTTGACGTTTTCCACCAGGCTCTGGATGCTCACGTCCCCACCCAGTACCCCTTGTCGGCCCGCCACCGAGAAGGGGGCCGCCAGGGTGATGATGAGCTGTCCCGAGCTGGCATCGGCATAGGGGGCCGTCACCACCATCTTGCCGGCGGCCATGGCGTCCTGATACCAGGGGCGCTGCCGAGGGTCATAGCCTGCTGGTGCCTGCCAGTCGATGGAGGGCAGCATCTGCCCTGTACTGGTCCCGGCGTAAATCATGTCGAACTTGCCGGCCAGCTGGGCTTGGCGGAGCTGTGCCTTGGGATTCTCCTGCTCCAATGCCTGCTTGGCACTCTCGACTATGTTGGCACTGTTATCCAACCAGGTCTTGAGGTAGTTCACCTGGGCATCGGACACGGCAGACTCGAATTGCGCGACCTGGTGGGCGGCGTTGCGACTGAGCTCCTGCTGGGTAAACAGCAGCTGCAGCCCTGTGCTCAGGATGAGCAGGCAGGCCAGCGCCAGTATCAGTTTGCTGCGAATGGTCAACTTCATGGGGACTCCCGTCACTGTGGCATTTGGGGAGGCAGGCTCCCGTCGTCATCCTGATTATCCCGTGGGTTGGGCCTGTATCGGACCCTCGAGATAACTATAGGATGGGCGTCGGAAAATGGCAGAGGCAAGACAGGCGGCCCGAGGGCCGCCTGTGCGATAGGACGAGTCGGTGGTCGGCGGGTTAACGCAGTTGGGCGAAGGCTTGCCCCATGCGGGTCTGGCTGCCGGGTTGCCAGTCGGCCAGAAACTCGAGGCTATCGGGGGCAAACAGGCACACCACTGTACTGCCTAGTTTGAACAGGCCCATCTCCTCGCCCTTGGCCAGCCGGATGTCCTGATCCTGATAATCCCAGCGCACCACGGTTTTTTTGGTCGGCGGTGTGATGGTGCCGGCCCAGGCGGTGGCGATGCTGGCCACTATGGTGGCGCCCACCAGCACCATGGCCATGGGGCCGGCAGCGGTGCTGAACAGGCAGACCACCCGTTCGTTGCGGGCAAACAGTTCGGGCACGTTGGCGGCGGTCAGGGGGTTGACGGAGAACAGCTCGCCAGGCACGTAGATCATGGTCTCCAGCTTGCCTTCCAGCGGCATGTGGATGCGGTGGTAGTCCTTGGGGGAGAGGTAGATGGTGGCAAACTTGCCGCCCTGGAAGGGGGCCGCCAGTGCCGGATCCCCACCCAGCAACCCCTTGGCGCTGAAGTCATGCCCCTTGGCCTGGATGATGCGTCCCAGCTGGATGTCCCCCAGTTGGCTGATGGCACCATCTACCGGCATGGCGGCGAGCTTGGCATCCTCCACCAGCGGGCGCAGACCGGGTTTGAGGGGCCGAGTGAAGAAGTCGTTGAAGCTGGCGTAGCTGGCCGGATCGCTGTGCAGGGCTTCATCCATGTCCACGCCATAGCGGCGGATGAACTGGCGAATGAGCCAGGTGGTGAACTTGCCGGCCTGGGCGGCGGCCAGCCGGCCCACCAGGCGGGAGATCAGATGCTTGGGCATCAGGTACTGGCTGAGAACTTTGACGGAATCAAGCAGCTTCATGATGGTCTCTAATGTATCCGGTTGGTCTATTGACGGTTGAGGTGACGGGCATTATGGGCCTCCGTCATGGAGGCCAGAATGCGGTGATAGTTTTCGTAGCGTTCGGGGTGGATGTCGCCCCGCTCCACGGCCTCGCGGATGAGGCAACCGGGATCCTTGCCATGTTTGCAGTCGCGGAACTTGCAGCCGCCCAGATAGCGACGGAACTCCACGAAGCACCAGCTGACGCGCTCCGGCTCCAGGTGCCAGAGGGCGAATTCGCGGATCCCCGGTGAGTCGATAAGATCACCACCACTGGGGAAATGGTAGAGGCGGGCCGTGGTGGTGGTGTGCTGTCCCAGGCCGGAGAGATCCGACACCTCGCCGATGAGGGCGGCGGCCTCGGGCATCAGGGCATTCACCAGAGAGGACTTGCCCACCCCGGACTGGCCGACAAACACGCTGATCTTGCCCTGCAGTCGGGCCTGCAGTTCCGCCAGCCCTTCGCCGGTGTGGGTGCTGACGCACAACACGGGATAACCCAGCGCCTCGTAGCTGCGCAGCTCATCGTCGAGCTTGGCGCGGGCGGCTTCATCCAGCAGATCGATCTTGTTGAGCAGCAACAGGGGCGGGATTTCCACGTTTTCGGCGGCCACCAGGTAGCGATCCACGATATTGCGGGAAAATTCCGGCACCACGGCCGAGACGATGATCATCTGCTCTATGTTGGCCGCTACCGGCTTGATGCCGTCATAGAAGTCTGGCCGGGAGAGCAGGGTCAGGCGCGGGTGTACCGCCTCCACCACGCCGCTGATGCCGTCCAGGGCGGCGACGCCAGCCCGCCAGACCACCTTGTCGCCGGTGACCAGGCTCTTGATGGTGCGGCGCAGGTTGCAGCGGTGGATCTGTCCTTGTTCATCTTCGATGTCGGCATGCTTGCCGAAGCGACTGATCACCAAGCCTTCCTGGGCGGGGCCCAACAGGCTGTCGTCGGTGTGGGGCTCGGCCTTGTTCAGGCGCCGTTGTTGATTGGCCTGAACCCGGCGCTGTTGACCATGACTGAGTTTGTGTTTTTTCACGCGCGGGTGCTGCTGTTAGTAAATCGGAATAAAGCCAGTATGATACATGGGTGATGAAGCACTTGTCCCGCAAAAGCACCCAAGCGGGCCGCCCCTAGGATCTGATATGACTCAAGACGCACAAAACTTGATATGGCTGGACATGGAGATGACTGGCCTTAATCCGGACACCGATCAGGTGCTCGAAATTGCCATGATAGTCACCGACAAGGATCTCAACGTGCTGGCCGAAGGCCCGGTGATCGCCGTGCATCAGCCGGATGCCGTGCTGGATGCCATGGATGACTGGTGTACCCGTACCCACACCGCCTCCGGCCTGGTGGCGCGGGTCAAGGCCAGTACCCATGACCTGGCGGCGGCGCAGGCCCTGTGCCTGGCCTTCATGCAACAGTGGGTGCCCCAGGGCGCCTCGCCCATGTGTGGCAACAGCATTGGTCAGGACAGACGCTTCATGGTGCGTTACCTGCCCGAGGCGGAAGCCTATTTCCATTACCGCAACCTGGATGTCAGCACCATCAAGGAGCTGGTGCGGCGCTGGAAACCCGAGCTGTTAGGGGAATTCAAGAAGCAGGGCACTCACCTGGCGCTGGATGACATCCGGGAGTCCATCGCCGAGTTGCGCTTCTATCGCGAACGGATTTTCACCATCTGATGTAAAAATGGGCGGTCGGATCGGTAACTGTTTACCGGATGAGCAAACGGATAAAAAGCCCTTGCAATCAATCGGCCGCTCCTTATAATTCGGCGCCTGTGCACAGAGCATGCTGCGGGAATAGCTCAGTTGGTAGAGCACGACCTTGCCAAGGTCGGGGTCGCGAGTTCGAGTCTCGTTTCCCGCTCCAAATACTCTTTGCCAGCCTTGTGATGCGGGAATAGCTCAGTTGGTAGAGCACGACCTTGCCAAGGTCGGGGTCGCGAGTTCGAGTCTCGTTTCCCGCTCCAATCACAAGTTCGGCCCGTGCGGGAATAGCTCAGTTGGTAGAGCACGACCTTGCCAAGGTCGGGGTCGCGAGTTCGAGTCTCGTTTCCCGCTCCAAATGCCGAAACCTCTTTATATCTGACGTTGCGGGAATAGCTCAGTTGGTAGAGCACGACCTTGCCAAGGTCGGGGTCGCGAGTTCGAGTCTCGTTTCCCGCTCCAAACGTCACACCCTGTTGCGGGAATAGCTCAGTTGGTAGAGCACGACCTTGCCAAGGTCGGGGTCGCGAGTTCGAGTCTCGTTTCCCGCTCCAAATCTCCTCCTTTTCTTCTCTCTGTCCAGATGTTCTGACTCGGCATCCGGGGTCTGCTTGTCTCGTCAGCCCCTTGCCTATACTTGAGGCAGGTTCACTGACCCGGGCTCCCATCATGCGCTATCAGCAACTCAAAGATATCCTCCTGCATCTGCATCAGGCCCACCAGCAGTTGGGCGAACGTTACCATCAGTGGCAACGGCAACAGCCGGCGGAGCGTAGCCGTCTGCTGCTGGAGTTCATGATTCAGAAAGAGAAAGAGGCGGCGCGCCATGCCGGTCGATTGCAGCAGAGTCTGGATGCCAAATTGCAGGAAACCTGGGTTGATATTCAGACCGACGGCCAGTTTGCCCAGGCCCTGACGAGTCTGCCGCAGCAGGTGCCGGATAGTACTGAGTCTATTCTTGAGCAGGCCGTCGCCCTGGATGAGGCCCTCATCGCCGAGCTGGAGGTGATGGCCCGTCATCTGGATGGGGAAGGCCTGCAAAGTTGGTGCGCTGGCATTGTCCAGGAGGAGCGCACACGCCAGCATCAGCTGGTGCATAACGCTCACCGCCTGGAGGATATCTAGTCGTTCAGGCTTGGGGCTGTGCCGTTACCCGCTCCTGCGCATACAGGGCCGCACCTATGATGCCGGCCTGGTTGAGACTTTGTGCGGCTATCACAGGTGCCCGGGTATAGAGCTGATCCTGGAAGTTGGCCAGTTTCTGGCTGGCGCCGCCCCCCAGAATGATGAGATCCGGGTTGAACAGGAATTCCAGCCGCTGCAGGTAGCGGCTAAAGCGTCGGCCCCATTTCTTCCAGCCCAGCTCCTCTCGCTGGCGCACCGCATCGGAACAATAGTGCTCGGCAATGCGGCCCTTCATCTTCAGGTGCCCCAGCTCGGTATTAGGGTGCAGGTGGCCGTTGACGAAGATCGCTGAACCTAGCCCTGTGCCTATGGTGATCATCATCACCACCCCATCCTTGCCCTGGCCGACACCAAAGCGCATCTCCGCCAGACCGGCGGCATCGGCATCGTTCAGCAGATAACAGCGGCAGCCACAGGCCTGGCTGAACAGGGTCTCGGCATCCACGTTGACCCAGCTGGCATCGATGTTGGCGGCGGTGAAGACCACGCCATGGTGGATGGTGGCCGGGAAGCCGCAGCCAATGGGACCTTGCCAGGCGAAGTGTGCCACCAGGGCCTTGAGGGTCTCGGCCATGGCCTCTGGGGTGGCGGGTAACGGGGTGGGAATGCGATGACGCTCCCCCACTATGAGTCCGGTCTCGGTATCCACAATGGCACCCTTGATGCCGGAACCGCCGATGTCCACTCCCAATATCATCATGCTTTCATCTCCCTCAAGCGTGGTCGGGCATGCCTTTTTGCACGCACCGTATGACTCTGGCTGTCTTGTTATCCTGGCGCTCGGTGTTGCGCTGCAACTGGGCCAGGGCCCAGTGGATATGCTCCTGCACCAGGGGAGAGGCGGTCTCCAGTTTGGTGTGCAGGGCCGTCCATACCGCGTCCGAGTATGGCCCGTTGCCCAGGGCCACCGCAATATTGCGTTGCCATTTGTGATAGCCGATGCGGCGTATGGGGCTGCCTTCGGTCTGGGCGAGGAATTGGGTCTCATCCCACTGCCACAGGCTGAGCAGGCTGGCGTGGTGCAGGGCCGGGCGGGGGACAAAATCCGCCTCGTCGCTGGCCTTGGCCTGGCGGTTCCAGGGGCAGATCAGCTGGCAGTCATCACAGCCATAGATGCGATTGCCCATCAGGGGGCGCAGGGATTCCGGAATGGGACCGTCGTGCTCTATGGTGAGATAGGAGATACAGCGCCGGGCATCCAGCTCGTAGGGCCCTATGATGGCGCCGGTAGGGCAGCTGGTGAGACAAGCGCTGCAACTACCGCATTGATTGGCCACCGGCTCATCCACCGGCAGTGGCAGATCCACCAGCAGCTCGCCCAGAAAGAAGAAGGATCCGGCTTCTTGATGGATGACGAGGGTGTGCTTGCCTTCCCAGCCCAGACCGGCCTTGGCGGCCAGCGGGCGCTCCAGCAAGGGGGCTGAGTCGACGAAGGGCCGGGCACTCAGGGCGCCCACCACCTGCTCGATGCGTTGAGCCAGACGTTTGAGCCGCTGGCGCAGCACTTTGTGATAATCCCGCCCCAGGGCGTAGCGACTAATATAGGCTAGGGTGGGATCCGACAGTTGGCGGGCAATGCCGGCCTGCTGGGGCAGGTAATCCATGCGCACCGAGATGACGCGTAAGGTGCCGGGCAGCAGTTCCGCGGGACGGGCGCGCAGAAGGCCGTGACGGGCCATGTAGTCCATCTGGCCGTGATAGCCCTTGGCGAGCCAAGCCTGCAGACGGGGTTCTTCAACCTGCAGATCCGTGTCGCAGATCCCTACCTGCTGGAAGCCTAGCTCGTGCCCCCAGAGCTTGATATGGTGGGCCAAAGTCGTGTAATCGAGGCTGGTCATGGGCACCCTGTCTATGCAAAACCCGCAAAGTGTACCACAGCCCCCGGCGGGCCTTCCCCTCTGGCGTGTCGCCCAGATCCAATCCCTGGAACCCCAACTGGCCAGGCAGGTGGGGCTGGATCTCTATGGCTTGATGTGCCGGGCCGGTCAGGCCCTGTTCGAACACCTGACGCATCACTGGCCGCAAGCCAGCCGGATCTGGATTTTCTGCGGGGCCGGCAATAACGGCGGCGACGGCTATGTGCTGGCCCGCCTGCTGCTGGAGGCGGGCTATAGGGTGACGGTTTGCGGCCTGGGCGGGCCGGCCGCCAAGCTGCCGGCTCATCAGGCCTGGCTGCAATGGCGGCAGTTGGGCCCTGTGTTGACCCTGGCCGATCTGCCCGCGTCCGCCCCGGATCTGGTGGTGGATGCCTTGCTGGGTATAGGGCCGAGTCAGCCCTTGCGCGGGCCCGTGCTGGCGCACATTGCCGCCATCAATGGGCTGGGGGTGCCGGTGCTGGCGGTGGACGTGCCGTCTGGCTTGCATGCCGATACCGGGCAACCCTTGGGCGCTGTGGTGCGTGCCAGCCACACCCTGAGTTTTATCGGTCATAAGCGGGGCCTGGTCACCGGAGAGAGTGCCGAATGGGTTGGTAGGCTGGTGCTTGCGCCACTGGGCTTGCCGGAATTGACGGATTTTGCAGCGCCCGAGGGCGGCCTGCTGGATTATTCCCTGCTCAATGAGTACCTTAGGCGGCGCCCGCGGCATCTGCACAAGGGCGATTGCGGCCGGGTGCTCTTGTGTGGCGGCGGTCCCGGCATGCCGGGGGCGTTGCGCCTGGCATCGGAAGCGGCGCTGCGAGCCGGGGCCGGCCTGGTGCGCGCCAGCAGTGTCACGGCCAATCTGCCGCTGCTGGCGGCCGGCCGCCCTGAGCTGATGCTCAGTGATGCGGAGTCCCCGGACTGGCGGTGGCCGACGGTGACCGTGTTCGGCCCTGGGCTTGGTCAGAGCTCTTGGGCCGAGCGGCAGTTTGCCGGCTGGCTGGCCGCCGAGGTGCCCAGCGTGGTGGATGCCGATGGTCTCAACTGGCTGGCCCGCTCGCCGCAGCATCGGGATAACTGGATCCTGACTCCGCACCCGGGGGAGGCGGCCCGCCTGTTGGGCTGTACCACCGCCCAGGTGAGCGGGGATCGCTTCGCGGCGGTGCGGGCGCTGCAGGCCCGCTTTGGCGGCGTGGTGTTGCTCAAGGGCCCCGGTACCCTGGTGTGTGATGGCTCTCAGGTCTGGGTCTGTCAGGGAGGGAATCCCGGTATGGCCAGTGGTGGCATGGGGGATCTGCTGGCGGGTCTCATCGCCGCTCTCTGGGCTCAGGGGCTCACCCAGTCCTTGGCGACCTTGTTGGGCGTCTGTCTGCATGGTGCCGCCGGGGATCTGGCCGCCCATCAGGGGGAGCGCGGCATGCTGGCCAGCGATCTGTTGCCCTTTATTCGACAGTTGGTAAACCCACAAGAGAGACGCGATGACAATGAAGATCACAGAACGCCTGGCCTCTGAGCAGGCCACGGTCGATTTTGGCCGCCGCCTGGCGCAAGCTTGCCAGCGTGCCTGTGTGTTTTTCCTGCACGGCGACCTGGGGGCGGGCAAAACCACCCTGAGTCGCGGCTTCGTGCAGGGGCTCGGCCATGACGGCAAGGTAAAGAGTCCTACTTATACCTTGGTGGAGGCCTATGAGCTGCCTACCTGGCAGGTGTATCATTTCGACCTTTATCGGCTGGCCGATCCGGAAGAGCTGGAGTTCATGGGGATCCGTGATTATTTTACCCCCGACAGTCTGTGCCTGATCGAATGGCCGGAGAAGGGCCTGGGCTGGTTGCCGGAGGCCGACGTGGAAATCACGTTACGTTACGTTGGCGAGGAGCGGGAGGCCGAGTTGCTGTCCCGCAGCGCCGTAGGTGAAGCCATTATCAGCAAGTTGTGATGCCGTTGAGACGCTTGATCCTGCTTATTGTTGTTCTGTGTGGCCTGACCGGACCGGTCTGGGCGAATGAACTCTTGTCCCTGCGAATTGCCCCCACACCAGAGAAGACACGTTTGGTGTTCGATCTGACGGGCAAGCCTTCTTATCACTATCGGCTGCAGGACTCGCCGCCGCGGCTCATCATTGAGCTGACCGATACCCAGAGCCGGGTGCAGGCCGAGGGGCTCAAAAAAACCGGGCCCATGATCAGTCGCCTGAGCCAGCAGGCCGCCGCCGGCACGCTGCGCTGGCAGTTTGAGCTGACCGGCCAGATCAAGCCCACGCTGTTTACCCTCAAGCCCCAGGCGCAATACGGGCACCGCCTGGTGGTGGACCTGCCCCATGCCGGCCAGTCGGTTGCCGCAACCGGGGGAAGCAGCAGCAAGGCCGCGGGCCAGGGGGCGCCGGTCCGGAGTGCCAAACCCCTGATGGCAGGGAAGATAACGCCGGTGAGTGAACTGGAAGGCTTGCCACGGCAGCCGACGGTGACTGACAAGCCGGCTGCCACCATGTCGCCGGCCGTTCCAGCCCAAACTGCGGCCGCGCCAGCCAAGCCCATGGCGGCTGAGGTGACGAAACCTGCTCCCGCCAAGGTCAGCACCCTGTCCGGCGAAGAGATCATAGTGGCGGTGGATGCCGGCCACGGTGGCAAGGATCCCGGGGCGGTCGGCCCCCACGGCAGCTACGAGAAGAACGTGACCCTGGCGGTGGCGCGGGATCTGGCGGCACTCATCAATCGTCAACCCGGCATGCGGGCCGTGATGACCCGAACCGGGGACTATTTTGTCGATCTCAACCAGCGCTCCGAGATTGCCCGCAAGCACAAGGCCCATCTGCTGATTTCGGTGCATGCCGATAGCGTGGCCAACCGGCAGGCGCGCGGTGCCTCTGTCTGGATCCTGTCCGCCAAACGGGTGGATCGGGAGATGAACAAGCTGCTGGGCCAGCAGGACAAGCATACCGAGCTGCTGGGTGGCGCCGGCAAGGTGATCGCCGAAGCCGAGCCCAATCCGTACCTGGCTCAGACCATACTGGATCTCTCCTGGGATAACTCCCGCAGCGAGGGCTACTCCATCGGCGAGATGGTGCTCAAGCACATTGGGCAGGAGGTGCGACTGCACAAGCATCAGCCGCAACATGCCAGCCTGGCGGTGCTCAAGGCGCCGGACATTCCCTCCTTGCTGATTGAGACCGGCTTTATCTCCAACCCGCAGGAGGAGAAGCTGCTCACCTCCAGCGCCTTCCAGCAGCGGGTGGCGCGGGCCATCTTCAACGGGATCAACCGCTACTACGCCGATAATCCCCCGGATGGCACCATGTTGGCCAATCGAGCCAAGGGGCAGACCCGGCATGTGGTCAAGTCCGGTGAGAGCCTGGCCCGGCTGGCCAAGCAATATGGGGTCAGCATGGCCCGCCTGCGTAACCATAACAGCCTGAAATCCGATCAGTTGCGCATCGGCCAGGTGATCTACATACCCACCAGCTGATATGGCCATCCAAATACTGCCACCTTTGCTGGCCAACCAGATTGCCGCCGGTGAGGTCGTGGAGCGCCCGGCCTCCGTGGTGAAGGAGCTGGTGGAAAACTGCCTGGATGCCGGCGCCGATCGCATCGAGATTGAGGTGGAGAAGGGCGGCGCCAAGCTGATCCGCATTCGTGACAATGGCGGTGGTATCCCCAAGGACGAGTTGACTCTGGCCCTGTCCCGCCACGCCACCTCCAAGGTGGCAACCCTGGCGGATCTCGAGGGGATCGCCAGTCTGGGCTTTCGCGGTGAGGCCTTGGCCTCCATCAGCGCCGTGTCACGTCTCACCCTGACCTCCAGACCGGCCGATCAGGCGGAGGCCTGGCAGGCACAGGCCGAGGGGCGGGATATGGCGGTGACGGTGCGTCCCGCGGCCCACCCCGTGGGCACCACGGTGGAGGTGCTGGATCTCTTCTTCAACACCCCGGCCCGCCGCAAGTTCCTGCGCAGCGAGAAAACCGAGTTTGCCCATATCGATGAGCTGATCCGGCGTCTGGCGCTCAGTCGCTTCGATGTCAGCTTCGTGTTGCGCCACAATGGCAAGCCGGTGCGTCAGTATCGGGCGGCCAGCGACCCGGCCGCCGGTAATCGCCGGGTGGCCGTGGCCTGTGGCGAACGTTTCATCCAGCAGGCCCTGACGGTGCGCAGCGAGCATCATGGTCTGCTGCTGCATGGCTGGCTGGTGCCGCCTCAGGCCGATGGCAGCCCGGCCACCGAATTGCAATACAGCTATGTCAACGGCCGCATGATGCGGGACAAGCTCATTAACCACGCCATCCGCCAGGCCTGTGTCGAGGCCCTGGGGCTGGAGCAGGCACCGGCGTATGTCCTGTATCTGGAGCTGGATCCGCGGCAGGTGGATGTCAACGTGCATCCGGCCAAGCACGAGGTGCGCTTTCATGAGGCGCGGCTGGTGCATGACTTCCTGCTGCAGGTACTGCGAGAGGCTCTCCTCACCACGCGACCGCAAACCCAGGACGAGCCTTCCGCCAGCCAGTGGCAGATTGCCGAGACGCCGGCCTATCCAGACAGTCCGCTCAGACCAAAAGAGCACGGTTATCATGGCGCCGGTTTCCGTGCGGCACCCGCGGTGGCTGGCGGACGGGGCCCAGCGGATGGCGAGCGACTGCCACAGGCCGCCCTGGCGTATCAGCAGTTGATGAGCTCGCCGGACGAGCTGGCGAGCACCTCCGCCGTCACCGGCACCGAACAACTCTGGCTGCCGGTGCTGTTGCAGCCCCCTCATTACCTGCTGGTGCGTCAAGGGGAGCGGCTGGGGCTGTGTCACCTGGGGCGGTTGGAGCGTCATTTGCTGCAACAAAGCTGGCGGCAGCGTTGGGTAGAGGGGTTGGTATCCCAGCCGCTCCTGATGCCCTTGCGTCTGAGCCTGAGTGCGGCGCAACAAGCCGTGCTAGGCAGCCACGCCCACTGGCTGACCACCTTGGGGCTGGAGTTCAAGCCGGCCAGCACGGGTACCATAATGGTGTATCGGGTGCCGGCCGCCTTGCGGCAGAGCAATTTGGCGGATACCTTGCCGGCCCTGCTGGAGCGGCTGGCTCCCCTGACCGAGCAGGCGCCGTCCGCCATCGGCGATCTGTGTCACTGGCTGGCCACACAGGCTGTCGCCGGTCGGCGTTATGATCTGTCCCTGGCGGAAGGCTTGCTGCGGCAGTGGCAACAGGGTCAAGCGCCGTGGCCTGCCGGCTGCTATCGTGCACTGCCAATAGAGCAATGGATACAGGAGTGGGAGCATGAGTGAGCAGCCCTTGGCGATTTTCTTGATGGGGCCGACGGCTTCCGGCAAGACGGCCCTGGCCATGGAACTGATCCGGCAGCTGCCCTGTGACATCATCAGTGTTGACTCGGCGCTCATCTACCGCGGCATGGATATCGGCACCGCCAAGCCGACGGCCGTCGAACTGGCCCAGGCGCCCCATCGCCTGATCGATATTCGCGATCCGTCCGAGAGCTACTCGGCGGCCGATTTTCGTCAGGATGCCCTGGCGGAGATGGCCAAGATCAGCGCCCAGGGGCGAATTCCCTTGCTGGTGGGCGGCACCATGCTCTATTACAAGGCGCTGCTGGAGGGCTTGTCACCGCTGCCGGCGGCTGACGAAGCGGTGCGGTCAGAGATAGAGCGCGAGGCGCAAGAGCGTGGCTGGCTGGCTCTGCATGCGGAACTGGCGCAGATTGATCCCGTGGCCGCGGCACGGATCCATCCCAATGATCCGCAGCGGCTGAGTCGGGCGTTGGAAGTATTCCGGCTGACCGGCCGTACCTTAACCGATTTGACAAGGACCCAGGGAGAGGCGCTACCCTACCGTGTCTGCCAATTTGCCATCGCGCCGCAGGAGCGGGCACAGCTCAGGGAGCGCATTGCCCAACGATTTGAGCAGATGCTGGCCGCCGGCTTCGAGCAGGAGGTGGTCGCGCTGCGCTCCCGTGGCGATCTGCATCCTGGACTGCCGTCCATTCGTTGTGTCGGTTATCGGCAGATGTGGGCTTATCTGGATGGCGAGATAGACTACGATGAAATGGTCTATCGTGGCATAGTGGCCACCTGTCAACTGGCCAAGCGGCAGATGACCTGGCTGCGTGGCTGGTCCGAGGTCTGTTGGCTGGACAGCAACGCCCATAACAATGTAGAGATACTGTTAAGCAAGATTGGTTAGCTGGGGGCCTGTCTGTATAATCAGGGCTCACCTGGGCGCTTTAAAACTAAGATTAACTACTACAAACAATAAGGATTAAGTAATGGCTAAGGGGCAATCACTGCAGGATCCGTTTCTCAATGCGCTGCGCCGGGAACGTATTCCGGTTTCCATCTATCTGGTGAATGGTATCAAGCTGCAGGGACAGATAGAGTCATTTGATCAGTTTGTCATTCTGCTGAAGAACACCGTCAGCCAGATGGTCTACAAACATGCCATTTCTACCGTGGTGCCGGCACGCCCTGTCGTCCATCATCAGGCTACTGGTGGGACTCCTACCAGCGAGCCGCAAGGGGACGAATAATCTTCTCCTGCGTTACCCGTTTTTTTGTCCGCCAGAGAGTGTCCCTGGGCAGTCTGTCCCGGGGGCTCTCTGACAAGGAGCTAAAGCTTGTTTGACCGTTACGAGGCCGGCGAACAGGCCGTGCTGGTGCATGTCGATTTTTCTGATGAAAGTGCCAATGAGGATCTGACCGAGCTGAAAATGCTGGTCACCTCGGCTGGTGCTACCCCCTTGGCCGTCTTTACCACGCGTCGCACTGCCCCTCATGCCAAGTACTTTATTGGCACCGGCAAGGCCGAGGAAATTGCCCATGAAGTGCGCCAGCGGGCTGCCGATGTGGTGATCTTCAACCACGCATTGAGTCCGGCCCAGGAGCGCAACCTGGAGCGGTTGTTCGAATGCCGTGTCCTGGACAGAACGACCCTGATACTGGATATCTTCGCCCAACGTGCCCGCACCCACGAAGGTAAATTGCAGGTGGAATTGGCCCAGTTGCGTCATCTGTCCACCCGGCTGGTGCGAGGCTGGACTCACCTTGAGCGCCAGAAGGGGGGCATAGGGCTAAGAGGCCCGGGGGAAACCCAGCTGGAGACGGATCGTCGGTTGCTGCGGGTCAGGATCGGCAGCATAGTGGGCCGTCTGGCCAAGGTGGAGAAGCAGCGGGAACAAGGTCGGCGGGCCCGCCAGCGCAATGAGATACCTGTGGTTTCCTTGGTGGGCTACACCAACGCTGGCAAGTCCACCCTGTTTAATCGCATCACCCGCGCCGAGGTGTATGCCGCCGATCAGCTGTTTGCCACCCTAGATCCCACCTTGCGCCGCATTGAGTTACCCGAGGTGGGGGCCGTGATCCTGGCCGATACGGTTGGTTTCATCCGCCATCTACCCCATGATCTGGTGGCGGCCTTCAAGGCCACGCTGCAGGAGACGCGGGAGGCGGATCTTCAGCTGCATGTCATTGACTGTGCCGATGAGCGGATGGCCGACAACATGCATCAGGTGCAACTGGTGCTGGAAGAAATTGACGCGGCAGAGGTTCCTCAGCTCCTGGTGTTCAATAAGGTCGATGCGTTGCCTGACGGGCTACCCCGACTGGAGCGGGACGAAGAAGGACGCCCTCGGGCGGTTTATCTATCTGCCTTGACCGGTGCCGGTTGTGATTTATTGCTTGCTGCGTTGAATGAATTGTTGGCAGTTAGCTATGTTGAGTTTCAATTGTCTCTGCCCGCTGCGGCGGGGCGCTTACGCAGCCGCCTGTTTGCCATGGGGGCGGTGCAGCAGGAGGAGTTTGCCGAGGACGGCAGCACAGGGATGCGAGTGAGGCTTCCCAGGACGGATTGGCTCAGGCTTGTCAAGCAGGAAGGGGATGCACTGCTGACCTTTATTGTCGCTTGATAGCTTGTTAGAGTTGAACACATCACATTGATTTTGGAGATGGGAATGGCTTGGAACGAGCCCGGAAATGGCGGAAAGGATCGTGATCCTTGGAGCAACTCGGGGAAGAATCAGGCACCGCCTGATCTGGACAAGCTGCTGCGCAGCCTGATGCAGAAAATCTCTTCTGTGCTGGGAGGCGGTCGTCGCCCTGGCAGCGAATTTAGTCTGCTGGGGTTGGCGGTGGTCGTGGCCGTGGTGGTGGTGGTTTGGGCCGTCAGTGGCTTCTACACCATCAAGGAGGCCGAGCGCGGTGTCGTGACCCGCTTTGGCAAGTTCCATGAAATCGTGGAGCCTGGTCTGCGTTGGAAGGCGACCTTCATTGACGATGTCCGCCTCGTGGATGTGGAGTCAGTTCAGTCTCTGTCTGCCTCTGGCTTCATGCTCACCCAGGATGAGAATGTGGTGCGGGTGGAGATGGATGTGCAATATCGGGTGGCCGATCCGCGGGAGTATCTGTTCAGCGTCACCAATCCGGTGGACAGCCTGAGTCAAGCTACCGACAGCGCTCTGCGTTACGTGGTGGGGCACACCACCATGGATGAGGTGCTGACCCGTGGTCGGGAGAAGGTGCGTCAGGATACCTGGCAGGTACTAGAGCAGATCACCGACCCTTACAAGATGGGGCTGGTGGTGGTGGACGTGAACTTCTTGCCGGCTCGCCCGCCGGAGGAGGTAAAAGATGCCTTCGACGATGCCATCTCTGCGCAAGAGGATGAAGAGCGTTTCATCCGCGAAGCCGAAGCCTATGCCCGTGAGGTAGAGCCGAAGGCCCGCGGTCAGGTGAAACGCCTTGAGGAGGAGGCGCTGGGCTATAAGGAGCAGGCGGTGCTGAGGGCGAATGGTGAGATAGCACGCTTCAACCAACTGTTGCCGGAGTACCTGGCGGCGCCTGAGCTGACTCGCAAGCGTCTGTACCTGGAAACCATGGAAGAGATCTATCAAAAAGCCAACAAGGTGTTGGTGGATCTGCCCGAGGGGAGCAACAGTCTGGTCTATCTGCCCTTGGATAAGCTGGTCGGGGACAACGGCAGTGGCAAGCCTGCCACCGTCGGCGCGTCCTCCCGCTCAAGTTCGCCCGCTAGCAACTACAGTGGCGACAAGTCCACCTCAGACAGCGCCGATGGGGTGAACAGTGCTCCCTTGCGCAGTTCTGATCGATTCAGCAGCGGGAGATACTAAACGATGAAACGTATTGTATTGGCCGGCGCGGCCGTCATTGCCCTGATCTTCGCCTCGTCCGTGTTTGTCATCAAGGAAGGGGAGCGGGGTATCGTCCTGCAATTTGGCAAGGTCAAACGGATGGCTGACAGCACCGAACCCTTGGTTTATGAGCCGGGGCTGCATTGGAAGGTGCCGCTGATTGACGATGTGCGCAAGCTGGATGCCCGTATCCAGACGCTGGATGGCCAAGAAGATCGCTTTGTGACGTCCGAGAAGAAGGATTTGATCATCGACTCCTACGTCAAATGGCGGATCGAGGATTTTGCCAAGTTCTATTTGGCCACCGGCAGCGGTAGCCGCCTGCAGGCAGAAGCCCTGCTCAAGCGTAAGATCAACAACGGCCTGCGTTCCGAAATCGGTAGCCGCACCATCAAGGACATCGTCTCCGGTGAGCGCACCGAGGTGATGGAGGAGGCGCTCAAACGGATGGCGCGTTCATCCGAGTTGGGTATTCGGGTAGTGGATGTGCGTATCAAGCAGATCAACCTGCCGCTGGAAGTCTCTAACTCTATCTATCAGCGGATGCGGGCCGAGCGCAACGCCGTGGCGCGGGAACACAGATCCCAGGGGCGGGAGAAGGCCGAATTTATTCGTGCCGATATCGATCGCCGGGTCACAGTGATGATCGCCGATGCCGAGCGTAATGCTCGCAAGCTCAAGGGGGAAGGGGATGCCGAGGCGGCGCGTATCTATGCCGACAGCTACAAGCAAAACCCGGAGTTCTTCAGCTTCCTGCGCAGCCTTGAGGCTTATCGGAAGAGTTTCAATAGTGGTGGCGATGTGATGGTGCTGAAACCGGATAGCGATTTCTTCCGCTATTTCGCCTCCGATACAGGCAAATAGACTGGGATTATGCACAAACACCATGGGGTCTGATTCAGACCCCATTTTTCTTTTCCTCCCCAGGGTAAATTCATGCATGATTTGGCACTGTTTCTCGGTCTCTGGTTACTGCTAGAGGGCGTGTTGCCCCTGTGTATTCCTCGTTTCTGGTTGCGCTGGCTGCGTGACTTGGCTCGGCTGCGGCCTGATCAGACACGCAGGATCGGAGGGGTTATGGTTGCAATCGGAGCTGTCTTGGTGTTGACCTGGCTGCACCAGGGATAGGTTGCCATGCAGGGTGGGTTTGACTGGCTGTTTTATCGCCTCTTCGGCGTTCCGAGGCTGGTCAAACTTTGTTAGAATCCATTTTTAACCACATTGTAGATACGAAAGATGGGACAGAGTGTCGTAATCCTGGGCACCCAGTGGGGTGACGAAGGCAAGGGTAAGATCGTCGATCTGTTGACCGACAAGGCGCAATACGTAGTTCGTTATCAGGGGGGCCACAATGCCGGTCACACCCTGGTCATCGGCGGTGAGAAAACCGTTCTCCATCTGATCCCGTCCGGGATCCTGCGTAACAACTGCAAATGCATCATCGCCAACGGCGTCGTGCTCTCTCCTGATGCCTTGATCAAGGAAATGACCACCCTGGAGGCCCGTGGGGTGCCGGTGCGTGAGCGTTTGCTGCTGAGCGAGGCTTGCCCCTTGATCCTGCCTTACCATGTGGCATTGGATCAGGCCCGTGAGAAGGCGCTGGGCAAGAAGGCCATCGGCACCACGGGTCGAGGTATCGGCCCGGCTTACGAGGACAAGGTGGCACGCCGTTGCCTGCGGGTAGGTGACCTGTTTGACATGGCGCAGTTTGCCGACAAGCTCAAGAGCGTGATGGAGTATCACAACTTCCAGCTGACCCAGTACTACGGTGTGGAAGCCGTCTCCTATGACGAGGTGCTGGAACAGGCCAAGGGCTATGCCGACCTGCTGACCAGTATGGTGGTGGATGTGACCGACTTGCTGGATCGGGCGCGTCGCAACGGTGACAAGATCATGTTCGAAGGGGCCCAAGGCACGCTGCTGGACATCGACCATGGCACCTACCCCTATGTCACCTCTTCCAATACCACCGCTGGCGGGGTTGCCACCGGTTCCGGCTTCGGCCCTCGCTACGTCGAGTATGTGCTGGGCATCGCCAAGGCCTATACCACGCGCGTGGGAGCCGGTCCGTTCCCCACCGAACTGTTTGATGACATCGGTGAGCGGTTGGGCCAGAAGGGGCAGGAGTTCGGTGCCACCACGGGGCGCAAGCGTCGCTGCGGTTGGTTCGATGCGGTGGCCATGAAGCGCGCCATCCAGATCAATTCCGTGTCCGGTTTCTGCCTGACCAAGCTGGATGTGCTGGATGGCCTGGCCGAGGTGAAGATCTGCACCGGTTACCGCTTCCCCGATGGCGAGATCCGTGACGTGCCGCCCATGGCTGCCGATGGCTATGAGCAGGTGGTTCCCGTGTTCGAGACTTTGCCGGGCTGGAGCGAGAACACCTTTGGCGTGAAGACCCTGGCTGAGCTGCCAGAGAATGCTCGTGCCTATATCCGCCGTATTGAAGAGATCACCGGCGTGCCGGTAGACATAGTCTCCACCGGTCCGGATCGGGATGAGACCATCATACTGCGTCATCCGTTTGCCGATTAAGGCAAGACAGCTTCCGCAGCTGTAGCAGAAACAAGAAGGCCGGTCATTGACCGGCCTTCTTATTGTCGTCTGGAGTGGACTGCACGACGCTGTGGGAGGGCTCAGTGATTACGGTAAATGGCCAGCTCGGCCAACTGACAGAGCGCCTGCTTGTATGGGCCCTCTGCCAGGGGAGCCAGGGCGGCAATGGCCATATCCGCCTCGCGACGGGCCTGTCCCAGGCTGTATTCGAAGGCACCAAGGCGCTTGAGCAGTGTCAGTATGCTATCGAAGTGTGCCATGCCGTTGCGCTCAATCACGGCGCTGCGCAACAAGGCGTGCTCTTGCCCTGTGGTGTTGGCCAGGGCGTAGATGAGCGGCAGGGTCGGCTTGCCTTCGGCCAGATCGTCGCCGACGTTTTTACCCATGTCATCGGCGGCGGCGGTATAGTCCATCACGTCGTCCATCAGCTGGAAGGCCGTGCCCAGGTGCTTACCGTATTCCTGCATGGCCTGCTCTATGTGCGGCGGCTGCTGATTGAGCACGGCGGCCAGTCGGGTGGCGGCTTCAAACAGCTTGGCGGTCTTACAGTAGATCACCGAGAGATACTGTTGCTCAGTGGTATCCGGATCGTTGCAGTTCATCAACTGCATCACTTCCCCCTCGGCGATGACGTTGGTCGCCTCGGACAGTATCTCCATGATCCTCAGGTTGCCCAACTCGGCCATCATCTGGAAGGAGCGGGTATGGAGGAAATCGCCCACCAGCACGCTGGCCGCATTGCCAAACAGTTGGTTGGCGGTATCGCGGCCGCGTCGTAGCGCGGATTCGTCTACCACATCATCGTGCAGCAGGGTGGCGGTGTGAATGAACTCTATGATGCAGGCCAACTTGATATGCTGATCACCCTGGTAGCCCAAGGCTTTGGCACTGAGCACGGTGAGCAGGGGACGCATGCGCTTGCCACCGCCGCTGATGATGTAGTAACCCAGTTGGTTGATCAGGCTGACATCGGACTGAAGCCGCTGCAGGATCAACGCGTTGACCGCCTGCATATCCTGGGCTGACAACTCTGTGATTGCGTTTTGAGCCATAGGTCTAGATACTGCGTCCATTAGGGCATTCACGTCCCGGTAACAATGGCATGGATTCTACATGAAATGGCCGGGGAGTGCAGTGCCCGACACGCGGGAGTGGGCTAGCCATCAATTGATCAGCAATTGAACTTTTCCGGCAGATCCCTCTTGCCACCCCCAGGCAAGTTGCGTAGAATGCGCGCCCATTGTCATTAAGTTTTTGTGTACCTGATTGCGTTGGCAAAAACAGGTGCCGTATTGGAGTTTGAACATGTACGCGGTTATCCAAAGTGGCGGAAAACAGCACCGTGTCGCTGAAGGTCAGGTAGTACGCCTGGAGAAGCTGGAAGCAGAAACTGGTGCCACCATTGAGTTCGACAAGGTACTGATGGTCGCCCAAGGCGAAGATGTAAAGGTGGGTGCTCCCTTCGTGGCTGGTGGCAAGGTCACTGCTGAAGTGGTTGCTCACGGTCGTGGTGACAAGGTACTTATCGTTAAGTTCCGTCGTCGTAAGCACCACCGCAAGCAACAGGGCCACCGTCAGTGGTTCACCGAAGTTAAGATCACTGGCATTTCTGCATAATTAGGAGACCCAAGAGATGGCACACAAAAAAGCTGGCGGTTCTTCTCGTAACGGCCGTGATTCCGAAAGTAAGCGCCTGGGCGTGAAGCGTTTCGGTGGTGAGTCTGTTCTGGCTGGTAACATCATCGTTCGTCAACGTGGTACCAAGTTCCACGCTGGTGTGAACGTAGGCCTGGGCAAGGATCACACTCTGTTCGCCCTGGCTGACGGCAAGGTTCAGTTCGAGGTGAAGGGTCCGCAGAATCGCAAGTACGTCAGCATCGTTGCTGAGTAATTCCGGACTGGTAAAAAGAGGCCCTGCCATTGGCGGGGCCTTTTGTTTTGGGTAGCCCATGCAAGAACGCCCCGTAGTTGGTTTTATCCTGGCCTGTACCACCATGCTGTTATGGGGGGCCTTGCCCATTGCCTTGCACCAGTTGCTGACGGTGCTGGATCCCTTCACCCTCACCTGGTTCCGCTTCTCCTTGTCGGCCTTGCTGCTCGGGGCGGGACTGGCATGGCAAGGGGGCTGGCCCAGCCTGAGCCATCTGCTGCGCCATAAGGGGCTGTTGGCGGTGGCGGTGCTGGGGCTCGGATTCAACTACCTGTTCTGCCTATTGTCATTGCAACGTTTGGATCCGGAGAGCTTCAATGTCTTGATCCAGCTCGGGCCCATCTTGCTGATGCTGATGAGTGTCCTGCTGTATCGGGAGTCGTTTACCCGAGTACAGCAGATGGGAGCCTTGTTGTTGCTGGTGGGCTTGCTACTGTTTTTCCACGACCGACTGGGCTTGCTGGTCTCCCAGTTGTCCGGGGAGAGCCTGGGGATCGTGCTGGCCGTAGTGGCTGCCAGCTGTTGGGCCTGCTATGGTCTGGCCCAGAAGCGGCTGATCCAGTCGGTGCCGGCGCAGCAGGTCATGCTGGTGGTCTACCTGGCCTGTTCGGCCGCGTATCTGCCGTTTTCGGCGCCCAGTGAGCTGATCGGCATGTCCGGGACCCTGTGGTGGATCTTGCTGTTTGCCAGTTTGAACACTGTGGTCTCATATGGTGCATTTTCTGAGGCGCTGAGGTTTTGGTCGGCCACCAAGATCAGTGCCGTGCTGACCCAGGTGCCGCTGGTGACCATACTATTGAGCCATCTGCTGGCGCTGTTGTGGCCCGATTTTGCCCGGCGTGTCCCGGATGGCTGGGCCATCCTAGGGGCTTGTCTCGTGGTGGGGGGCGCCCAGCTGACGGTGCTGGGCAATGGTCTGTGGGATTATCTGCGTCGCCGCGGTGACGTCGGTTCTCTATAATCGCATCCGGTGTGACCGGATGCAGGGGGATGTGAGTGTATGAAGTTTGTCGATGAAGTACTGATCCGGGTTGAAGCCGGGGACGGTGGCAACGGGTGCGTCAGTTTCCGCCGGGAAAAATACATTCCCAAGGGGGGGCCGGACGGCGGTGATGGTGGCGATGGCGGTGACGTCTATCTGCAGGCCGATGAGAACCTTAACACCCTGATCGATTACCGCTTCGAGCGTTTTCATGCGGCGGGGCGGGGTGAAAACGGCCGCGGTGCCAACTGTACCGGTGCCCGTGGCGCGGATCTGGTGCTGACGGTGCCCGTAGGCTCCCGGGCGCGGGATGAGGATACCGGCGAGATCCTGGGGGATCTGACCAAGCATGGCCAGAAGCTGATGGTGGCCAAGGGCGGTTTCCACGGCCTGGGCAATACCCGCTTCAAGAGCTCGGTCAACCGGGCGCCGCGTCAGAAGACCAGTGGCACGCCGGGCGAGGTGCGTCAGCTGCGCCTGGAGCTGCTGCTGCTGGCCGACGTCGGCCTGCTGGGCCTGCCCAATGCCGGCAAGTCCACCTTTATCCGTGCCGTGTCGGCGGCCCGGCCCAAGGTGGCGGACTATCCTTTCACCACACTCGTGCCCAACCTGGGGGTGGTGCGGGTGCAATCCCAGAAGTCGTTCGTGGTGGCGGACATTCCCGGCCTCATCGAAGGGGCGGCCGAAGGGGCGGGTCTGGGGATCCGCTTCCTCAAGCACCTGGAGCGTTGCCGGGTCTTGCTGCACCTGATCGATATTCTGCCGGTGGATGGCTCAGATCCGGCGCAAAATGCCCAGACCATCATCCATGAGCTGGAGAAGTACAGCCCTGAGCTGGCGGCCAAACCGCGCTGGCTGGTGTTCAACAAGCTGGATCTGGTGCTGCCCGAAGAGGCGGACGAGATCATAGCGCGGGTCACCGAGGCGCTGGCGTGGGAAGGCCCCGTCTATCGTATCTCTGCCTTCAACAAGGAAGGCACGGATCCCATCTGTTATGACGTCATCAAGCTGCTGGAAACCATGCCGCAGCTGAGCGAGGTGGCGGCGCAGCAGCCGGAGCGCGTTGAGTTCATGTGGGATGACTACCACAAGCAGGCGATCCAGCAGGCCGAACAGGCCGATGACGACGATGATGATGACTGGGACGAAGATGACTACGACGTGGAGATCATCTACACCCGGTAAGCTCAGAAGCCCTCCGCCTCGCGGAGGGCTTTTTCGGTTATGGAGACCCCATGCGCCTGTTTGCCCCCGCCTCGCCGTTGGCGCGCTTCATCTATCGCCATATTCGTGTCATTCATGTGTTCAAGATTTCATTGGCGCTGCTCATCGCCCATATCATCAATTACCTCTATCCCGTTCCCTACTTCGCCTGGACCTCGGTGACCATCGTCATCATCATGCTGACCCTGCCCCAGGTGGGGGGAACCCTGGAGAAGTCGCTGCAGCGGGTGGTGGGGACGGTACTAGGGGCGCTCTACGGCATCCTGATCCTGAGCCTGACCAGCAACCCGGCGCTGATTGCCGGCCTCACCCTGCTGGGCATAGCGCTCACCGCCTACCGGGCCAGTGGTCGCATGGGCTACTCCTATTTGGTGGCGGGTTTCACCCTGATGATCGTCATCGACGGCGGCAAGCAGGGCATGACGGAGGCCGCCTGGCGTACCGGCACCATCTTGTTGGGTTGTGTCATCGCCGTCGGGGTGTCTCAGCTGATCCTGCCACTGCGCGCCCGCAACGAATGGCGCTGGCTGTTCTCCGACAGCCTGATACGGATGGCCAAGGTCTGGCAGATGCACCTGTCCACCAATGTGCATCGACCGCTGCGCACCCGCAGTTTTCTGGCGGGCATCGATCAGCGGCTGCAACGGCAGAAGGGCTTGCGCCGTTCGGTAACCCTGGAGAGCCCCGGGCTGCGCCGCTTCGACGGCGAGATTGGCGAGCTGATCCAGGCCCAGGAGCGTTGTCTCTTGCTGTTGGAATTGTTGGCTCAGACCCGTTGGGAGACCAGTGCCAGTGCCCTGAGCATACAGCGCCACTATGCCATCAGCCTGCAGGCCAAGCAGATGGGCCAGCAGCTGCTGGCCCTGGCGGCGTTTTGTGCCGGTGAGAGTCCGTTTCTACCACCCAGGGGAGAGGACCATCTGCAACAGCTCAAGACCCAGATGCAGGCCGAGTTGGCCGGCGCCGCAGGAGGGTTTAACGCCCAGGGCTATGCCTGGCTCATCTATCAGATGGGATTGCAGATCAGTCTGCTGACAACCCTGATCCATCGCATGGCGGGAGAGGCCGACTTACGGCACAGTTAATGCTGTGTTGGCCTGAACCCAAGGCCAGCCGGTATTATACTAGTCAGGCTGACGCTGCGTCAGCCAATGCCGACAGCTTCAGGGATGAGCCCATGTCACAGACCCGTGCAATCTTAAATCGCGACGCCCAGACCGAGGTGACGCGTGTCATCGTCAAGGCCGCGCAGATGCTGGCCTCCTGCGGTGCCGAGAGCCGTATCATAGAGCAGACCACCACCCGTCTTGGGTTGGCCCTGGGGGTGGAGAGCGTGGAGATGGCCATCACCCCCAGCGCCATCATACTGACCACCCTCAACCACGGTTCCTGCATCACCACTACCCGCCGTATTCATGAATTCGGCATTCATATGGGGGTGCTGTGCGCCATCCAGCGTATCTGTGTGCTGACGGAGCGGGGCCTGCTGGAGAACGTCAACGACGTTCGCAAGCACCTGGATGAGATCCGCCCCTATCGCTATAACCGCTATCTGGTGGTGCTGATGATTGGTCTCTCCTGCGGCAGCTTTAGCCTGCTGTTTGGCGGTGACTGGCCCGTCTATGGGGTCACCTGCTTCGCGTCAGCCGTGGCCATGTGGGTACGCCAGCAGTTTGCCCATCATCATTTCAGCCCGCTTCTCAACTTTGCCGGCACCGCCTTCGTGGCGACCGTGCTGGCCAGCTCCGCCATCATGTTTGGCTGGGGCGAGAAGCCGGAGCTGGCCATGGCGGCCTGTGTGCTGCTGCTGGTGCCCGGCTTCCCCCTGATCAATGCGGTGTTTGATGTGGTCAAGGGCTACTACAACATGGGGCTGGCCCGCTGGCTGACTGCCACCATGCTCACCCTGAGTGCCACCACCGGCATAGTGCTGGCCATGAAGCTCACCGGTGTGTGGGGGTGGCAACCATGAAGGAGTTCCTCACCTTGGCGCTGTGGGACGCCTGTCTGTCGGCCATACCGGCGGTTGGTTTTGCCATGATCTTCTCGGTGCCGCCCCGTTACCTCAAGTATTGCGCCATGGGGGGCGCCTTCGCCCATAGCCTGCGTACCATGCTCATCCATCTGGGCATGCCCATCGAGTGGGGCACGCTGGTGGCCAGTGCGGCAGTCGGCCTGCTGTTTGTCTACGTGGCGCGGCGGCAGTTGGTGCCCAGACCCGTGTTTACCGTGGCGTCCATCATCCCCATGATCCCGGGGAAATACGCCTTCAACACCATCATCGCCGTGATGTCCATGAACAACGAAGGGGCCAGTCCCCATCTGATCAGTGCAGCCATCGAAAACGGCCTGCAGACGCTTTATATCCTGGTGGCGCTGAGCTTCGGCCTGGCGATCCCGCCTCTCATCTTGTTCCGTAATCGACCCATAGTATGAGCATGAAAATCTCCCTGATCGTCGCCATGGCCCATGACAGAGTCATCGGAGCCGACAACGCCATGCCCTGGCACCTGCCGGCGGATCTGCGTCATTTCAAGGCCGTGACCCTGGGGAAACCCGTGGTCATGGGTCGCCGCACCTTCGAGAGCATAGGTCGCCCCTTGCCGGGCCGGCGCAATCTGGTGGTCACCCGGGATACGGCTTGGCAGGCGGAGGGGGTGGAGGTGTGCGGTAGCCTGGAGTCAGCCTTGGCGGCGGTGGCGGGCTGTGACGAGGTGATGATCATCGGTGGGGGGCAGCTGTATGCCCAGGCCCTGGCGCTGGCCGACTGCCTCTACCTGACCCACATCGATCTGGCGGTGGCGGGGGATACCCGCTTTCCGCCTTACCAACAGCTGGGCTGGCAGTGTGTCGCCACAGAGGCCCATCAGCCGGACGAGAAAAACCCCCACCCGTATCGCTTCGAGACCCTGCTTCGCCTTCGGAGTTAATCGTCTTCTTGCCTAGTCCCCGCTGGCGTAGGCGGGGCACCCCAAGGAGAACAGGGCCCTGTCTTCGTAGCGCAGCAGTGTCAGTCTGTTGCCCCAGACACAGCCCGTGTCCAATGCGTAGATCTCCGGCACCTGGCAATGGCCCATCAGAGCAGCCCAGTGACCAAATAGCAGGGTGGGTTCACCCTCGGTGCGAGGCCGCAGCTCGAACCAGGGCCGCAGGCCGGGGGGCGGTTGCGTGGGGGAGCCCTTGGCGCGGTAGTCCAGCCGGCCATCGGGATAGCAGAAGCGCATGCGGGTAAAGCAGTTGATGATGTAGCGCCAGCGTGGCAGTCCCGCCAGGCGATCGTCCCAGTGGGCCGGCTCGTTGCCGTACATGTGGCACAACAGCCAGTCGGCGTGGTCGCTCTGCAGCAGGGCCTCCACCTCCCGGGCGGCCTCCCGGGCGCGATGCATGTCCCACTGGGGCGACAGGCCAGCGTGGCACATCATCAAGGGCACCTTGGGGTGTTCGGCCAGCAGTGGGCGGTGGCGCAACCAGCCCAGCAAGTCGTCTCGGTCCGGCGCCGCAAACAGGGCGTCCAGCCGGTCTTTCTTCTTGGGTTGCGCATGGCCGGCGGCCGTGGCCAGCAGGTGCAGATCATGGTTGCCCAGCACTGTGGTGGCCTGGGTTCCCAATCCCTTCACAAAGCGCAGCGTCTCCAGCGATTTGGGGCCGCGGGCCACCAGATCGCCGGTGAGCCACAACTCATCCCGGCGTTCATCAAAACGGGCCAGCGCCAGTAAGGCCAGCAATTCGTCCAGGCAGCCCTGAACATCTCCAACGCAATAGATAGCCATACAACCAGACGCTTAATGCAGCAGATGGGGGACTGCCAGGGTAAACAGGGGGATTTCGGCCTTGAACAGGCGCCCCTGCTGATCCTGGAATTGATAGAAGCCGGTCATGAAACCCAGCGGGGTGCGCAGGGTGACGCTGCTGTGGTAGTCGAAGGTCTCGCCGGGGGCGATGAACGGCTGCTCCCCCACCACGCCCGGGCCACGCACCGTCTGCTGCTGGCCATCACCGTCCGTGATGAGCCATTCCCGCTCCAATAGCTGGACTCGCTCAGCCCCCTGATTGACTATCTCGATGTGATAGATGAAGCAGTAGTGGGCCTCATCGGCATTCGACAGCTCGGCCTGATACTGGGGGGTGGCGCGGATCTGCAGACGGCTCGGCATGCTTATCCTTCTTGGTGGTCGGTCAACCAGTTGGCGATCTCGACAAACTGGGCCAGGGAGAGGTTCTCTGGTCGCAGATTAGGATCTATGCCCAGCTCGGTCAATTGCTCCGGCGTGATGAAGTTGCGAAAGCAGTTGCGGATGGTCTTGCGCCGCTGGCCAAAGCCCTCGGTACAGACCCGGGACAGGTGGTTGAGGTTCTTGGCCGGGAAGGGCAGGGTCTCGTGAGGCACCAGCCGCACCACCGCCGAGTCCACCTTGGGGGCGGGCTTGAAGGCCTCGGGACCCACCTGCAGCACAGGGATCACCTTGCAGTAATAGTGGGCCATGACACTCAGCCGGCCGTAGGCCTTGCTGCCAGGGCCGGCGGCCAGCCGCTCCACCACTTCCTTTTGCAGCATGAAGTGCATGTCGCTGATCTGCGGCGCCGTTTCCAGCAGGTGGAACATCAGCGGGGTGGAGATGTTGTAGGGCAGGTTGCCGAACACCCGCAGCCGGCGGCCCGGCTGGGCCAGGGCGGAGAAGTCGAAGCGCATGGCATCGGCCTCGTGCACCACCAGCTTGTCCTTGAGGGTGGGATGCTCCCGCAGGCGGGCGGCCAGATCCCGGTCCAGCTCCACCACCTGCAGCTTGTCCACCTGGGAGGCGACCGGCTCGGTCAGCGCCCCCAGGCCCGGACCGATTTCCACCATGATGTCTTCTTTTTGCGGGTGAATGGCCGAGACGATGGCATCTATGGTGTAGTCGTCGTGGAGGAAGTTTTGGCCGAAGCGCTTACGGGCGCGGTGGCCCTGGTGAACCTTGTCGTTACTCATTGCGTGTGTTTACCATGCTGATGGCCTGCTGCAGGGCGGTGAGCAGGCTGCCCATGTCGGCCTGGCCGCGGCCGGCCAGTTCGAGGGCGGTGCCGTGATCCACCGAGGTGCGGATGAAGGGCAGGCCCAGGGTGATGTTGACGGCTCGTCCAAAGCCTTTGTATTTGAGTACCGGCAATCCCTGGTCGTGGTACATGGCCAACACCGCATCGGCGTGGCGCAGATATTTGTCCTGGAACAGGGTATCGGCGGGCAAGGGGCCCACCAGATCCATGCCCTGGGTACGTTTTTGTTCCAGTAGCGGCTCGATCACCTCGATCTCTTCCCGTCCCATGTGGCCGCTTTCGCCGGCATGGGGGTTGAGGCCGCAGACATAGATGCGCGGCCGGGGCAAGCCAAACTGGCGCTGCAAATCCTGTTGCAGTATGTCCAGGGTGCGGCCCAGGCTGGCCTGGGTGATGGCGGCGGCGACATCCTTCAAGGGCAGGTGGGTGGTGGCCAGTGCCACGCGCAGTCCCTCCGTGGCCAGCATCATCACCACCTGATCGCATTGCGCCAGCTCGGCGAAGAACTCGGTGTGGCCGCTGAAGGGCACGCCGGCCTCGTTGATGATGCCCTTGTGCACCGGTCCCGTCACCAGGGCGGCAAACTCGCCACTCAGGGCGCCTTCGGCGGCCCGTTGCAGGGTCTGCAGCACGTAAGGGCCGTTGGCCACGTTGAGCCGCCCTGGGGTCACCTCGCCTTGCAGCGCTACCGGCAGCACCGTCAGCAGACCGGCCGGTTGGGGCCGGGCGGGCTGGCTCGGATCATAGGGCTCGATCTGCAGGCTACGGCCCAGCAGACGGGCTCGCTCGGCCAGCAGCTGGGGATCGGCCACCACCACCAGGGCCACAGGCCAGGCCTGATCAGTTAACCCCAGGATGAGATCCGGACCTATGCCGGCGGGCTCTCCCGGGGTGATGACGATGCGGGGGACCGGCTGCATCAGGCCCCCTTGTTGCTATCAATGATGTTGACGTAGGCGCCATCGCGCAGCTCATCCATCCAGCTTTGGGCCTCTTCGGCGAAACGGCGGTTGTAGATGAGCTGATAGGCACGGTTCTCCATGGCCTGGCTGGTGGCGTCCTGCACCCGGCGATCTTCCACCTCGACGATGTGCCAGCCGTGTACGGTGCGGAACGGCTCACTCACTTGGCCCAGGGGCAGCTTCTTCACCATGGCGGCGAATTCAGGCACGTACATGTCCGGGCTGGCCCAGCCCAGCTCGCCACCTTGCACCGCAGAACCCGGGTCTTCGGAGTACTGCTGGGCCAGCTTGGCAAAGCTGCTCTTGCCGGAGCGGATGTCCCGGGCCAGGCCGGCGAGGATCTCCTTGGCCTTGTCATCGGTCAGTATGATGGAGGGTTTGATCAGGATATGGCGGGCATTCACCTCCATGCTGGTGACCTGCTGCACGCCCTTGGTGTCGAAGATCTTGACGATGTGTAGGCCGGCGCCCGAGCGCAGCGGGCCCACCACGTCGCCCTTCTTGGCATCCTTGGCGGCTTCGGCCAGCAGGGTCGGCATGGCCTCCAGGGTTAGCCAGCCCCAGTCACCCCCTTGCAGGGCCTTGGGGCCGGCGCTCTCGGCAATGGCCAGCTGCTTGAAGTCGGCGCCGTTTTTCAAGGCGGCCATGATCTGGGCGGCCTTGTCGGCGACCCGTTGCTGCTCGGCGCTGTCGGCGGAGGGGGAGAGGGAAAGCAGAATGTGGCCGATATGGTACTGCTGCTCCTTGTCGCCCTGTTGTTGCAGCAACTTGACCACCTGCTGCACCTCCTGTTCGGAGATGTTGATCCGTTGACGCATCTGGTTGCGACGCACCTCGCTCATCAGCATCTCGCGCCTAAACTCTTCACGGAACTGGGCTGGGCTCTGACCATCCTGCTCGGCCTGCTTGAGCAGGGCTTCGACACTGGTGTTCTGTTCGGCGGCCATGGACGAGATGGCTTGATCCAGCTGGGAGTCGGTCACCTGCAACCCCTGTTGATCGGCCAGCTGCAGCACCAGGCTGTCGCCGATCAGGCTCTCCAGCGCCTGCTTGCGCAGTTGCTCGTAGGGTGGCAGCGCTTGATTGTGGCGCTGGGCATCCCGCTGCACCTTGGTGAGCAGGTTGTCCAGCTCGCTTTGCAGGACGACGTCCTTATTCACCACGGCAACGACCCGATCCAGGGGTTGCGGTGCGGCGTGGAGGCTCAGACTACCCAAGGCCAGCAGGGCAGCGCTGAACCAGTGGAAAAGGGGTTTCTTCATATCGATGACTTCCCGGTGGTGGCCGATGATTAATCGTTGAGGTTAAACGGGCGGCTGTAAGGCAACAAGCGGGTATCCAGCGTAAAGTCGGTACCCGAGCCGATGCTTCCCAGCCCCTTGAGTTCAAATTGCAGACCCAGTTTGTTTTCGGTCTCGGCGGTCAGGCTGGCGTTGTCCGGCCGGCGATGGCGTTCAAAGGCCAGATTGAGGCTCCAGCAACAGGCGTCGTAGCGGATGCCGATCAGGGAGTCCAGGGCGGTGCTTTGTTGCAGATCTGTGTAATGTGCGCCGATGAGCTGCCAGCTATCCGCCACCGGCAGCCGGGCCAGCAGGCCCAACTGACTGATATCGGTCACCTCGTCGGGATCGCTTAAGCTCAGGTTACCCTCCCGCACATAGCGGTAGTTGATCTGGCCGAGCCACTCTTCATGCTGATACTCGACGGCGGCACTGCCGGAGGAGAAGCGGTTTTGCTCTGTGTCATACTCCACGCCGGTATGACCGAACCAGTGGTGCAAGGGGCGGACATCACCCCGGAAGGAGAGTAGTGAACGCGAGTTGGTGCTCACCACCTCCTTGGGATAGAAGGTCACCTTGGGCCGCACCAGATCGTAGGACTGCCCCAGGGTCAGGCGTACCCGTTCCGTACCTTCGGCATCAAATACCCGGCTGGTCGCCCCGACGCTCACCCGGTTGGCATCGCTGATGCGATCCAGGCCGGCATAGCGACGATCGCTGAACAGGCTGTAGTACTCTTGGCGCAGGGTGGTGGTGTCATACAGACCGATATTGTCCTGATTGCGGTAGGGCACATACAGGTATTGGAACTGCGGCTCCAGCGTCTGGGTGAAGGGCCGGTTCTGCCAGTAATCCTGCCGATCGAAGATCAGCTTGCCGGCGACCCGCACCGACGGCAGCGCTCGATCCACCTGTTCATCCAGGTGATTGAGTCCCAGTGCCACCAGGTTGCTGTCGTAATCCTCCGGCAGCTGCTGCTGATAGTGGGTATACATCAGGCGGAACTGGCTATCGAGCTGATAGCCGGGCGCGGCCAGCAGCGGCAGATTGAGCTGAGGCTCGAGATGGAAGCGCTGCCCACGGTAGAAGCCGGCATCATCGTGATCGAAGTTAGAGAACTCTGACTGCAGCGCCAGATCGTACTTGGTCGACGGGGAGTAGGCGTTGAAGTTGAGCCGTGGCAGCAGCTTGTGGGGCAGTACGGTATCGGCCAGCAGGATCTGATAGTCCCGCGCCTCGCCTGTAAAATTCCAGTTGGGTTGGTAGTAGCCCAGCCGCATGGATTGCTGCAGCTGGTTGTCCACTAGGGTGCCTACCGAGGGGGAGAGGTCGTTGAAGTAGTTGTAGTCGTCCTGCGTCACCCGGGTGTAGTCCACCTTGAAGCGCAGTGCATCATCCATGGCCAGGGTCTGGTGGCGGACATTGACCAGCCAGCGACTGTCATCCAGCTGGCGATCATTGCCCAGCCATTCGCCATACAGGCTGCCCTCATTCCCTGCCACCGGCAGGTAACGGAACTCGCTACGGGCCATGGTGCCGCGCTCCTGGATGTAGCGCGGCGTGAAGGTCATGTCGTAGTTGGGAGCGATATTCCAGTAGATGGGCTGGGCAAAGTCCACCCCATCCCGGTTGGAGTAGCCCATGGTGGGGTAAAGCAGCCCGGACTTGCGCTCATCCTTGATGGGGAAGCTCATGTAGGGCACGTAGAAAACGGGGACATCCTTGAGCCACAGGGTGGCATTCCAGGCCTCTCCGAACACCTCGTCCTGATCCAGGGAGACCTCGCTGGCCTTGAGCTTCCACATCTCCTGGCCCGGTGGGCAGGTGGTGAATTCGGCGCCGCTGAGTTTGACCGAGCTCTCTTTTTCGTTGAGCTCAATCAGCTTGGCCTGACCGCGAGCCGGCGAGCCGTGCAGCTGGTAGCTGGCCTGGCTGATGGTGGACTCCCGACTGTTGAGATCGCCCTTGAGTTCGCCCTGGCTCACCAGGGTGACGCTGCCGTCCTTGTAGCGGATGTCGCCGCGGGCGGTGACCTGCCGGGTCTGCTGATCCAATTCCGTATACTGGGAACTGAACAGCTTGAGGCCCTGCTTGACCTCCACATCGCCCTCATAGACGGCCTTGCCCTGCTGGGTGGCCTCGGCGCGGTCGGAGGTCACCTCCACCGGTTGGGCCTTCTCGTTGGCATCGGCCTGCACCAGTGGCGGGACGTTGGGGTAGCAGCGCTCGTCAAACACCCCGGCACCCAGCTGCAGTTGCGCCTGGGAGACAGGTGCCCAGAAAAGCGATGTCAGCAAGAGGGCGGAGAGACCTGAGGTGGGGTTACGCATCGTCCAAAAATGGTCCTTGCAAGGGCCCGGTCGCCTGGGGGCTTGGTTGTGCTTTGCCGGGCATTACATTATGTTAGCCGCTTATGATAATGCATTCTTTGTGTCAGGGCTAACGGCCCGCAACAACTCCTCATGAACCAATCCAGACAGACTCTTCTGACCCACTGGGCGCGCCAACAACTGGCGGATCCCGCTTTGCAGCTCACCCTGATCTCCGGCGATGCCAGTTTTCGTCGCTACTACCGTGGTGGTGGCCTCATCTGGGTGGATGCGCCGCCCCAGACCGAGAAGAACGGGGCCTTTATCCAGGTGGCCGGCGCCCTGGCCGCGGCCGGCATACCGGCGCCCCGGGTCCGTCAGGCCGATCTGCAGCAGGGCTTCCTGGCGGTGACCGATCTGGGGGATCGGCAACTGCTGGCCGAGCTGAATGATCAGACGGTGGCGGCCTGGTACGCCAAGGCCATCGCCGTGTTGCCCCGCCTGGCCCAGCTACCGCTGGCCGCCCAACTGCCGGCCTTCGATGTCGACTTCATGGCGGTGGAGAACAGCATCTTCCCGCAATGGCTGCTGGAGCGGCACCTGGGGCTGACACTCTCCCGCGCCGAGCGTCAGCTGCTGGCGGACGGCTTTGCCTGCCTCACCGACAACAACCTAGCCCAACCCCAGGTGGCCATGCACCGGGACTACCACAGCCGCAACCTGATGGTGGTGGACGACGAGGCCCTGGCCCTGCTGGACTTTCAGGACATGGTGCGCGGCCCCTTGACCTACGATCTGGTCTCCTTGCTGCGGGATTGCTATATCCGCTGGCCCGATGCTGTGATCCAGGATGGCCAGAGCCAGGCTTACGGTCTGTATCAGGCCGCCGGGTTACTGGCGGGCTATTCGCGGGACGAGTTTGCCTACGCCTTCGATCTCACCGGCCTGCAGCGCCACCTCAAGGCGGCGGGGATCTTTGCCCGCCTCCACCACAGGGACGGCAAGCCGGGCTACCTCCCCGACATTCCTCGTACCCTGGATTACGTGCTGCAGGTGGCCCAGCGTCATGAACCCTTGCAGGATCTGGCCCATTGGCTGAGTACCCGGGTGCTGACGCACAAGGAGCTGCAATGCGCGCCATGATACTGGCGGCCGGGCGGGGGGAGCGGATGCGCCCGCTGACCGACCAGCTGCCCAAGCCGCTGCTGTCGGTGGCGGGCAAGCCGCTCATCGTCTGGCATATCGAGAAACTCAAGGCCGCTGGCATCACAGAGATTGTCATTAACCACGCCTGGCTGGGTGACCAGCTGGAGGCGGCCTTGGGGGATGGGCAGCAGTTCGGCGTGCAGATCGCCTGGTCACCGGAGGCACCGGGCGGCCTGGAGACCGCCGGAGGCATCCGCCAAGCCCTGCCCTTGCTAGGGGAGGAGCCCTTCTGGGTGGTGAACGGCGACATCTGGCTGGCGGGGGATTACGGTCCCTTGTTGTGCCCCCTGCCGGCGGCGGCCCTGGGGCATCTGTGGCTGGTGGCCAACCCGCCTCAGCATCCCGCGGGGGACTTTGCCCTGACACAGGGGCGCGTGGCGATTAAAACAGCGGATCAGCCCAGCTACACCTTCAGTGGCCTGGCCTGTTATCGGCCGGAAGCCTTTGCTGAGGAGCCGCTGGGGAGGGCGCCGCTGCGGCCTCTGTTTGAGCGCTGGATTGCCGCCGGTCAGTTGGCGGGCGCCTGTGTGGATCGGGACTGGGAAGATGTGGGCACACCGGCCCGCCTGGCGGCACTGGATGCGCGTCTGCGGCAGGAGCAAGGAGCATAATGGGCAAGCTTATCGGTTTCTTGCTGGGCTTCTGGCTGCTGCACCTGCCCGGCGCCCTGCTGGGGCTGTGGATTGGTCACCTGTACGATCAGGTGGCCCGTCGTCAGCAGTCCTTTGGTTGGCGGCGTCAGCCGGATGTGCAGCAGCAGGCGGTTTTTCTGCATACCACTTTCGCCGTCATGGGCCATGTAGCCAAGGGGGCCGGCCGGGTCAGCGAGCAGCAGATCCGCGCCGCCAGCTGGTTCATGGATCGCATGGGGCTGACGGGTCAGATGCGCACCGAGGCCCAGGACTCTTTTCGCCAGGGCAAGCTGGCGGACTTTCCGCTGGAGGAGACCCTCAGCAGTTTTCGCCATGCCTGCCGCGGACAGCAGGATCTGCTGCGGGTGTTTCTCGAGGTGCAGCTGCAGGCGGCCTTTGCCGATGGTCAGCCCACCACCGAGCAGCGCCAGCGTCTGCTGGAGGTGGCGGAGCTCTTGGGCTTCTCCCGCTGGGAGCTGGAGCAGTTCCTGGCCATGGCCCAGGCGGAGTTCAATTTTTCTTCCGCCCGGCAGAGCCGGTCGCAGCATCAGCAGGGCAGGGCTTATCAGGCACCACCAAGGCGGGATCAGCTGGCGGATGCCTATACCATCCTGGGGGTGGCGGCCGAGGTGTCCGACGCCGAGGTGAAGAAGGCCTATCGCAAGCAGATGAGCAAGCATCACCCGGACAAGCTGGCGGCCCGCGGTCTGCCGCCAGAGATGATGAACATGGCCAAGGAGAAGGCCCAGGAGATACAGCAGGCCTGGGAGCTGATCAAGCAGGCACGCGGCATGCGCTGATCGGACGGCTAGTCGACGCGTCTGAGGGGTTCGCCGGCCATAAAGGCCTCCAGGTTGTCGATCAGCTGATCCGCCAGGGTCTGCATCGCCTCATCGCTGGCCCAGGCCACGTGGGGGGTGAGCAGCAGCTTGCCGCCGCGCAGGGCCTGCATCAGCGGGCTGTCCGCCGGCGGTGGCTCCTGGCTCGCCACATCACAGGCGGCGCCGGCCAGCCGGCCGTTGTTGAGGGCTTCCAGCAGGGCCGACTCGTCCACTATGCCGCCCCGGGCCGTGTTGATCAGCCAGGCGGTGTCTTTCATCTGCCCTAGCTCAGTGGCGCCGATAAGACCGCGGGTCTCGTTCGTCAGCGGACAGTGCAGGCTCAGCACATCGGCCTGGCGTAGTACCTCATCGAATGCCGTTCTGCCTTCACCGGCTGCCTGTCCCTTGCGCCCGGCCAGTAGTACCTGCATGCCGATGGCGCGGGCCAGCTTGGCCACCGCCTGCCCCAGGCTGCCGCCACCGATAATGCCTAGCGTCTTGCCCGCCAGATCGTGAATGGGATGATGGCCCAGATAGCAAAACTGCGGGCTGGCCTGCCAGGCGCCGGCCAGCAGATCCTGCTGATAGGGCACCAGGTTGCGCGCCAGGGCCAGCATCAGCCCGAGAGTGTGTTCGGCCACCGAATGCACCGCGTATTGCTGTATGTTGCACACGGCGATGCCGCGGTCCCGGCAGGCGGTCAGATCGATGTGATCCGTGCCGGTGGCCGCCACGGCGATGAGCCTGAGATCCGGCAACTGGGCCAGCTGTTCGGCGCCGAGCCGCACCTTGTTGGTGATGGCCAATTGGGCACCCTGCAGCCGCGCCACTACCTCATCGGGTGGGGTCCGGGGATAGTCTTGCCAGTCATGGGGGAAGGTAGGACGGCGCAGCCGGATATGGGAGGGCAGGCTCTGACGGTCCAAAAAGACGATGCGGGTGGTCATGGGGAATCCTTATTGCCAGCCCAGATGATGCAACCAGCCTTTGACCTGATTGGCCCACTGGCTGGGCTGCCGATAGCCTTGCTGCCGCCAGTCCAGCTTATTGCTGCGCCGCACCTCCAGCTGACGGGCCTGGGCGGCATCCAGTCGCCAGGGATGGGGCGTACTGTTGTAGAGATCCAGCACAGGCACCGGCAGCTGGGCAATTTCGCGCGCCATCACGGCATTGGCATCTTTCGCGGGGTAGGCGGCATCCAGCAGCAGCAGGGCATCGGGGGCGGGAAGTTGCTGGGCCGCCAGCAGGCTCGCGAGCCAGGCGGCACTGCTGCCCTGGGCCACCAGCAGGTGCTGACCGCTGCCGTCGCCGGCGTTTTTCTGCAGATCCTTCACCTGCTCGGCCCACAGCTGGCGGAACTCCTGCACCTTTTGCTGATCTGCCTCGCTGCCGGGGTCCAGGTCCTGCTGGCGGGGGCTGGGCAGCATGGTGAGGGTATCAAAGCCCAGTTCGTTCAGGGCATGACTCAGCGGCAGCAGTTGGCTGACCTGCTGCCAGTCGGGCAGCAACAGGGCCAGGCCCAGCCGGTAGCCCTGATTGGTCTTGTGCCAGAGGGTGAGCTGGCTGCCCACCTGCTTGGCCTCGCCGTATTGCTGCCAGTCCTGATCCTGCCAGTAGACCTCATCCACGTTCACCTCTTCCTCCGCCTGGGCCAACCAGGGGCACAGCAGCAGTAACAGGACGAGCAGACATCTTGGCATGGGGTCTCCTTACCCGGCAGGCGGCTACATGTCGAAGGGAGCGGGGGCCTCGAAGGTGAGGCGTTCGCCACTCACCGGATGATGGATCTTGAGCAGGGCCGCATGCAACAGCAGATGGGGGGCCGCCTGCTGAATTTGTTGCGGCGCATAGAGATGGTCACCCAGAATGGGGTGGCCCAGCTCCATCATGTGCACCCGCAGCTGATGGGAGCGCCCCGTGATGGGCCGTAGCCGCATCAGGGTGCGGTCGGCTTCCACCTTCTGGCGGATCCAGTGGGTGATGGCGCGGCGCCCGTGTTCATAGTTGACGTGCTGCAGCGGGCGGCGCTCCCAATCCACGCACAATGGCAGATCTATGGTGCCTTCGCCCTTGGCCACCTGGCCGGCGACCCAGGCGTAGTAGACCTTCTCGGTCTTGCGATCCTGGAACTGGCGGCCCAATGCGCTGGTGGCCTGGGCCGTCTTGGCCATGACGATGACCCCTGAGGTGCCCATGTCCAGCCGATGGACGCAGCCGGCCTCTGGATAGCGGGCCTTGACCCGGGAGGCGAGGCTGTCGAAGTGCTCGGCGGCCTTGCCCGGTACGCTGAGCAGTCCGCTGGGCTTGTTGAGCACTATGATGTGGTCATCCTCGAACAGGATGTCCAGATAGGGCTCCATGGGCGGCTGGTAGATAAAGGTACTCATCGTCTCTTCTGCACACGAGGGGGCCAGGCCCCCTTACTGATGGGTGATCACCACAAAACGGATGGCGTCCAGTTTAAGCTGGGTCTGCTGGATCTGGTGAGTCAATTCGTCTTTGAGCTCCACCAGATGCTGCAATTCGCTGGCCCGCACCGAGGGGTTGACCGCCTGCAGGGCCTGCAGTCGCTGCAGCTCCCCGTCCAGCGCCTGGCTCATGCGCGCCTGGGCGGCGGCGGTGATCTCCGCCACCCGCGGGGCGGCCAGGGTCTCACCCTGGGCGATGAGACCGTGGATCAGCGCCTGGGAGGCCCCCACCAGCTTGCTGGCCAGGTGGCGGTTGATGGGGGTGAGCTGACGGCTCAGGGCCTCGAAGCTTACCTTGGCCGCCAGATCGTTGCCCGCCTTGTCCAGCAGCAGCCGGATGGGGGTGGGGGGCAGGAAGCGATAGAGCTGGGGATGCACCGCAGATTCGGCGACGAAGATCAGCTCCAGCAGGGGGGTGCCGGCGGGCAGGCTCTGGTTTTTCAACAGGGCCACGGCATTGCTGCCGATCTCGCTGGAGAGAATGAGATCGATGCCGCCGCGGATCATGGGGTGATCCCAGGTCAGGAAGGTGAGATCTTCCCGGCTCAGCGCCGTGTTGCGCTCGAAGGTGACGGTGCAGCCTTCGGCAGGCAGGCCGGGGAAGCTGGGCACCAACATGTGATCGCCCGGAGTCAGCACGATGGCGTCTTCACCACGATCGTCCTGATTGATGCCGATGTCATCGAACAGCTGCAGGGCGAAGCTCACCAGGCTGGTGTCATCGTCCTCCTCGTCCAGCTGGGCCACCAGGGCATGGGCCGATTGACCGCCGGAGGAGTGGATCTCCAGCAGGCGATCCCGGCCCTGCTCCAGCTTGGCCTTGAGGGCCTGATGCTGCGCCTGGGTCGTCGCCAGCAGCTCGGCAAAGGCGGCGTCATCTTCTCCCTGGCTTGTGGCCAGCAGGGCGAACAGGCTGTCCCGCACCGCCTCAAACACCGGGCGGCCGGTGGGGCAGGTCTGCTCGAAGGCGCCTAGCCCTTCATGATACCAACGCAGCAGCAGGGCCTGGGGAGTGCCCTGCAGGTAGGGGACATGGATCTGTACCCGGTTGAGCTGGCCGATGCGGTCCAGGCGGCCGATGCGTTGCTCCAGCAGATCCGGGTTCAGCGGCAGATCGAACAGCACCAGGTGGCTGGCAAACTGGAAGTTGCGCCCTTCTGAGCCGATCTCGGAGCAGAGCAATACTTGGGCGCCGCCCTCGGTCTGGGCGAAGTAGGCGGCGGCCTTGTCCCGCTCCAGCAGGCTCATGCCCTCGTGGAACACGGCACCGCGGATCCCCTCGCGGGTGCGCAGGGCGTTTTCCAGGGTCAGTGCGGTGGCGGCTTCGGAGCAGATCACCAGCACCTTCTCATGGCGGGCAGCCTTGAGCAGCTCCAGCAACCAGTCCACCCGCGGGTCGAAGCGGGTCCAGGAGGCATCATCCCCCTCAAACTGGGCGAAGATCTTCTCCGGGTAGAGGGCGCGTCGCGCCTGGGCTTCGGCGTCACCGCTGCTGCCGCCCATCATGCCCATCACCCGTGCGGCTGTCTTGTATTGCTCGGGCAGGGGCAGTCCCACGGCATCCAGCACTCGCTCGGGGAAGCCACTGATGGAGGCACGGGTGTTGCGGAACAGAATACGGCCGGTGCCGTGGCGATCCAGCAGTTCGCCCAGCAGTTGCTGCCGGCTGAGTTCGTCGGGCTGAGCCGGGACCGTCTGCCCCAGGCAGTCGGACAGCACCGCCTGCTGGTCGGCGGTCAAGGCGTCGCCACTGAGCAGCGCCTGGGCTGCATCGGCCACCTGACCGTAGGACTGCTCCTCGGCCAGAAAGGCGTCGTAATCATAGAAACGCTCGGGATCTAGCAGGCGCAGGCGGGCAAAGTGACTCTCATGGCCCAACTGATCCGGCGTGGCGGTCAGCAGCAGCACACCGGGGATCTCTTCGGCCAGGGCTTCGACGATCTGATAGGCGCGGCTGGGGGTCGATTCACTCCACTCCAGATGGTGCGCCTCGTCCACCACCAGCAGATCCCACTGGGTGTCGTGGACCTCATCGAAGCGGGCTCGCTTCTTGCGCAGCCAGTCCAGGCTGCAGATCACCAGCTGTTCGCTGTCGAAGGGGTTGTCGGCCTCGTGTGCGGCCTCGATGCAGCGCTCCTCATCAAACAGGGCAAAATGCAGGTTGAAGCGCCGACGCATCTCAATGAGCCACTGGTATTGCAGGGTCTCGGGCACCAGGATCAGCACCCGCTGGGCGCGCCCCCCCAGCAGCTGCTGGTGAATGATCATGCCGGCCTCGATGGTCTTGCCCAGCCCCACCTCGTCGGCCAGCAGTACCCGCGGCGCATGGCGCTGGCCCACTTCCCGGGCGATGTGCAGCTGATGAGGGATCAGGCTGACCCGACCGCCGGCCAAGCCGCGGGTGGGGCTCAGGCGGCGGGCGTGCTGGTGGGTGAGGGCCTGATAACGCAGGCTAAAGCGCGACAGCCGCTCCACTTGACCGGCGAACAGGCGATCCTGTGGCTTGTTGAACTTGAGGAAGTTGCTGAGGAACACCTCTTTGAGGCTCTCGGGCTCGCCGGTGTCCTGACGGATGCCATGGTAGGTCAGCAGGCCCTGCTGCTCTTCTACTGTTTCTACCTTCAGCGTCCACTCTTCGTGGCTGGTGATGGTGTCACCGGCATGAAACTGCACGCGGGTGACCGGGGCATCTTCCTTGGCATAGATGCGGTTCTCACCGCTGGCGGGAAACAGCAGGGTCACCATGCGTCCATCGACAGCAACCACAGTACCCAATCCGAGATCCGTCTCGGTATCACTAATCCAACGCTGGCCAAGACCAAATGCCATCTACTACTCCAAACCAATACAACAGAAGACGCCAAAAAAGGGGCGCTATGTTACCCGAAGCCCAAAAGGTGATCACCCTCTACAAATGAAAAACCATCCGATAGCGAACAAGTGTAGAGCAGGGCGCAGAAAAGGGCCGCCGGCGGATGGGTTTGCAGCGCCAAACAAGGCCTTAATTGCTCGCATTATCTGCTGATTGGCTAAGGGGTGAGCAAACGGACTGGCAAGGGCGTTTTTTCGCGAAATAGCCCTTGCCAGGTTTGTCGAGGTCTCTATAATGCGCCCTCGTTGTCAGGGCTCAGCCCGGCAGCAGAGGAAAGCGGCGAGAAAATAGCGCTTGACTCAAAGCGGGAAGCGAGTAAGATGCGCATCCCACGACGCCGGTGAAACCGGGTCGAACCGCTCTTTAACAATTCAATTCAAGCAATCTGTGTGGGCACTCGCAGAGGTTGAAGTC